>JAZBLP010000037.1:0-36299 GCA_037033305.1 Actinomycetota bacterium | reverse complement strand
TGTCCGCTCCCCCGAAGATCACCTGGTTGATGAAGCCGAAGCTCTCGTTCATCATCCCGGCCCAGACGAGGGCGGAGAGGAACGCCGGGAACGCGTACGGCAGGATCAGGATGATCCGATAGCCGTTGCGGAACCGCATCCGCGTGTTGTTGAAGACCAGCGCGAGGAGGAGTCCGAGGAAGAACGTCGTCGCGACGGAGAGCACTGCGAACACGAACGTCCAGATCGTGACCGAGATGAGTGGTCCGCGGATGGACTCATCGGTCACGGCGCGCACGAAGTTGTCGAACCCGACGGTGGTCTGCCAGCCGGGGAGCAGTTCGGTGCCGTCCTCGGCGATGAACGAGCCCTGTCCGGTGTCGGAGTACACCGCGCCGGACGTCGTGTCGGTGATGGTGTCGGCATCCGCGTCGTACTCGAGAGTCGAGACGTACAGATAGCCGTTCTGCCCGTCGGGGGCGCGCAGGCTCCCCTCGTTGGGGTCATCGCTGAACGGCACCGAGAGCTTCTCCAGCTCTTCGGAGAGCGTGAACACCTTCGCCAGGGGCAGCGTGGTCCAGCCGTCGACGGAGACCGCCTGATCGCCGTCGAACTCGGCGTCGACCTCCTGCAGGGGCTGCTCGGCCGTGCCGAGCAGCCCATCGCCGGTGTCAGGATCCGTCACCAGCAGTCCGTAGGTGCCGAACTGCTCGACGACCGTGACCGGGTAGGTCGGGGAGTCTTCGACACGCTCCTGCGCCGAGGCGAGGAGCGACGAGATCGCCTGGTCCTTCGTGCCGTTGTGGCCGGTGCCGTAGTTCGTGAAGCCGATGTATCCGGTGTACAGCAGCGTGAACACCTGGAAGATGATCAGGAAGATGATGCCGGGCGTCAGGTACTTCGCGGGGATGCGCTTGCGCGAGAAGTAGATGTAGTTGACGAGGACGGTGACGGCCACGACCAGGCCGAGCACCAGCCACTCCTGCTGCCCGAAGAGGACGAACGCCGCATACAGTGCGATGGCGTCGACGATCGCCAGCAGCAGGATCTTCAACAGCATCCAGCCGATCGGCCCGGATGCCGCTTCGGCGATCCCGGCGGCCTGGCGCTGGCGCTTGGTGAGTGGAGCCGTGGGCTCGGCGGTCTGTGTCATCTCGTCCCCGTCGTCGAGCTGCCGGGGCGGACGAGGTCCGCCCCGGCAGGGATGGTGCTGGGTGTCTTACTTGATCGCTGCGGTGACGTCGTCGACGAGCTTCTGCCACGTCGTCGTCGGGTCGGAGCCGTTGATGATCGCGGCCTCGGCCACGCCCCAGAACTCCCAGACCGAACCCATCGCGGGGATCGCCGGCATCGGGACGGCGTCCGCACCGACGGCCTGGAAGCCGGCGATGATCGGGTCGGAGGCTGCGGAGTCGGCGGCGGCCGTCAGCGCGGGGAGGACGTTGCCGGCCTTGAACAGCTCGAGCTGGACCTCTTCGGTGCCGATGTAGTTCACGAGGAAGTCGTTCGCGGCGACCTTGTTCTTCGACTCGGAGCTCACGAAGAAGCCCTTGACGCCGGCGAACGGCGACGCGGTCTCGTCCGTGGGGCTCGGGATCGGGTCGATGGCGACGTTGATGCCGGCGTCCGTTGCCGCACCGACGTTCCACGGGCCGGTCAGCCAGAAGGCCGCGGTGCCGTCGAGGAACTGCTGCTTGGCGATCTCACCGTCGATGTCGGTGTTCAGCGTGCCTGCGGCGCCCTGAGCGGCGAGCCAGTCGGCGAAGGCGAATCCGCCCTCGCTGCCGAGCTGGAGGTCGCTCGAGTCGTAGCTGCCCGAATCGTCGGTGCCGAAGACCGGTGCGCCGAACGCCGTCTGGAACGGGTACAGGTGGTACGGGTTGCCCTCGGTGCCCTGCTCGACGACGAAGGTGCCCTTCGAGACCATGTCGTCGAAGCTGGTCGCGGCTGCGGGCACCATGTCGGCGTTGCGCAGCACGGCGATGTTCTCGACCGCGTAGGGAAGCATGTAGACGGTGCCGTCGTAGGTCGCCGCCTGGAGCGCGACGGGCAGGTAATCGGCCGACGAGTCTCCGAGCTCGAGCGGCGCGACGACGCCGTTGGTCGAGAGCTCGCCGAGCCAGTCGTGCGCGCCCATGACCACGTCGGGGCCCTTGCCGGTCGGCACCTGCTGGATGAAGTCGTCCTTCATGTCGTCGACGGACTTGCCCACGAGCTCGACCTTGACTCCGGTCTTCTCCTCGTAGGAGTCGGCGGCGCTCTGCAGCGCGTCGACGCGCTCGGCGTCGACCCAGACGGTCAGCGAGCCGCCGTTCTCGCCCTCGGACGCGTCGCCGCCGTCGGTCGCGGTCGAGCAACCGGCCAGGGAAAGAGTCGAAACGATCGCGATGACGCCGGCGGCGACGATGCCCCTCTTGTTCACCTTCATTGGTGTGTGCCTCTCTGAGTACTGGTGGCCTACAAGGACTGCAAGCGCTTACAGTATGCATCGAGAACGACAGGAATCGCAATGCAAGGACCCTTCGATATCAAGCTGTAACCGCGGAATGCCGCGTGAGAGGCGATGGAAGCGCTTCCAAGCAAGCGTGAAAACCGCGGTGTCGATACACTTTGCGTATGGCTGACAGTTCCTTTGACATCGTCTCGAAAGTGGATCACCAGGAGGCCGAGAACGCCCTGAACCAGGCGCGCAAGGAGATCGAGCAGCGCTACGACTTCAAGGGCACGGGCGCCTCCATCGCCTGGAGCGGCGAGCAGATCCTGATCATCGCCGGCACCGAGGAGCGCGCGAAGGCCGTTCTCGATGTCTTCCAGTCGAAGCTCATCAAGCGAGGCATCTCGCTGAAGAGCCTCGAGTCGGGCGAGCCCTTCGCCAGCGGCAAGGAGTTCCGCATCGTCTCGACCCTCAAGGACGGCATCTCCTCGGAGAACGCGAAGAAGATCAACAAGCTCATCCGCGATGAGGGCCCGAAGGGCGTGAAGAGCCAGATCCAGGGCGACGAGCTGCGCGTGCAGTCCAAGAGTCGAGACGACCTGCAGTCCGTGATCGCGCTGCTCAAGGGCGCGGACCTCGATCTCGACCTGCAGTTCATCAACTACCGCTGAGCCGGGCAGACCCCGGAACAAAAGGGGACGGATGCCGCCGCATCCGTCCCCTTTTCCATGCCCCGAGATCCCATTCCGGTATATGAGTCAGGGTGCCCGAGACTGGATGCAGTCGCGTCCCGATGCGACAGACGATGCGGCGATGCATGACGCGCTGCCGAACCGCGGCTCCGCGCTTCGCGGATCGCGGTTCCCGCCTTGTGGGGACTTGGCGCAGTTCAGCTCCGTGCACGCCATCGTCTGCGGCCGGCGAGTGTCCCAAACACTCGCCGGCCGCAGAAACACCCGTACTCAATCCTGCGACGATGCGCCGAAGACGAACGCTCGCGCGCTCGTCGGAAAACTCGTCTGTGGATTATTGGCATCGCGATCCACTTCGTGATGTAGTGGCCGTCCGGGCACATCATGGGGAGCCCGGATCTGGAAAGCAACTGGGGGCAGTCCATGAACACCAACAACTCGATGACGAGTATTCGAGAAAGCAAGCAGCTCTTGGCGGAGGAGGTGTTTCAGCACATCGGCGCACAGATCGTCGACGGTGTGCTGGAGCCGGGGTATCGAATCCGCGATGTCGACGTCGCCGAAGAACTGCATGTGTCACGGACTCCGGTGCGAGAGGCGTTACAGCGCCTCGAGCGTCTCGGGCTCGTGACGATGTACCCGAGCAGATACACCGAGGTCACCGCCGTCACGGCCGAGACCGTCGAGCAGACGCTCGAGTTCGCGGGGTATCAGGCGGGTATGGCTGCGCGGATGGGAATCGCGCGGATGAGCCAGCACGAACGCGAGAGCCTCGCCGCCTTGGTCGAGGAGATGTACACGGCGCTCGACGACGACGTGCACATCTCCAACACACGGTGGGCGGTGTTCTCGTTCCTCAGCGCGCGCAGTCGTAACGCACAGCACCAGGTGCTGATCAACGATGCGAGCATGGCGCTGTTCCGCAACCTCCGAGGCTGGAGCGTGCCCGAGAAAGACCGCGAGCGCATGCTCCAGGTCTACCGGGACTTCCACGACGCGGTGTTGCGGGGCGATGCCGACGACGCCGAACGCCAGGCACGCCTCATGCATTACGTCTGACCACTGCGACCGATCACTGTCCGCGCGGCCGTCCACCCTCTGACCCATCGGTCGAGGCGGCGATACGCTTCCTCCCTGGCCCCATGCCGGGAGAGGAAGACGTCGTGCAGGGCTCCGTCGATGCGCTCGACGGTGACGGACGGACCGAGCTTCAACGACGCCCGCGCGATGTCGTCGACGACCAGGACCGAGTCCGCTCGGGTGAGGTCCTCGGACCACCGCGTGGGTGTCGCTGAGCGCGCGGACAACAGCACGCACACGGGCGCGTCGATCGTCAGCCCCGCCGCGACCTTGGCGTGCCCTGAGAGGATCGCGTGGAACCACCCCGCGTGGACGGCCATCGTCTGCGCCGGACGCCAGACAAGGTTCACCTCGACAGGATCCTCGGGGTCGGCGACCTCCTGCTGCGCGCGGGTGTAGAAACCGAGATCGACCTGAGGAGCGACGTCCCGAGGAGCCCACCTGGCCTGCAGCTCGGCGACCGGTGCGATGAGCGGACGGGCGGACGCGACCTGGAATTCGAGCCAGGGGCTGTTCAGGATCACGGCATCCGCAGTGTCGGGATGCCGCGACGCCCACAGGCTCAGGGTGAGTCCACCGGTCGAGTGACCGAACAGCACGAGCCTTCGGGGGGACGCCACGGCTCCGGTCGCGTGCCCCATCGCGGTGAGAGCCGCGGCGATGTCCTCGTCGTACGAGACGAGGTCGGTGATGTAGCCGGGCGTCTGCCCGTCGCGCAGACTCCGGCCGTACTTGCGCAGGTCGAGCGCGAAGAAACGCGCCCCACGAGAGGTCCAGAAGCGTGCGAGTCTCTTCTGGAAGAAGTAGTCCGACCAACCGTGCACATACAGCACGTCGACGTCGTCGAGCGGGCGACTCTGCCCGCGCAGCCGGTCCCACCACGGCCGGTCACGCGGCAGCGCACGCACGAGCGTGGCGACGAGCGGTCCCTCTTCGTCCTCGCCGAGCTCGAGCGTGAGCTGCTCGAACTCGTCGCCAAGGACATCCGGTATCCACTCAGGCATGCCGCCAGGCTATCGAACCGTCATCGACTCCTGGGGGGCCGATCTACGGTCGCTTCCGGCGCCGACACGCTTCGGTCACTCTCCGCGGGAGACGCGTACCATCTCATCGCGCGGCACGACCTTGACACGCGCACGCTCGTGCGGCGCGCCGAGAGCGACCTCGTGCTCGTCGAGACGATGCCAGCCTTCGAGGTCGGTCCACTTCACGCCCCGCTCGAGCAGCAGCGCGGGGATCGCCTCTTCAGACGGGTCCTCCGGGTGCCACCACGAGCCCTGGTCGTTGATGATGTGCCGCACGGTCTCCATGGCATCCGACTTGGTGTGGCCGATCAGGCCCACCGGACCCCGCTTGATCCACCCTGTCGCGTAGATGCCGGGCATCTGCTGGTTGGAGTCCTTGGCGAGCACCTGTCCCTCGCGGTTGGGGATGACGCCGTGCTTCTTGTCGAAGGGAACGTCGGGAAGCGGCGAGCCGAAGTATCCGATGGCGCGATAGAGCGACTGCAGCGCCACCTCGCGCATCTCGCCCGTGCCCACAGCACCACCCTGCCCGTCGGGCTCGGTGCGCTCATAGACGAGAGCCGCGACGCGACCGGCGTCGTCCTTGCGGACCTCGACCGGGCGGGCCCAGAAGTGCAGGTGCAGACGACGCGATGCCGTGCCTCCGGCGTTGTTCACCGAGTCGCGCTTGCGCCACGACTGCAGGATGCGGTCGATGACCATGACCTGCTTGTTGCTGGCCACCGCATCCTTCGACGCCTCGTCGTAGTCGAAGTCCTCGTCGTAGACGACCATGTCGACGTCACGCAGTTCGCCCAGCTCGCGCAGCTCGAGCGGCGTGAACTTCACCTGAGCAGGTCCGCGGCGTCCGAACACGTGGACGTCGGTGACGGCGCTGGCCTTCAGACCCTCGTAGACGTTCTCGGGGACCTCGGTGACGAGCAGGTCCTCGGCATGCTTCGCGAGCATGCGGGCGACGTCGAGAGCGACGTTGCCGTTGCCCAGCACACCCACGGATGCGGCGTCGAGCGGCCACTCGCGCGGCACATCGGGGTGGCCGTCGAACCAGCTCACGTAGTCGGCCGCACCGTAGGCGCCGACCGCATCGATACCGGGGATGTCGAGCGATGTGTCGCGGATCGCGCCGGTGGCGAAGATGACCGCGTTGTAGTGCTTCTTCAGGTCGTCGAGCGTGATGTCCTCGCCGAAGCGGACGTTGCCGAACAGGCGGATATCGCCGCGGTCGAGCACATCGCGCAGCGCGGTGATGATGCCCTTGATGCGCGGGTGGTCGGGTGCCACGCCGTAGCGGACGAGGCCGTAGGGGGCGGGGAGCTGCTCGAAGAGATCGATCGAGACGTCGAACTTGCGCTCGGCCTTCAGCAGGATGTCGGCTGCGTAGATGCCGGCGGGGCCCGCTCCGACGATGGCCAGTCTGAGCTTGGTCATAAGGGGTCCTTTCGTATGCCGTCACGCCCGGCGCTCGCGGCCGAGGGCCGCGACGCGGTCAGCTGGAGCGTTCGACGAGGGTCTCAGCGAAACGGGTGAGCGCTTCACGCACGGTGCCACGCGGGAGCGGGGCGAGCGCGTCGATCGCATCCTGGGTCCAGGAGTGCGCGAGCGCGAGGGTCTTCTGCGTTCCGACGTGGTCGCGGAGCTCGGTCAGCGGCCCGTCGAGGATCGCGGGATCGGCCCCCTCGGCGATGCGCGCCACCCCGTCGTCGATGCGAGCGGCGAGACCGATCGAGGCGTCATCGCCCTCGGCCTTCAGCAGCAGGTACGGCATCGTCGGAACCCCGGCCCGCAGGTCGGTGCCCGGCACCTTGCCGGTGTCTTCAGGCTTCGCCGACAGGTCGATCACGTCGTCGAGCAGCTGGAAGGCGACGCCGATCTTCTCGCCGTATACGCGCAGCGGCTCTTCGTACTCCGAAGGGGCGTTGGAGAAGATCACGCCGCCCTGCGTCGCCGCGGCGATGAGGGACCCGGTCTTGTCAGCCAGCACCTGGAGGTAGAACTCGATCGGATCGTCGTCGGGCTGGGCGCCGATCGTCTCGTGCATCTGTCCGAGGACGAGCCGCTCGAAGGTGTCGGCCTGCAGCCGGATCGCCCGCTCGCCCAGCCGTGACATCAGCTGGCTCGCGCGCGAGAAGAGGATGTCGCCGGTCAGAATGGCGATGTTGTTGCCCCACACGGTCTGCGCCGCGGGCACACCACGGCGGCGATCCGCACCGTCCATGACATCGTCGTGATACAGCGAGCCGAGGTGCGTGATCTCGAGCGCCTTCGCGACATCGATCACCTGGTCGGTGTTGCCGTCGCCGAGCTGGGCGGCGAGCAGCGTCAACACGGGGCGGATGCGCTTGCCCCCGGCCTCGTAGAGGTAGCGGCTGGCGGCATCGGCCAGTGGATCCGCCACTCGCACGTCATCGGCCAAGCCTGTCTCGACGAGCTCGAGCCCGTCTTCGATCGCCTGTGCGATGCGCCGACCGGCGATGCCGATGAAGACGCGGTCGCTGAAACCGAGACGGCTCGCCAGTCGCGAACCCGGGGCTACGCGGCTCGAAGTCACGGTCTCAGCCTACCGTCGTCAGCTGGGCGGAATCGCGCGTCGCATTCACGCGGGCTTGAAAGCCCGGTGCAGCGCGACGATGCCGAACGAGAGATTGCGGTACTCAACCTCGGCCCACCCGGCCTCGCGGATCCACGCGGCGAGCTTCTTCTGGTCGGGCCAGTCGCGGATCGACTCGTTCAGGTAGTCGTAGGCGTCTCCGTTGGTTCCCGCGACGCGTGCCACCCGAGGAAGAACCTGCGAGTTGTAGAAGCGGTATGCGGCGCGGAAGACCGAGCCCGGCGGGGTCGAGAACTCGTTGATCACGAGACGACCACCCGGCTTCGTGACGCGCAGCAGCTCACGCAGCGCCTTCTTCGGGTCGTTGACGTTGCGCAGGGCATACGACATCGTGACGGCGTCGAACTCACCGTCATTGAAAGGCAGATCGGTGGCATCCGCCTGCACGAACGAGAGATTGCGGATGCTGCCGTGGCGACGCTGGCCCTCGGCGAGCATGCCCGGCGAGAAGTCGGCGGCGACGACCTGGGCGCCGCTGCGGGCGAGAGACGCCGACGAGGAGGCGGTTCCCGCGCCGAGGTCGAGGATCTTCTCCCCCGGCTTCGGGGCGACGGCTCTGGTCGTGGCGGCCCTCCACAGCGCGTCGTTGCCGACCGTCATCGCCGTGTTCGTGCGGTCGTAGCCCGCGGCGACCTGGTCGAACATGCCGCTGACGCGGGCGGGGTCCTTGCCGAGATCGGCGCGGTTGGCTTCGTTCGAGGTCACAGCCCCAGTCTAGGCGCGAGGCGCAGCGCGTCGAGGCGGTCGAGCCAGAGATCCGGCGTGGCATCGTCGAAAGGAGCCGTGCGATCGCGCACCCGCTGCTCGAGGTCGAGCGCCAGATCCTCGAGTCTGGTCATGATCTCGACGGGGTATCCGAAACGAACGCTGTGCTCGGCCCACTCGTCGCGGTCATCGACCCAGATGCCGCGCGGACCGTCGACCCGCACGACGTCGAGGTCCATGTCGATGCCGAGCGCGAGGAGCGGGTCGTCCGACCAGCGCACCTCCCATCCGATGTCGATGTAGATCCGCATTCCCTTGGGGTGGTCGCGGTTCACGGTCAGGGCGAAGTCGGGCTGCCGGGGCACGAGCGTGACGTTGGGCGCCTCGGCGATGTACCCGGCGCCGGGTCGGGCGCTCGGCCAGCCGACCGGCTGGCCGATCCAGTCGCCCCACTCGTCGGCTCCCAGGTACACGCACTCATGACGCCAGTGCGGGGACCCGTCCCACTTGCGCCACTGGAAGATCATCTCGGTGCCGGGTGCGGGGCGGACGTCGCTCATGCCCTCAGCGTAGGCGGGAGCTCTCACATCCCGGCCCTCGGGCGACGAACTAGGCTGGACGGGTGAGCAGCAGGCTGGTCGTGGAGACCCGTGAGATCGATCCGGTCGAGGATCTCCTGGCCTACGCCGACCCATCGCGGCCCCTCGCCTGGCTGCGCCGCGGCGACGGCATCGTCGCTGTGGGAGACGGCATCGTCGAGACGGTCCGCATCCCGGCCGGCACTGCGCCCCTCCGATCTGCTGCGATCGCTCGGGCATGGCGAGACCTCGCACAGGACGCCGACATCGACGACGAACTCGGGCTCCCCGGGTCCGGTCTCGTCGCCTTCGGCGCACTGACCTTCGATGAGGACTCGGCCGCCGACAGCATCCTCGTCGTACCGGCACTCGTGATCGGTCGGCACCACGGGCGCACCTGGCTCACCCGCATCCGCTCGTCGTCGACGTCGGACCGCGAGCGGCAGTCCGAGGAATCCGCGCCGTGGCCAGACACTGCGACGATCAGTTACGGCCCGCACTGGGCTGGCACCGTCGGCCCCGGTGCGCAGAGCCCGCAGGGGTACCAGGACTCGGTGCGCCAGGCATTGGGGCGGATCGCCGCCGGCGAACTCAGCAAAGTCGTGCTCGCACGCGACCTCACCGGCACCATCCCGGCAGGTTCCGACATGCGCCGCCTCGTGCGCGCGCTGTCGACCGGATACCCCGACACGTGGGCGTTCGCGGTCGACGGCCTGATCGGCGCCAGCCCCGAGACCCTGGTCACCGTGCAGCAGCGCACCGTCACCGCCCGCGTGCTGGCGGGAACCATCGGACGCGGGGCGGATGCGGACGCCGACACGGTCGCATCCACCCACCTCGCCTCGAGCACCAAGGACCTCGACGAGCACGAGTACGCCGTGCAGAGCGTGCTGGCCTCGCTGCGTCCGCACACCCGCGCGTTGGCGGCGAGCGAGCAGCCCTTCCTGCTCAAGCTGCCGAACCTCTTCCACCTGGCGACCGATGTCGAGGGCGAGCTGGCGGACGGCGGCTCGTCGCTCGACCTCGTGGGAGCGCTGCATCCGACCGCCGCAGTGGCCGGCACCCCGACGTCTGCCGCGATCACCGCGATCCGCGAGCTCGAGCCGTTCGACCGTGGGCGCTATGCCGGTCCGGTGGGATGGGTCGACGCGGCCGGCAACGGCGAGTGGGCCATCGCGCTGCGCTGCGCGCAGTTCACGCCCGCCGAGTCCGACATCGCCGTCACCGCCTACGCGGGCGCAGGCATCGTCGCAGGCTCTGACCCGGAGTCGGAGCTGCTCGAGACCCGGGTCAAATTCCGCCCGCTGGTCGACGCACTCGCCTGAGTCTCGGCAACGCGGCGGTCAGCTCGCCGCGAGGCGCTTCTTCTCGGCCTCGACGTCGAAGTCGGCCGCCGGCCACTGCGGATCGATCCGCTGGAGCGCGTGGAGCAGCAGCTCCTGCACGGCCAGGCGGGCGAACCACTTGTGGTTCGCCGGGATCACATGCCACGGAGCGACCGCGGTCGAGGTGCGCTCGAACACGATCTGATACGCCGCCATGTAGTCATCCCAGAGCAGTCGCTCGTCGACATCGCCCGGGTTGTACTTCCAGTGCTTGTCGGGTCGCTCGAGTCGCTCCATCAGCCTGGACTTCTGTTCGTCGGGCGAGATGTGCAGCATGACCTTGACGATGCGCGTGCCCGATGCCGCGACCTCGGCCTCGAACTCGTTGATCGCGTCGTACCGGCGCTCGATCTCGTCGGCGGGGGCCAACGACCGCACCCGGCCGATCAGCACGTCCTCGTAGTGCGAACGGTCGAAGACGCCGATGAAGCCGGGCTCGGGGAGACGCCTGGTGACTCGCCACAGGAAGTCGTGCTGGAGCTCCTCGTCCGTCGGAGCCTTGAAGGCGGTGAGCGCGACGCCCTGAGGGTCGACGCCGCCGACCACGTGGCGCACGATGCCGCCCTTGCCTGCGGAGTCCATCGCCTGCAGGATCAGCAGCACCGAGTCCTTCGCCACGCCGACCCGGCTCTCGGCGAACAGTCGCTCCTGCAGCTTGTTGAGCTCGTCGAGGCCCTCCTCGAGGTCACGCTTGCCGTCGGCCTTCTCGCCGCTGTACCCGGGAGTGCTCTGCGGATCGACGTCGGAGAGCCGGAATCCCTCGCCGACCTCGAGGGCCTTGGCCCACTCATGCGCTGTCATGCGTTCATCCTGCCACTGCGTCTGCGCGCCGGTGGGTACGAATCTCAGCGGGACAGCGGAACCTCGATCAGCTGACGGCCGCCGGCCGGGGTGGTGAGGGCCTGATCGAGCGCGGTGCGAGTCGTCACGCGCTGGTATTCCCATCCGTACGCGAGTGCCAGGTGCTCCAGCCGCACCGCCTGCGGGGTGTAGAACGCGCGATCGAGGTCGGCTCGATCCGCCGTGCCCGCGACCTCCAGGCCGTCGAAGATCGTGCCGCCGCCGTCGTTGCCCACGATGACCTGGATGCGAGGCTCCTGCTCGTCCGGCGGCAGCAGCAGAGCGCCGACATCGTGCAGGAACGTCAGATCGCCGAGCAGCACCCGGGTGACCCCCGGCGCTCCCCCGGCCTGACTCGCGAGCGCGATGCCGGTGGCGGTGGCGATCGTGCCGTCGATTCCCGCGAGCCCGCGGTTGGCGTGCACCGGGACCTTCTTGCCGCCGAGCACCGCATCGGCCACCCGCACGAGCCGCGACGAACCGAAGACGAGCCGATCGTGCGGCCAGGTCGCCCGCCAGACGGCGTCGGCGAGCAGCTCGCGGTCGAGTGGCCGGCGCACCGCCGCCAGCTCGGCCTTCACCGCGTCACGGCGCGCCGACGGATCGGTCGAGGTGAGACCGTCCTGGTCGGGGGCACGCTCACTGAGGTCGACGGCGCGACCGGCAGATGCCGTGAGCCACGCACCGAGCCACTCACGATCGGCGACGCCGGGCGCGACCGACACGGATGCCGCGGCCGTCGTGCGACCGTTGAGATCGAGAGCATCGCCGCCGCGCCGGATGGCGATCACCTCGACATCCGGCCGCGACAGCAGACGAGCCACCTCACGACTGAGAGTCGGATGCCCGAGCACGACGGCGCGCTCGATGCGACCGCCGAGGTCGTCGTCGCTGAGCAGCACGCGGTAGCTGTGCACGATCTGACGACCGAACCGGGCGCCGCTCACGATCTCGGCGATCAGCGGCCAGGATCCTGTGTGGGCGATCTCCTCGGCATCCGCTCCCGCGTCGGCACCGGCGATCACGACGGTGCGTGGCCCGCGCTCGAGAACGACGGACTCGGCGACACGAGCCGTCGGTACGTCGCCCGGAGTGATCTCGAGAGCGGGGACCTCGCCCGACAGCGGCTCGCGCGACGGCAGATTCAGGTGCACGGGGCCGGCGACACCGGACAGACCGTGGGCGGCATCCGCCCCCATCGCCGCGGCGACGGCCCGCACCGCGAGACCGGACCAGTCGCCGTCGCCCGGTACGGGAGCGTCGATCTGCTCACGCGCCCAGGGGGCGAACATGCCCGGCTGGATGGTGGCCTGATTGGCTCCCACTCCGCGGAGCTCAGGCGGGCGATCGGCCGTCAGCAGCAGCAGCGGCACCCCGGAGTGGAAGGCCTCCATCGCTGCGGGAAGAAGGTTCGCGGCAGCGGTCCCCGAGGTGCAGAGCACGGCGGCGGGCACGCCCGTCTCGCGCGAGAGACCGAGCGCGGTGAATCCCGCCACCCGCTCGTCGATGCGCACATGCAGACGGAGATGCCCCTGATTCGCGGCGTGCACCGCGGCGAGCGCGAGCGCCTGAGATCGCGACCCCGGCGAGAGCACGAGATCGCGCACGCCATGACCGATCAGATCGGCGATCAGGGATGCCGCAGCATCCATCGCGGGCGATGCCGTCACGGACGCGTGTCCGGAGCCGTACCGTCCGGTGCGGCTCCGTCGTCGCTCTCGTCCTCGAGACGAGCGAGCTCCTCCTCGAGACGGCGGATGCGCGCATCCTGCTCGCTCTTGCTGATGCTGCGGAGGAACTGGGGATCGTCGTCGGGCGCGATGATCGTGATCGCTCCGCCGTTGTCGTTCGCGCGGCGTCGGCCGATCGTGAACCAGAGGATGCCGCCGATGACCGGGATGAAGATGACGATGGCGATCCAGGCGGCCTTGGGCACGCCCCGGTGTCGCGTCGGCGGCTGCACTGCGCAGTCGACGATGCTGTACACCCAGAATATGGCGGCCAGGAAGCCACCAACGATCAACAGTCTCGCCACCCCTCCAGTGTAGGCGGGTCTGTGCCAGGTGGACCTGCCGGGGCGCTCAGCGCGGGCGCCGATGCCCGATTGTTAGACTGCGGGGACAATGCCTGCCCCGTCGATGCGACTGCGACAACAGGGCGTCGAGCGGATGCTGATCCTCCGGGTCGCTCTCGCACTCGGCCTCGCCCTGCTGCTCGTCATCGGCGCGTGGTCGGCGTCGCACGGCAAGGCGGACGCGCACTCGACCCTGTGCCTCGCGCCCGGCGCGAGCGTCGCATCGGTCGCCGCGCATCACGATGGGACGAGCGTGGTCGAGTCCGCTGCATCGGACGACGCGGGGATCGTCGTGGTCGCGGCGCTCTGCTGCATCCTCCTCGTGCTGCTCTCGTTGCGCTCCGTCCGGGGCGCGCCGCTGATCCGTCGCGCTGCGGCACTGCGTTCATCTGCTCCGACCCGCGCCGGTCCACGTCTGCACATCCCCGCGCTCACCCTCGCTCAGCTCTCGGTCTCCCGCACCTGAATCAGGCACGCCGCTCGTCGGCGCTCCCGGCCGCGCTCGTCGCCGCCCACTCACCCTGCCTGATTCGAACCGTTGGAGAACCCTATGAAGACCCCTGTCAAGGTGGCCCTGATCACCGCCGCCGCAGCGATCGTCCTCGCGATCGTCGGCATCGTCTATGCCATGTCGCAGAGCGCCGCAGAACCGCTGATGCCCGAGGGCGAGAAGCTGCAGACCGTGCGCACCGACTCGCACGTCCTCGACGACGGGGGGCCCGACGCCGTCACCGTGGTCGAGTTCCTCGACTTCGAGTGCGAGGCGTGCGGAGCGTTCTATCCGATCGTCGAAGACCTGCGCGAGCAGCACTCGGGTGAGATCACCTACGTGGTGCGGTACTTCCCCCTGCCCGGGCACATCAACTCGACCCAGGCCGCTCTCGCCGCCGAAGCCGCCGCGCAGCAGGACCGCTTCGAGGACATGTACCACCGGCTCTTCGAGACGCAGGCTCAGTGGGGCGAGAAGTCCGAGGAGACGCCCGAGGTGTTCCGGGCGATCGCAGCAGAGCTCGGGCTCGACATGGCCGCGTACGATGCGGCCGTCGCCGACCCGGCGACACTCGAGCGCGTGCGGGCCGACATGAGCGACGGCGAGCGGCTCGGCGTGCGCAGCACCCCCAGCTTCTTCATCGACGGCGAGCCCGTCGTACTGGAGGCGTGGGGCGACCTCGAAGCGGCGCTGGAGAAGGCCCTGGGCGAGTAGCTCGCAGGGCCGTCAGAGGAGCCCCCGGGCGAGGAGCGCCTCCTGGTACGCGCCGGCCTTGGCGCTGATCACCTGACGGCAGGCGATCAGCGTCTCGATCTGCGCATCGAGGGAGCGCTCGTGCGCGCGCAGCAACGCGAGACGCTCGGCCTCGTTGCCGCTGCCGGCGCGCACCAGGGCGGCGTACTCACGCAGCACGGCGATGGGTGCACCCGATTCCCGCAGTCGCGCGAGCAGTGCGAGCCACGCGAGCGTGTCGTGGGCGTACACACGCCGACCCCCGGGGGTGCGCGGCACGTCGCGCGGGAAGAGCCCTTCTGCCTCGTACCAGCGCAGCGTGTGCACGCTCACGCCGGCCAGACGGGCGAGCTCGCCGATGCTGAACGTGCGCGTCGTGTCGATCACATCCTCCACGGGGACTCCTCCTTGACTTCGAGTGCACTCTAGATCGTACGGTCGGAGCATGACAGATGCACTCCCCCCTCTCGACATGCTCGCCCGCCAGCAGCCCCTCGCCTCGGAGTTCGGCTATCGCTCCACGGCGGCCGAGGTGATCGCCGGGATCGATCTCTCGGGCAAGACCGCGATCGTCTCGGGCGGATACTCGGGGCTCGGACTCGAGACGGTCCGTGCGCTCGCGGATGCCGGAGTGCGAGTGATCGTGCCCGCACGCCGCCTCGACGCGGCCGAGAAGGCGCTGGCCGGGATCGACGCGGTCGAGGTTCGCAGCGCCGACCTCGGCGACCTGGAGTCGGTGGCCGCCTTCACCGAGACCGTGCGGCGCGACGGACGCCCGATCGATCTCGTGCTCGATGTCGCCGGCATCATGGCCACCCCGTTCGGTCACACGGCGCAGGGCTTCGAGTCGCAGTTCGGCACCAACCACCTCGGCCACTTCGCCCTGGTCGGCGGAGTGGCCGACCTGCTCCCGGAAGGCGCGCGTGTCGTCTCCTACTCCTCGGGAGGGCACTTCCGCTCCCCCGTGCGATTCGAGGACATCCACTTCGAGACCACGCCTTACGACCCGTGGGTCGCCTACGGGCAGTCGAAGACGGCGAACGCACTGTTCGCGGTCGGGCTCGCCCGTCGTGGCGCAGAGCGCGGCATCCTCGCCTTCTCGGTGCACCCCGGCGGGATCATGACCGAGCTGCAGCGGCACGTTCCCCGAGAGGAGCTGCTCTCCCGCGGCTGGATCGACGAGGACGGCACCCCGAACCCGCGTTTCAAGACCCCTGCGGAGGGAGCGTCGACGGGACTCTGGGCCGCCACGGCTGCCGAGCTGACCGACCGCAGCGGCGCCTACTGCGAGGACTGCTCCATCAAGGGCGTGGTCGCACCCGACCACACCGACATGACCACCGGCGGCGTGAAGGAATGGGCGATCGATCCCGAGGCCGCCGAGCGGCTGTGGGCGCTCTCGGTCACCGCGACGGGAGTCGACGGCTTCGCCTGAGCGGCCACCGGTCGTGCGGCGGCGAGCCTCAGTCGACGGCGAGACGGAGGATGCGGTCGTCACCGGGCGAGGGGCGTCCGCGTCCGTCGGTGTTGTTCGTGAGCACCCAGAACGTGCCGTCCGGTGCGGCGACGACGTCGCGCAGCCGACCGAGCTCGCCCACGAACAGCTCGGTGCCGGCGGTCAGGTCGTCGAGCGGCACGACGCGCAGTCGCTCGCCGCGCAGGGCGGCCACCACGATGTGTGAGCCGTCGACTGCGATGCCGCTCGGGCTCGCCTGGTCGGGGCGCCACTGCTGCACAGGGTCGATGTGCTCGCCGTCGTCGGCGATCCCCTCGACCTCGGGCCAGCCGTAGTCGCCACCCGCCTCGATGACGTTGAGCTCGTCCCAGGTGTCCTGCCCGAACTCGCTCGCGTACATCGTGCCCTCGGCATCCCAGGCGATTCCCTGCGGATTGCGGTGTCCGTAGCTGTAGACGGGCGACCCGTCGAACGGGTTGTCAGGCGGCACCTCGCCCTCGGGCGTGAGTCGCAGGATCTTGCCCGACAGCGCGTCGAGGTCTTGCGCGCTGTCGCGGTCGCCCGCGTCGCCCGTCGTGACGTACAGCATCCCGTCGGGTCCGAACGCGATGCGTCCGCCGTTGTGATTCCCCGCGGCGGGGATGCCGTCGAGCACTGTGGTGGCCGGGCCGAGCGACAGCGCGCCAGCGTCCCCGACGATCGTCCGCCGCTCGACGCGGTTCTCCTCGTCGGCGGTGAAGTAGGTGTAGAGCTCGCCCTCGTGCACCGCGAGTCCGAGCAGGCCGCCCTCGCCACCGGGCGAGACCCCATCGATCACCCCGACCTCGCGAGCCTCGCCGTCCTCGGCGATCTCGAGCACGCGGGCGGTGTCGCGCTCGCTCACCAGGGGTACGTCGTCGTGGAATGCGATCGACCAGGGGGCATCGAGATCCTCGGCGAACGACTCCGCCCCCGGCACCGACGACGATGTCGGCTGCGCCGCACAGGCCGCGAGCAGGGCGACGGACGCCGTGACCGACGCGACGGATGCGCGCCGACGTGTCGTGGAGGACCGGAGGGATCGATGCGCGGACATGACTCCATCCAACGCGGAATCGCCGCCGAACGACAGCGTCGATCCTGCGTGCGCGACGATCACCCCATTTCGGAGCGTCGGATGCAGGAGCACAATTGCCGATATGGACGAGGGCTCTTCGCTGGAGCAGCCCGTGCCCGCGGAGGGGCAGGCAGGGCCGCGCGACGACGTCGTGCCGCCGACGGGCGGGGAATCGGATGCGGTGCTCGGCCGACGCGCGCAGCTCCTCGCCACCGAGCACTGGGGACTCCTGGCCGCCCGCAGCACCGCGCAGAGCGAAGTGCTCTCCCGCATCACGATCTTCTTGACGCTCGTCTCCGCCGGACTCGTCACCATCGGACTGCTGGGTCAGGCATCGGACTTCGGCGGGTGGTTCGGCGGTGCATCGCTGGCGATCCTCGCGTTCCTCGCGGTCATCGGCTTCATGACCCAGGTGCGCGTGATGAACGTGTCCGAGGAGGACATGATGTACGTCGTCGCGATGAACCGCATCCGCGGCGCGTACGTCGACCTCGATCCGGAGGTCGCCGATGTCTTCCTCGCCTCGCCGCACGACGACGAACCCGGGATGAAGCGCACCTATTCGTTCCTCCGGCCCCGGCGGCTGAGCATCCTGCTCGGCAGCTCGGTCATGCTGCTGATCGTCGTGAACGCCTGCGTCCTGGGGATGCTGGTCGGCTCGGCAGTGATCGCCGGTGGCGGCGCGTTCACCGGGGCCATCACGCTCGGCATCGTCGCGGGAGTGCTGCTCGCCGCCGGCTTCATGACGTTCGGGGGCGTCGGCTACCGGTGGGCGTGGAGCCATCACGCGCCGCGGCGTTCCACTCCGCACGGCGACGGTCGGTCGCTACGCTGAGCGCATGACCGAGGCGCGAACCCCCACATCGCATCCCGTTGCCGCCGTACTGCGCCGCATCCCGGCCACTCTCACGATGGTGGCTCTGATCCTCGCCGTCGGCGTGATCTGGCAGGGCCTCTGGACCCCGTTCGAGAAGACCGACCTGTTCGGCACCGTCGCGTACGGCCTTCCCAACCTCGCCCAGGGGATGTGGTGGACGCCGCTCACCGGCACCTTCTTTGTCAATGCGCCGTGGGTGTACGTGTTCACGATCTCGGGATTCTGGGGCATGGCGTATCTCGAGTACCGCCGTGGCAGCAGAGTCGCGCTCGCCTATTACTGGGTCGGACAGCTCTTCGCGATCCTCGCCACGGCGCTCGTGCTCTTCTTCGCCTCGCAGCTGCCCTGGGCGTGGGCTCAGGAGCAGGCCCAGGCGCTCGATGTCGGCGCCTCGGGCGGCACCATGGCGTGCATCGCCGCCGCGATCGGTCTGTTCCGCCCGCCCTGGCGGGTGCGCGGCTGGCTCGTGCTGCTCGGTTTCGTGTTCATCGCGATGCTCTTCTGGGGTGCGCTCGCCGATCTCGAACACCTGCTCGCCGTGCTGCTCATCCTCGTCGTCGACCGCACGCTGCGTGTGCAGCGGACCACGGTGCGTGAGCAGCGCCTGATCGCCGTCATCTCGCTCATGGTCCTCGGAGCGGTCGAGATCATCACGACTCTCGTCGCGACCGACGGCCCGTTCGGCCCGACCGAGCCTGCGTCCGGCGGGTTCCTCGACCTCGCGCTCGACCTCGTCGTCATCGTGGTGCTCACGAATGGACTGTTGCGCGGCCGTCGCTGGGCGTGGGTGCTCGTGATGCTGCTCGGTCTCTTCAACATCCTGGTCGCAGCTCTGGTCCTCATCCTCATCACGGTGTTCTCGCAGGCCCAGGTCGATCTGCGGTGGGACGGCGAGACCGAACTCGCGCTCGCCAACGGCTTCCTCTGGGTGATCCTGCTCGTCTACCTGATCGCCGTGCGCCGGGCATTCCGCGCGAAACGCAGATCCCTCCTCGGCATCCAGCCGGCACCGACGGTCGACGACGTCAAGACCGCGCTGCGCGCACACGGCGGGGGCACCCTGTCGTGGATGACGACCTGGGAGGGCAACAGCTACGCACGCAGCGACGCCGGGATCGTCGCGTATCAGCGACGGGCCGGTGTGGCGCTCGCGCTCGCGGATCCCATCGGAACGTCGGCATCGCGCGCAGAAGCCGTCACGGAGTTCATCCGCACGGCGGAGCTGGCGGGCCTCGTCCCGTGCTTCTTCAGCGCAGACGACGCCACCCGGGATGCCGTGCCTGCGGGCTGGCGGAGCCTGGTCGTCGCCGACGACACCATCGTCGACCTGCCGGGTCTGGAGTTCACCGGCAAGCGCTGGAACTCAGTGCGCAGCTCGCTCAATCGGGCGGGGCGTGAGGAGATGACCTTCCGGATGACCCGACTGGCGGACGAATCGTGGGGCGTACGGCAGCAGCTGCGGGCGATATCCGAGGCATGGGTCGGCGACAAGGACCTGCCCGAGATGCGGTTCACGCTCGGCACGCTGGACGAGGCGGAGGACCGCGAGGTGCGACTCGCCCTCGCGATCGCCCCGAACGGGGACGTCGATGGCTTCCTCTCGTGGCTGCCGGTCTATGGCGAGGGCGGCATCGTGCGCGGGTGGACGCTCGACCTCATGCGGCGCCGCGACGGCGGCTTCGCACCGGTCATGGAGTACCTGATCGGCTCGTCGGCGAAGCAGTTCTCCGAGGAGGGCGCCGAGATCATGTCGCTGTCGGGCGCTCCGCTCGCGCACGACTATCCGCCGGATGCCGGCGTGATCGCCGTTCTCAGCGACCGGCTCGCCGAAGCGCTCGAGCCCCTGTACGGCTTCGGCTCGCTGCACCGCTTCAAGCAGAAGTTCCATCCGCGCTACGAGACCATGTACCTTCTCTTCCGCGACGAGAGCGATCTCGCAGCGATCGGCACGGCGCTCACCCGCGCGTTCCTGCCCGATGCGACGCTGAGGCAGTTCGCCGGAGCAGGGCTCGAGCTGGTGCGCGGCAGCAAGGACTGAGGTCTCACCTGCGAGGGGCGATGGTGCTGCGCTCGCCGAGACCGGCACGCGCCAGGATGACGGCATGACCGATACCTCCGTCCCCGTCACGTTCGCGAACTTCGCCGAGATCGAGACCTCCCGCATGTTCGCCGCACTCGCGGCGTCGGCCGGCGGTTCCAACCGCTGGAACCACTTTCGAGTGCCCACGCCGATCGACCAGCAGACCGTGATCAGGATGAATCGCGACACCCTCTACAGCGCTGCGATAATCGACGTCTCCGAAGGGGCGACGATCACCGTCCCGGGTGGTGGGGGCCGCTACGTCTCGGTCATGCTCGTGAA
The DNA here is from genome assembly GCA_037033305.1 of Actinomycetota bacterium. Lineage (GTDB taxonomy): Bacteria > Actinomycetota > Actinomycetes > Actinomycetales > Microbacteriaceae > Microbacterium. The sequence goes on along the minus strand of JAZBLP010000037.1, from coordinate 15,886 downwards.
CGAGGGTCACTACATCAACCGCGTGCTGCACGACCCCGGCGTCCACTCGCTCTCGGCTGAGGACCTCGGTTCCGACTTCGTGCTCGCGGCCGCCCGCATCCTGGTGGACTCCGAGGATCCTGAAGACGTCGCGAACGTGAATTCTCTGCAGGACGCCCTCGCTCTCAGCTCGGTCGGAGGGCGGGAGTTCGCCGCACCCATCTATGACGAAGCGAGCTTCACCGAGACGCGCGAGGCCATCCTCACCCTCGCGAAGGGCCTGGGTGGTCTGGAGCGAACCTTCGGCAGAGCCGAAGACGTCGATCCCGTGCGCCATCTTCTCGGGACCGCGGCGGGCTGGGGCGGCCTGCCCGAGAGCGAGGCGTTCTACATCAACGTCGACCCTCGCCTCCCGGTCGGCGAGTACACGCTGCGCGTCGGTGATGTACCGGTGGACGGTTTCTGGTCGGTGTCGCTGTACGACGCGGAGGGATACTTCGCTTCGAACGACGCCGACGCATACAGCGTCAACAGCGTGACGGGCGTTCGCGACCCGGCCGGGTCGATCACCGTGCGGTTCGGCGGTGACCCGGCCCTGCCCAACATGCTTCCCCTCACTCAAGGGTGGAACTACCTGGTGCGTCTCTATCGGCCGCGGCCCGAAGTGCTGGACGGCACGTGGTCGTTCCCGGTCATCGGAGGTGCCTGACCGCGTTCACCCGTCTCTCGGCGGCTTGCGCATCTTCTTGACGTCGGTGCGTCGCTTCTTGGCGGTCAGCCGGCGCTCCTTCGATCCGCGACTGGGCTTGGTCGCCCGACGCTGAGGGGCGGGCGGGCGCAACGCATCGGCGACCAGCGCCACCAGTCGTTCGCGTGCGGCATCACGGTTTCGCAGCTGGGCGCGGTGCTCCGATGCGGCGACAGCCAGCACCCCGTTCACGAGACGGCCGCTCAGTCTCTCTAGAAGACGCTCGCGCTGATACGGAGTGAGCGATGCGCTCGCCGCGGCATCCCATACGAGCTCGACGCGGGAGTCCGCCGTGTTCACACCCTGGCCACCAGGACCCGACGAGCGCGAGAAGCGCCACGACAGCTCGGACTCGGGAATCGTCAGACCCGACGAGACACGGAGCCCTGGACGGTGGGATGACGGCATGCATCCATCATCCCTCCCGTCCGGTCAGTTGTCGGCGCGTGCGAGCTCGACCGGCTCGACAGCATCCTCTTCGTTCCGCCCGCGCTTCGCGGTGTTCGCGATGTGCGCGCGGGAGACGACGATGACGGCGACGACCATCAGCGCGACGCCGAGCCAATAGGGAGCCGCGTGGCTGACGGTCACATAGAGCGCACCCGCGATCAGGGGTGCCGCGGTGTTCATCGCGGCGTTGAGGGACTGTGTCGCTCCTCCTAGCCAGCCCTGTTCGTCGTCGCCGACGGCGTTCGACATGGCCCCGTCCATCGCCGCGGTCGACGCGCCCTGCCCTGCGGCGAGCATCAGAGCACCGACGATGAACACCCACGGCTGGGCGAAGACCGAAGCGACGACCGCGAGTGCGGCGAGCCCGATGGACTGCGCCACGATGCCGCTGATGATCACGCCGCGCTCCCCGATGCGAGGGAGCAGGATGCCGAGCAGCACGCCCTGGATGAGGATGTCGATGATGCCGACAGCCGCGGTGAGGAGACCGATCTGCGTCGGACCCCACTGGATCGAGTCGAGCGCGAGCACGCTGAAGTTGTTGACGAAGAAGCCGAACGGCAGCGCGAGCAGCCCGAATCCGATCATCAGACCACGCAGCTCCTTGCGCCCGAACGCATCCTTGAAGACGCCGAACGGCTGGATCTCGCGGATCGAGATGCGCTCGATCCGGTTCTCGGGTGCGAGGCTCTCGGGAAGAAGGAAGATGCTGAGGATCGCGATCGTGAGGGCGACCGCGGCGGTGAGGAAGACCGGAAGCTGCAGGCTCACACTCGCGAGCAGGCCACCGATCGCGGGGCCGATCATCATGCCGATGCCCGAGAGGGCACCGAGCAGACCGAACCGTTGAGCGCGCTTCTCGGGCGGCGTGATGTCGGCGAGGTAGGCGAAGAGAGCCGGAAGATCGCCGGCGGTCAGTCCTTGGATGACGCGAGCGAGGACGAGGACCCAGATCGCTCCTCCGATGCCGAACAGAGCCATGGCGAATGCGGCGCCGAACGCGGCGCCGATGATCACCGGACGTCGACCGAAGCGGTCGGAGAGGCGACCGAGGAAGGGAGCGACCAGGAAGGCGCACAGGCCGTTGATCGCTTCGAGGATGCCGACCCAGATGGCGAGGTCGCCTTCGTGCGACACATACTGCAGCACGACGAACGGCAGGACGGGAAGCACGACGGTCATGCCGATGACGGTGAGCATCGTCAGCACGATGAGCATGGTCCAGGCGCGCTTGTCGCTGCGCGCGAGCGATGTGTTGAGTGAAGTCACTCCGAAACTGTATCAATACCAGTTTTGGTGTCAAGCCAGTTTTGCATCGAATTCGCTATATCGTGGGACTCATGACGAACGACGAGCCGATCGGTCGCCGCGAGCGCAAGAAGGCCGCGACGCGCAAGAACATCTCGGACGTCGCGACGATGATGTTCCTGGAGCGCGGTTTCGACAGCGTCAGCATCCGCGAAGTCGCCGACGCCGCGGACGTCTCGCCCACCACCGTGTTCGCGCACTTCCCGCAGAAGGAGGCGCTGGTCTTCGACGAGGACGACGAGCAGCGTGACCGGCTCGTCTCGGCCGTCCGCGACCGCGCCGCCGGCGTCACCATCAACCGTGCGATCCACGACTTCTACGCGGCGGAGGTGCACGCGAACCTCGCCGAGCACGGCGCGGAGGTGTCGCAGGTCTTCTCCCGGTTCCTCAACGAGACTCCGGCGCTGCGGGAGTATGCCGCGAAGATGTGGCTCCGCCACGAGGACGCCCTGTCGGATGCGATCGCCGACGAGCTCGGGCTGGCCGAGCCCTCGCCGGAGGTCCGCGTGTACTCGCGTTTCGTGCTGCAGATGCAGCTGCTCGTCAACGAGAGCGACGACCAGCTCGGCATCCTCGCGGCGGGATTCACGGTGCTCGAGAACGGATGGGCCCCGGTCGAGGCGCGGATCACCGCGGATTGGCAGAGCTGACCGCGCGTCACCAACTGAAAGTGGACGCGACGGCGGGAGTCGAACCCGCAACGCCGTCAGATATGAGCTGAGGCCCGGGACCGCCCGGATCGCCGCGATGGGAATGACGCTACCCGGCACCGACCGGGAAGGCCAGGAACGTTGCGGGGATTGACAGAGTGAGTCGGCGCATGACATGGCCCGTCACGCCGCGTCATCCGACTCCGACCGGACCGCAGTGTACGTTCGCCTCATGGCAGCCGCAGACGCACCCGCGACGACCCCGCAGAAGACCCACCGGTACCTGCGCCTCTCACTGCTGCTCATCGTGTTCACGCTGCTCGTCAACGTCGCGGTGCAGAGCATCGTCGTGACGTGGGAGCCGCTGATCTTCGGCTGGCATCCGCTCGCCTCGATCAGCCACACGTTCTACACCGCGGGGCGCGACGTCTTCGTCGGAGCGCTGCTCGCGGCATCCGTCGTGCTCCTCGCCCTCTCCGGGCGCAGCCGCGCGACGACCCTGCTCGATGTATGTGCGGTGTTCGCGCCGCTCATCGCGATCGTGCCGACCGGTCTCGCCGATACCCGTGCGGTCGGTCACCTTCCCTGCCCGATCATGGTCGACTGCATCCCGGGGGAGGACATCGGCAGCGCCAAGGCGGGGATCGCGGTGTACGCGATCGCGGTCGTGGCAGTGGTCATCACGATGGCGGTGATCCGCCACCGCACTCGCACGTCGAACCCCTCGGCCCGGATCGTGTCGGTCCTCGCGCTCGCGACCGCCGCCGTCATGGTCGTCCTCGCGTTCGCGCCGGCCTTCGACGAGCACTTCCCATTCAACCTCTGGCCCGTCGCCAGCATCCATTTCGCCGTGACCCTGCTGTTCTTCGGGGTGTTCGCCGCGGTGCCGCTGCTCTATGCGGGAGGCCCGCTCGAACCCGGCGAGACCCCGCCCACTCCTCGTCAACGTACGATCTACCGCGGGATCGCAGGTCTCCTGATCGCCGATCTCGTGATCCTCGTCGTCGCTGTGCTCTTCCGCCAGACGTTCGGCGAGACCCCGGTCGTGCTCATCGGCGAGGCCGTCGCCCTCATCCTGTTCGCCGCGTTCTGGTGGGTGCAGACGTTCCAGCGATGGAACGATGCGAACCCGCCGTCGATCGCCCCGCCGCGACACGCAGGTGAGTGAGGACCGCGAGCGCCCTCAGCGCCTGATCGAATCGTGGAAGGGGTTCGGCTCGAGCGTGAAGTCGGTCGAGGAATCGGCCCAGGTGCCGCGGTCGGCCGATGCCCTTCCCCGACGCAGCGCGGCGATCGCCTTCGTCGCGGGAGCCCCGACCGCCAGAGCGACCGCACCCCTGAACGTGCGATCCTCCGCACCGAGCACGCTCGAACGGCGCCAGGCCTCGTGCATGGCCCCGCCCCGCGCAGCCGGCACCCGCTTCGCCGGGAGTCCTCCGGCCCGGCGCAGCGCGACGAGCTGCTCGACGTGCTCCCACCAGGTCGACTCCGCCGCGGCGTGAAAGTAGTTGTCGCGCAACCACACGGGGTGCGGATGCCGGAAGCGCCCCGCCACGACCTCGTTGCGCCCGCCCAGCAGACCGCTGCCGACGAACACCGTGTTCAACAGGCTCTTGCTCACGCCGAACGAGTCGAGTGCGATCACGGGCACACCCTGCGCCACCGCTTCGACCGCGGCGGTGGAGCTGACGGTGACGAGTCCGGCGGCCGTCGACAGAGCCTGGGCCATGGACCCGTAAGAGACGACGAGGTTGTCTGGCCGCTTCGCGGGAAGCAGATCGAGGTACGCGTCACGTTCGAGGTGCGTCTCCGATTCACCGGGCCGCGACCGCAGTTTGACCACCACACGACGGTTCGGGTCGGCCTCCGCCGCACGGACGAGAGTGGCCGCGATCTCGGCCCGCTCCTCGCGGCCGGTCGGCACGAGCGCCTGGGCCGCGAACACGATGTCGGTCGCCGGCATCCGCACCGCCCGGGGCGCGGTCGTCCTCTCGGTGACGAGGGTTCCGGTTGATCCTCCGGACTCGGCCGCGATCACCGGCACCCGATCAACCGCGACCATCCGCGATCGAGACCGCGCGAACGGCAGGGTCGCGAGCGCCGTCGGCACCTGCACCCCGATGCGGCGACCCAGCTCGGCGAACGCGCGCTCCTCCCGATGGGAGTGCACGACGAGCAGGTCGGCATTCCGCCGGTACTCGAGGGCACCGCGCTGCGCGGGAATGGCCATGCCCGGAAGGCCGGCGACGACGACCGGCCGCAGCGTGAGCCCGTCGACGACCCGACCCAGCAGGCGCACGAAGGGCCCACGGCCGGCGAGCAGCACGACGTCAGGGCGCTGGCCCTCGAGCCAGGCGCTCACGCGCGCGAAGGACAGGCGGGTCACATCGTCAGAGAGCATCCCCGTGCCGGCCAGTGCACTGCGCTGCTGGTCGAGGCTGGCGGTCAGCGGGGTCTGCACGAGCAGCAGATGCGGACGGATGCCGGGCACGCTGCCGAGCAGCGACGCCGACCATTTGACGAACGAGTCGGCATCGGCGATCGCGACGACCCGCAGCGAGCCGGACGCTGTCATGCCCGGTCCGCTCATGCCGGGATGCGACGCAGCTTGGCCATCGGCGCGCGCTCGCTGTCGAACACGCGCTTGACGCCGTCGCCCAGAGCCGTCTCGATCACGCGGATGTCGCGCACCAGGTGCTCGAGTCCGGTCGGCTCGAGGGATGCCGCATGGTCGGAGCCCCACATGGTGCGGTCGAGCGTGATGTGGCGCTCGACAGCGACCGCCCCGATCGCGACGGCGGCGAGCGAGATCTGCAGTCCGCGTTCGTGGCCCGAGTACCCGACCGGAACGCCGGGATAGCGGTCGCGCAGGGTGGCGATCGCACGCAGGTTGGCCTCTTCGGGGTCGAGCGGGTAGGTCGAGGTCGCGTGCATCAGCACGACCCGGTCGGTGCCGAGCGTCGACAGCGCGCGATCGATCTGCTCGATCGTCGACATGCCGGTGGAGAGGATGACGGGCTTGCCGGTCTCGCGCAGCGCGACGAGCAGCTCGGTGTCGGTGAGGCTCGCGGACGCGACCTTGTGCGCCACGACGCCCAGATACTCGAGGAACTCGACGCTCGGGACGTCCCACGGCGACGCGAACCAGTCGAGTCCGAGCATCGTGGCATGGTCGCCGATGGCGATGTACTCGTCGCGACCGAACTCGACACGGCGGCGGTAGTCGAGGTAGCTCATGGTGCCCCACGGCGTCTCGCGCGGAACGTCGCGCATGTGCTCGGGGGTGGAGATCTCGGGGGTGCGCTTCTGGAACTTCACGGCATCGGCTCCCGCTTGTGCCGCGACGTCGATCAGGCGCTTGGCGAGGTCGACTTCGCCGTTGTGGTTGAGGCCGATCTCCGCGATGACATAGGCGGGGTGGCCGCCGCCGATCACGCGTGAGCCGATGCTGACAGTCATGGTTCCTCCGGTCGTCGAAATGGCCTTCTCCTCTGAGTACGCGCCGGGGGTGAACGCCGCCCGACAGGAGGGTTACCGGCACCGGTCAGGCGGGCAACACCCGTTCGATCAGCTCGCGGACGGCGCCGTGGCCGCCTCTCCGCGTCAGCACGACCCTGGCGGCTTCGAGCACCAGCGGATGCGCATCGGCCACCGCCACCGGCCAGCCGACGATGCGCAGCGCCGGGAGGTCGTTCACGTCGTTGCCCAGGTACGCGATGTCGGCGAGCGAGATGCCGACCTCGTCCGCCCACCCGCGCAGCGCCGACTCCTTGTCGTCGATGCCGTGCAGCACGGGAACGCGCAGCTTGTCGGCCCGCGCCCGCACCACCGCATTGACCTCGGTCGAGAGGATCAGCATCGGGATGCCGGCACGCCGCAGCAGCGACACCCCCATGCCGTCTTCCCGACTCACCCGCACGCGCTCGGCTCCGTCGGCGTCGACCGTCGCGGTGTCGTCGGTGTGCACGCCGTCGAAGTCGGTCACGATCGCTCGCACCGGCACGCGCTCGGGGCTCTCATGCAGGGCGGCGAGCGCTCGGGCGATGCGGAGCTGCTGCTCGTCGTCGATCTCGATCGCCGTCCATTCGGGCACCTCGGCGAAGCGGATGCGGCCGAAGAAGCGATGCTCCGCCTCACGGAAGCCGTCAGCGCGAAAGACGTAGAACGCGCCGGTCTCGAGGTAGTGCGGCTCGCGATCCTGCCGACGCGGGCGACGCGACGCGTCGTGGTTGAGTGCGACGGCCGCGTCGGCATCCGCTTCCCGCGCCCAGAGGAATCCGTAGGTCTCGTGGGCCGCGAAGACGCTGTCCGCCCGCCCCTCGCCGATCTCGCGCACAGCCCACGACAGGGCATCGCGCGGGATGAACGGCGACGTCGCCTGCAGGAAGGCCACCGCGTCAGCCCGCTCTCCCTCGGCGTCGAGCTCGTCGAGCGCATGCAGGATCGCCGACTCCGACGAGGCCGTGTCGCCGGAGATCGCCGCCGGCCGCCGCACGACTCTCGCCCCGGCCGCCTCGCTCACCGCGGCGATCTCGTCGTCATCGGTCGATACCACCACGAGGTCGATGCCGTCGGTCTCGATCGCCGTGCGCACGGCGCGTTCGACGAGGGGCACTCCCCCCACACGGCGGAGGTTCTTGCGCGGCACGCCCTTCGACCCGCCGCGCGCCGGGATGATCGCGACGACCCTGCCGGCATCCGTCCTCTGCTGGTGCTCGATCATGCCACTCGTTCCTTCCCCGTCGATACCCGTCATGGCTGTCATGCCCGTCATCGCCCTCTGAGCACGCGCCAGGCGCGCGCGACTCTGCGCCGCGCAGCGAGCGCCGTGAGTCGAACCTGCTCGACTCGGCCGATGCCGCCGACCGGGCGCAGCGCGCGACGGACCACGGTCTCGCGCGGCGCCCCGGGCAATGCAAGTTCGATCAGCCTCTCGGGCGCGAAGTATCGGTCGCGATCAGACGGGCGGATGCTGGCGAGCAGCTGCTCGGCCCGGTGGCGCAGGTGCGCGGCGACGACGGGCTGCATGGCGTAGCCGACCGCGTCGATCAGCAGCTGCATGCGGTCGGGGTCTCGATACGGGGAGTCCGGCCGGGTCAGGGCATCGACGATCGTCGCGGGCACCCGGTTGCTGTTCTCATACGGGGTCAGACGCGAGAGCACCGTGTCAGCCCCCACCGCCTCGATCTCTCTGCCGAACAGGGTCCGCACGGTCGGCAGTGCCGTCGAGAACCCGGCGATGATGGCCGACGCGTCGATCCGCTCGGCGAGCACCTCTGCGGCGAGCGCGCCCCGGTATTCACGGAAGTCGATGCCGTGGGTCGCCGCTCGCTCGCGCAGCGCGTCGCTCAGCCGGGGCGGGGCCGATGGGTGCGGCTTGAAGACGATGTGCTGCGGTCGCCGGCCGGCCGCGCGATCGATCATCTCCTTCTGCAGCGTGATCTCCTCACGCTCGCTGACCAGACCGAGAGCGGACAGGTACTGGCCGAGCACGAGGACAGTCGGCTCGCCGTCGAGCGCGCTCTCGAGGTCCGCCGTGTCGTCGGTCGCCTCGGCGGTCTCGGCGAGCACCGTCCGGAACAGCTCGGGCGAGACCGGCACCGGCGTCGCGACGGGCGACCCCACCAGCGGCGTGACGCCCGGCACGACGTCGGCATGCACGACGCGGCCGATCCGAGCGGTGATCGTGTGCGGCATCCGCACCCGCATCGGCGAATAGGTCATGAGTCCGTCGCCGATGATCGTGAGACGCGCGTGAGGGAAGATCTGCATCAGGATGCGCGCCGGGGCGACCTGCGGGCTCTGCACGAGCAGTTCGAGGTCATCGAGGGCGATGCCCCACGCCCGCGTCAACAGCCGCCGCAGCAGCGGCAGGTCGGCGGCATCCGGCTTCCACGAGCTCGGATGCAGTGGGCCCAGCAGCGCATCGAGATCCTCGATCCGGTCGAACCTGTCGCGGAGGCTTGCCAGTGCCGGGTCGGTGGCGATGCTCACCGATGTCTCGGGCACTCGCGATGACACGAACGGCACGAGGATGCGCTCACCGTGGTCGCCGAGCATCCCGCCGTCGAGCGCCGCAGCAGCAGTGGCGATGCCGTAGGCGCTGTGCACCGCGAAGAGCTGCGTCATGCCGCGCGTCCGACCGTGCGCAACAGCGGGGCGAGCACGCGGCGCCGCGGTCCGTCGAGGCGAGACAGCACGGCGCTCGTCTCACTCGCGGGCAGACGGGCCAGCAGCCCGAGGAGGCCGGCGCGCATCTCGGTGCGCAGCGACGGGGGCATCCGCCTCGATCGCACGAGGTGCCGGGATGAGAGCGCCATGACGCTCCACACGGCCTTCGGCAGGAACCGGTCTGCCTCGGCATCCGCTTCGACGATGTCGAGCACCTCTCCCATCGCTCGTGCGAAATCCAGCTGGCGGCGATCGCGCACCTGCGTCAACGACGTCGACACACCCCGGCGGTAGAGCAGGGCGGGAGCGTCGACCACCGCGAACGATCGGGCGTGCAGGTGCAGACGCCAGATCCATGGACGATCCTCGGCGGTGAACAGCCCGGGCGTGAAACCGGCGAGGCCCTGGTCGATCACGCGACGGTGCAGGATTCCGGCCCACGCGAACGGGTAGTCGACCATGGTCGGCTCGTTCTCCGGCAGGATCGCCTCACGCGGTGAGCCGACCATCTCCCGCCACGGGTGGGGTGCCGGCACGAGAGTGCGGACGCCGTCCTTCACGGTGACGTGATCGGTACGGAGCATGTCGCAGCCCAGCTCGTGCAGCCGGCGCACCAGCACCGAGAGCCGCCCCGGCTGCATCCAGTCGTCGCCGTCGAGGAAGCAGAATGCATCGCCCTCCACTCGCTCGAGCCCCTGGTTGCGGGCGCTGGCGAGCCCTCTCGGCCGAGGGTTGACGATGACCTCGACGTGCGGGAGGCGCTCGGTGTATCGACGCATCAGCGTGCCGGTCTCATCGTGGGAGCCGTCGTCGATCGCGACGAGCTTCAGCGCCGACGGGTCGTCGAACTGGCGTGTCAGCGTCTCGAGCGTCGTGCCGATGTAGGCGCCTGCGTCCTTGGCGGGCAGGATGACGGTCACGAGCGGTGTGCGCACAGGACTCCCCCGGGTCGACGGTGTCGGAATGCTCTCAGGCGCTCCTTGCCGATCGGCGGCCTGCGGGTGAACACGCGGTGACGTGATCTCGGTGCGCCGCCGCTCGCTGACGGCGGATTCGCACCGCGCCCGACGATCGGCGACGATGGGAGCATGCTCTGGCCGTTCGGAACCACCTGGCGCCCCGTGCGGCAGAAGCGCCGCAGCACGGTCGACCTGCGCTGGCTGAGCGCCCGCACCTGGACCCGCCGCTGGTACCCGCAGGGCATCGATCTGGGGCTGTGGCGCGGGCGGCGGACGCTTGCTGTGAGCTGGTTCCGGCAGCAGCTCGACGGACACCACCTGGCCTCCCGAGTCGCGTTCGTCGACCTCGAGCGCTCGCGTCATCTCGACGTGCTGCTCGTCACCGAGGACGACGGCGAGCTGCAGCCCGCCCGGATCCATGCCGGCGGACTCGCCTGGTTCGACGACCGCCTGTTCGTCGCGGCCACCGGCCGTGGGATCTGGGAGTTCGACCTCGCCGACATCCGCCGTGTCCGCGGCGCAGAGGCGCGACGCCTCGCGGGAGCACGTGGGCGCGGCCTGCGCGCCACCGCACTCGTCGCCGTGCGCACCCGAGTGCACCCGGTCGACCTCCGCTGCTCGTACCTCGGCCGTGTCTACGATGACGACGGAACTCCGCTGCGGAGGGTGCTCGTCGGCGAGTACACCCGCGATGACAAGGGCCGCATCGCCGAGTTTTCGGTGCCGGATGGCGACGGCGACGAGTTCCGCGAGATCAGCCGGTTCTCGCCCGGGATCGCACACATGCAGGGCGCCGTCCGCTGGGGCGACCGGCACTTCGTCTCGCAGTCGGATCACATGCGACCCGGCGTCCTGTGGACGGGGAACCGCGATGCCCTGGTGCGCGACCGGATGCCGCTGCCCGTCGGCTGCGAGGACCTCGCGCTCGACCTCGACGAGAAGCTGCTGTGGTCGCTCGGCGAGCACCCCTGGAAGCGCGTCGTGCGCGGCATCCCGTTCCGCAGGCTCGGCATCGACGGCTGACAGCAGACCGCTCAGGTCACGAACGTAGACTGTGCGGGTGAAGAACCGTGCACCTTTCCTCGTCTACACCGTGCTGCGTCTGCTGGCTTTCCTCGTGCCGCTGGCGATCATGTGGTTCTTCTTCCCGATCTTCCGCGAGTACTGGTGGCTCGCCGCGATCTTCGCCGCCCTCATCGGGGTGAGCATCTCGATGCTGTTCCTGCGTCGTCCTCTGACCGACGCCTCGGCCCGGATCGTCGAGCGCCGCGACGGCAAGAGCTCCGCCGCGCAGAAGGATGCGGACGTCGAGGACGACGCGATCGACGGCGCCGAAAGGCCCTGACGCCCCCGTCAGCAGCTCACGCCGTCACGCCGGGGAAGCTCACCGGCCCGACGGTGTGGTGAGCATCTCCTCGATGACGGCGACGATCGACTCACGGTCATGGGTCTCGAGTGCCGCGCACCGGTCGATGATCGCGGCCACGGCCATCGGATCGGCCCGCAAGTGGTCCATCGGCCAGAGCTCGGTCGACTCGGTGGTGGTGAGAACGATCGCCCGACCAGCGGAGAACGCCGTGACGAGCGACCCCCACGGCACCGTCGCGCTCGCCCCGATGGACCGGACCGCCGTCACGCCGGTGCGATCCAGGCGGAGGTCAGCGCGTCGCACGCTCCGCGCGATGAGCCGCACGGCGTAGACGCCCCCACCGACGAGCACGAGACCGAAGGCCCCGAACCATAGGGGAAGATCGAGACCCGGCGCCATCAGCACCACGATGAAGCAGACCGCCGCCACGAGAAGCGCGGCAAAGAAGGCCACCCCGAGCGCGACCGTTCCGCGGTAGGAGGAGAAGGTCACGCCATCGGAATCCGCATCCGCGATCAGGTGTCCCTCACCCCATGACGGAGTGCGTGCGTCGAGGGTCCGTTCGACGACAGCCGCCGCCACCATGGCGGCGACGAAGCCGTAGAGAGCCGGGTGACCGGAGGCGACCACGAACCCCAACCCCACGACCAGCAGGGCACCCAACGCGATCACCGCCCAGATCGGCGCTTCGGCCGGAGGCGCGGAGTGGTGCTCCTGACGTCGCACCCGCGAGACGAAGCCGTCGATCCGCCGCGATTCCTGCATGAAGTCGTCTTGAGAGAACTCGTCAGCCGGCGAGCGCCCAGTAGAACGCACCGGCGTAGAGCAGCGCGGTGAGCGACGTCAGCGCCAGAGCGGTGACCAGCTCTTTCGCCTGACGGTAGGTCCAGACGATGAGGATGGCCGGGAGCCCGGCGAGCAGCGCGAGAAGACCGATCCACGCGATCGGGTACAGCAGCGCGATGATGACGAGGATGCCGAAGGGAACGATCACGAACAGCGTGAAGAGCACCTGGGTCGCACGCTTGCCGATCAGGACGGTCAGCGTGCGCTTGCCGACGAGGCGATCCTGATCGATGTCGCGCAGGTTGTTGGCGAGCAGCACCGCACAGGCGAACAGTCCCGCGGCGACAGCCCCCAGCCATGCCTGCTGGGGCAGCTCGAACGCCTGCACCCACGTCGTGCCCAGCGTCGCGACGAGGCCGAAGAAGATGAAGACGAACACCTCTCCGAGAGCGTTGTAGCCATAGGGCCTCTTGCCGCCCGTGTAGAACCACGCGGCGATGATGCACGCGGCGCCGATGGCCAGCATCCACCACTGTTCGGTGCGCACCACGATCGCGACGCCGACCGCCGCGGCGAGCGCGAAGAAGACCAGCGCGGCGATGAGCACGGTGCGGGGCTTCACCCGACCGGATGCTGTGAGGCGGGCGGGCCCCACGCGCACGGCATCCGTGCCGCGGATGCCGTCGCTGTAGTCGTTCGCGAAGTTGACGCCGATCTGCAGCAGCACGGCGACCGCGAGGCATGCCAGGGCGATCACCCAGTGGAATTCCGGACCCGTGCTGCGTGCGGCTCCGGTGCCGATGACGACCGGGGCGACGGCGAGCGGAAGAGTGCGGAGACGCGCGGCGCCGATCCAGTCGCCGACGGTGACGGGGCCTGCGTCGATGACCGTCTGGGTCGCGGGATTGCCGCTCGCCCGCTTCGCGGGATTGCCGCTCACACGGGGCTGATTCTTCTTGCGCTTCGAGGATGCTGCCACGCAGGGAATCCTACTGGTGGCGCCGATGGACGCCCTCAGGACGCGACGTCGGTCGCGGCGTCAGTCACGGCGGAAGGTCAGGTGCGTGACGCCGGACTCGGCGACCTCGGACTCGACGTCGTAGCCGTTCTCGATGCCGCGGAGGCCGTCCCAGATGCGCTCCCCACTGCCCAGCACGAGCGGAGCGACGGCGAGGTGCACCCGGTCGACCAGCCCCGCACGGAGGAACTGCCTGACGACGTCGACCCCGCCGCCGATGCGGACATCACCGCTGCCCGCCGCGTCGATCGCGCGCGGCAGGATCTCCTCCGGCGCCGCATCGACGAAGTGGAAGACCGTGCCGTTCTCGAACTCGATCGAGTCGCGGCGAGCGTGCGTGAGCACGAAGACCGGCACATGGAACGGCGGCTCGTCGCCCCACCAGCCGCGCCACTCCGGGTCATCCGGATGCTGGTGCAGACCGAACATCCCCGCGCCCATGATCTCGGCGCCGATGCCTTCGAAGTAGGCGTGGGCGTACTTCTCGTCGACACCCGTCGTACCGGCACCCGAGTCGTCGCCCAGCACTCGGGTGCGGAACGTGCGCGTGGCCGCATATGCCGCGACCAGACGCGGCCAGTCGTCGCCGAACGGCTTCTCGGGTGTCTGATCGGTGGTGGTCGCGAATCCGTCGAGGGAGATGTTGAGATCGACGCGGACAGCCATGATGCTCTCTCTTCTGCAGGTGACTGGGGATGCGGGTCAGGCGTTCGGATTGCTGTCCTTGCCGTCGAGCCAGAGCGTGTCGGACGCATCGCCGTGCGCGCCGCCCTTGCCGACGTGCTTGTCGCTGATCTTCGGCCCTTTGAGGATCACGTGGACCATCGCCTGGGCATGGCCATGCCCGAGGTTGTAGTCCTGCTTGAGCCAATTCAGCACGACGGTCGACTTGGTCGTCTCGTCGAAGCCCTGCTCCTTCGCGAGCTCGATGAACTGTCGCGGAGTGAGGCCGGTCTGCGTCTCGACCTTGTCGAGGTATGCCTGGAAGGACATGGGTGCTCCTGGGGATCAGCGTTGAAGAGGAACCGCACGATCATGATCGCCGATACCACCGACATCGCGCACCCCCTGCGGCGGAATCGCTATTCCGAGCCGGGGGAGGCGACCGAGATGATCGGCCGGTGCTCGTAGTAGGTCTGCAGCACGACCGTGGTGCGCGTGCTCACATTCGCGGCGAGGCGGATGTCACGCACGAGCTCTTCCAGCGCACGGGGCGAGGCGACCCGCACGAAGAGCATGTAACTGGCATCGCCCGCGATCGAGTGGCACGCCTCGATCGCATCGAGGTGCTCGAGGAGCTCGGGCGCGTTGTCCGGCTGCGCCGGGTCGAGCGGAGTGATCTCGATGAAGGCCGAGAGGGGCGTGCCGACGAGTTCGGGGTCGAGGATCGCTCGGTAGCCGGTGATGATCCCGCGTGTCTCGAGGCGACGCAGACGTGACTGGACGGCCGACACCGAGAGGCCCACCGCGTCCGACAGCTGCGACAGGGTGGCACGGCCGTCTCGGGACATCTCGGCCAGGATCGCGCGGTCGACAGAATCATCCATGGATGTAAGATTATTGTCAGGATTCCGCATATGCCGGAATCTTTCCGTCAAACTCTCCGATCGGAGGTCCCGATGTCCATCATTTCCGCCCACAGCACCGCTGTTCAGGCCATCGTCGGCGAACCCGAGGTCGTGGAGGACGCATCGACCGCCGAGCAGAGCATCGCCTGGGCGCAGCTCAAGGACGCCGCGATCGCGATCCGCGAGATGCAGATCAAGGACGGATCGATCCCGGATGCTGCACACCACGCCGCGGCCCGCGACCTCGTCGCCGCGATCACCGCCGGGATCCGCGCGCTCGCTCCCGCGTTCCCGCACGACGCCGACTACCTCGCGGCCTCCGTGGTCGACTTCGACCGCTGGGTCTCGGAGGGCTTCGGCGTGCCGGACTTCCTCGACTCGCTCCTGGCCTTCCAGCCCCAGCAGCACCGCGTCGACGGCATCCGTCACCTGGTCGTCTTCCCGATGTATACGCAGAACGGATCCAGCGACCGCCTCGTCGAGGCCCTGATCGTCGAGACGATCTGGCCCGAGTTCATCGCCGCCCTGGAGGCCGGTGACTACGGCAACAAGCTGTTCGTCTCACTGCGCCTGGTCGACTTCACCCCGGGTTACGACACCAACTCTGCCGTGCTGTTCCCCGAAACCGTCGCGATGCGCGAGATCCCCTCGTTCACGTGGGGCGCGATCTTCCAGGACCGCGAAGCGGCCCGCTACCGCCGGGTCACCCGCGCCGCAGCCGAGATCACGAATCTCGTGCTCCCGGAACGCGCCGCCACCCTCTTGGATGACCAGGAGATGGCCGAGAAGACGTTCGTGATGTGGGACATCATCCACGACCGCACCCACATGCGCGGCGACCTGCCGTTCGACCCGTTCATGATCAAGCAGCGGATGCCGT
>JAZBLP010000036.1:0-36451 GCA_037033305.1 Actinomycetota bacterium | reverse complement strand
GGAAGCCCTCCTGCAGCGCCTCCGACAGCGTCGGGTGCGTGTGCACGTTGCGGGCCAGCTCGAGGGCCGTGAGGTCCCACTTCTGGGCCAGCGTCAGCTCGGGCAGGAGCTCAGACACGTCGGGGCCGATCATGTGCGCGCCGATGAGCTCGAGGTGCTCGGCGTCGGCGATCAGCTTGACGAATCCGACGGGCTCGCCGAGCCCGTGCGCCTTGCCGTTGGCCATGAACGGGAAGGTCGCGACCTTGATCTCGCGCCCCTCGTCCTTCGCCTGCTGCTCGGTGAGACCGAACGAGGCCACCTGAGGGGAGCAGAACGTCGCGCGCGGCATCATGCGGTAATCGCCCAGCGTCTGGGTCTCTGCGCCGCCGATGGTCTCCGCGGCCACGACGCCCTGCGCCTCGGCCACGTGGGCGAGCTGCAGCTTGGCGGTGACATCGCCGATCGCGTAGATGCCCTCGACGTTCGTGCGCATGTGGTCGTCGATGTCGATCGCGCCGCGCTCGGTGAGCTTCACACCGGTGGCCTCGAGACCGAAGCCCTCGATGTTGGGGGCGAAGCCGACGGACATGAGCACCTTGTCGGCCTCGATCGACGACTGCTGACCGTCCTTGCCAGTGTAGGAGACGGTGACGGACGAGCCGTTGTCGACGACCGACTCGACCTTGGTGGAGGTCAGGATGTCGACGCCGTAGTTCTTGTACTGCTTGGCGATCTCCTTCGACACGTCGGCGTCCTCGTTGGGAAGCGCGCGGTCGAGGAACTCGATGATCGTGACCTTGACGCCGTAGTTCGTCATCACGTAGGCGAACTCCATGCCGATGGCCCCGGCGCCCACGATGACGATGGACTTCGGCAGCTCGCGCGAGAGGATCTGCTCCTCGTACGTCACGACATTGTCGCTGAGCTGGACGCCCGGAAGAAGTCGGACCTTCGAACCCGTGGCGATGATCGCGTTGTCGAAGGTGACCTCTTCGGTCGAGCCGTCGGACTTGGCGACCGAGATCGCCTTCGGGCCGGTGAAGGTGCCGCGACCGTCGTACTCGGTCACCTTGTTCTTCTTCATCAGGAAGTGGATGCCCTTGACGCGGCCGTCTGCGACCACGCGGCTGCGGTCGAACGCCTTGCCGTAGTCGATCGTGAACTCACCCGAGATGCCGAAGAAGTCGGCCTTGTGGTTGAGCGTGTGCGCGAGCTCCGCATTCTTCAGAAGAGCCTTCGAGGGGATGCAGCCCACGTTGAGGCACACACCGCCCCAGTACTTCTCTTCGATGATGGCGGTGGACAGACCGAGCTGCGCGCTGCGAACCGCAGCGACGTATCCGCCAGGACCTGCACCGAGGATGACGACATCGTAATGTGGCATGCCTTAAGCCTATCGCTCCGAAGGAAGGTCGGAATCGGCGGATGCCGGGTCGCGACGACCGCGGACGACGAGCCAGACGACGATGCCGGCGATCACGAGGACGCCGACGATCGAGAGCACCCAGATCATCGTCGTAGGCGCCGCTGAGCTGTCGTTATCGGGGGCCGGGGTGACGTCCGTCCCGGGGCCTGCGGTCGCGGACGGCTCAGGTGCTGCGGTGGCACCGGTCGTGGGGTCGGCGCTGGGCTCCGAGGTGGGCGCGGCCTCGGTGCTGTTCGCGACCGTGAAGTCGAACTCTCCCGAGGTCGGATGGCCGTCGCTCGACACGACCTTCCAGATCACGTGATAGACGCCGGCGGGGGCCTCAGCGGCGAGGGGCTGAGTGACGATCGCCCCTTCGACCGTGGCACTCCCGTCGGTGACCGAGCTGCCGGACGGATCCGTCACGACGACCTCGGTCGCACCGGTCTCATCGATGAGCTTCGCGCTGAAGGTGAGCGTCAATTCGGTCGGGAGCGTGTCGACCGCGCCGTCGGCCTCGGGGGAGGAGGCGAGCAGGCTGTCGTGGGCTGAGGCGGAGAGAGGCGCGAGCAGCACGAGGAACGCGGTCAGGAGGGCTGCCGCAAGGGCGATCGGAGCTGCGGGGAGGCGGCGGGCTGTGGTTTTCACCTGCTCAGCCTATGAAGTGTCGGTATGCGGTGCCTGATAGTGACGCGAGCTCCCGCGAGCGGCGTCCGATCAGTTAGTCTGGAGGACTAGGAGGGCATAGTGACAGACAGCCAGAATCGATCGGGCGGAGACGCCGCGATCCACCGTCCCGGCGAGCAGAGGCACGACGTGACGCAGACGTTCGGTCATGACTCGGACCTCTCCTTCGTGCCTTTCGGTACGGAGCTCACCGATGTGGAGCAGGGCGCCATCGCAGCCCTTCCCTCCGGTTCCGCACTGCTTCTGGTGCGCTCCGGAGCTCTCGCCGGGGCCCGCTACCTTCTCGACACCGATGTGACGACCGTGGGCCGCCACCCCGAGGCCGACATCTTCTTCGACGACGTGACCGTCTCGCGCCGCCATGCCGAGGTGACTCGCAATGGATCGACCTTCGAGATCATCGACCAGCGTTCACTCAACGGCACCTATGTGAACGGTGAACGCGTCGACCGCAGTCCGCTGGTCGACGGCACCGAGCTCCGCGTCGGCAAGTTCCGGTTGAACTTCTTCGCCTCACCCGTCGATCGCGTCGCGGCGATCGACTGATGGCGGCTTCCCCCGCCCGCGAACGCTCGGCGTCCGCGGGCCTTCTGAGCATCGGGCAGGTCCTGGCCCGGCTCACACCCGAGTTTCCCGAACTCACCTCCAGCAAGCTCCGCTTCCTCGAGGTGCAGGGGATCGTCCGCCCGTCGCGCACAGAGTCCGGCTACCGGAAATTCTCGCAGGCCGACATCGAGCGGTTGCGCCTCGGTCTGACGCTGCAGCGCGACCACTACCTGCCGCTCAGCATCATCCGAGAGCAGCTCGACGAGGCAGAGGCGAACGGCGAATCCGCGACCCTCGCTCCGCCGCCCTCGATCACGCCCACTCCTCGGCGCTACCGCCGGGGAGAGCTGCTGTCGGCTGCTGGCGCGGGCCCTCAGCTCCTCAACGATGCGATCAGCACCGGTGTGATCGTCGCGCACGAGACCTACCCCGAGTCGACCGTCACGTTGCTTCGCGGCCTCGTCGCCCTCGATCGCCACGGCATCGAACCCCGCCACCTGCGCTCGCTGAGGCAGGGTGCAGAGCGAGAGGTCGCGCTGATCGAGTCCGCGATGTCGTCGCTGCTGCGTCGTACGGACGCCGCGTCGAGGGCGAAGGCGAGTGAGATGGCACCGAGCCTCGCCTCGAAGATCGACGAGGTGCGCTCGCTCTTCGTCAAGGACGCGCTCACCAGGTTGCTTTCGTAACGAACTGATTGCGACACACCTTCGGTGTCCCACGGATGTCATTGCCGGTGCCGGAGGCCTGCTCTAGCGTGGAGGTAACAGCTCCAGGGAGGATTTCAAATGAATGCGGATGAGCGTGCAGGCGACCCGCGGTTCGTGCCAGAACTCCTCTTCACCGACGGTCTGCCGGCGATGGACGACGAGGTCGGCTACCGCGGCGCGGTAGCGGCTCGGGCGGCCGGCATCACCTACCGGCAGCTGGACTACTGGGCTCGCACCGAGCTGGTGGAACCCACGGTGCGCGGCGCCAGCGGATCCGGATCGCAGCGTCTCTACGGCTTCCGCGACATCCTCGTGCTCAAGCTCGTGAAGAGCCTTCTCGACACCGGCATCTCGCTGCAGCAGATCCGCACAGCGGTCGATGAGCTCCGCCGCGCGGGCATCCGCGATCTCGCCGGAACGACGCTGATGAGCGACGGAGCCTCCGTGTACCTGTGCACCTCGAACGACGAGGTCATCGATCTGGTGAGCCGTGGTCAAGGAGTGTTCGGCATCGCGGTCGGCAAGGTCCTCCGCGAGGTCGAGTCGACGCTGATCGAATTCGATGCGACAGCCCCCGACCCGGTCGACGAGCTGTCGGCACGACGCTCGAAGCGTTCTGCCTGAGCCTGCGGCACCGAAGTCCCGCGAGCAGAGTCTCGCGACATGAAGAAACGGCCACCCTCGCGAGAGGATGGCCGTTCTGCTGTCTGGGGTGACTCAGGCCTGCACGCCCGAGTCGGCGACCTGGATCCTGCCGGTGCGGATGATCCGGTCGAGCAGCTGGTCGAAGTCGGAAGCGAGTTCCTGAGCCGAATCGCCGGGCCAGATGTGCAACGGCTTGGCCGCGCCCTGAGCCTGCTGCAGCGACGTGCGCTCCGGGAGCTGAGGTGAGAGCACCAGGGGCCCGAACATGTCGCGGAGCTCTTTGATACGGAACTGGTGCTCGATCGACTGGGGACGCACGCGGTTCACGACGATGCCCAGCGGCTGCAGACGGGGGGAGAGACCACGACGGATCTCTTCGATCGCGCGCAGCGCACGGTCGGCCGCGGCGACCGAGAAGAGTCCTGGTTCGGTGACGACCATCACTCGGTCGCTCGCCGCCCATGCGGTGCGGGTGAGCGCGTTCAGCGACGGGGCGCAGTCGATGAGGACCAGGTCGTAGTCGGCCTCGACGGCGGCGAGCGCCTCCTCGAGCTTCCAGACGTCGCGCACGCTCGGGTGCGGGCCGTCGAAGTTGATCGCCGACGGGCTGCCGATCAGCACGTCGATGGTTCCGGGGTGCACCCTCGCCCAGCCGCTGGAGGTGATCGCCTGGCGGACGACCTTCTCCTTCGGGTTCGCCAGGACATCGGCGATGTTGAGCCGACCTGCCACCTGGATGTCCATGCCGGTGGACACATCGGACTGCGGGTCGAGGTCGACGACGAGCGTCCGGACGCCGCGGGCGAAGGCCGCTGAGGCCAAGCCGAGGGTCACGGTCGTCTTGCCGACGCCTCCCTTGAGAGAGCTGACGCTGAGTACGTGCACGAACACCACGTTACCTTCCCCTAGGCTGGGTGCACACTCAGCCCCGCCCCATGCGCGACGAATCAGCTGCGCATCGAGCTTCCAGAGGTGTGCATGTTCCAGAAGATCCTTGTGGCCAACCGCGGAGAGATCGCGATCCGCGCCTTCCGTGCGGCCTTCGAAGTCGGGGCCAGGACTGTGGCGGTGTTCCCGCATGAGGACCGTGGCTCGGTCCATCGACTCAAGGCCGACGAGGCTTACGAGATCGGTGAACGCGGTCATCCGGTGCGCGCCTACCTTGACGTCGATGAGATCATCCGCGTCGCGAAGGATGCCGGAGCGGATGCGATCTACCCCGGATACGGCTTCCTCTCCGAGAACCCTGAGCTGGCCGAGAAGGCCGCCGCCAACGGCATCGTCTTCATCGGTCCCCCCGCCAAGGTCCTGGAGATGGCGGGGAACAAGGTCGAGGCCAAGCGCCATGCCATCGAGGCCGGCGTTCCGGTGCTCCGGTCGACGGAGGCGTCCGACGATGTCGATGCGCTCGTCGCCCAGGCCGCTGAGATCGGCTTTCCGCTCTTCGCCAAGGCCGTCGCCGGCGGTGGTGGGCGAGGCATGCGTCGCGTCGAGTCCGCCGCGGAGCTCGCTCCGGCACTCGCAGAGGCCATGCGTGAGGCAGCCAGCGCGTTCGGCGACCCGAGGATGTTCCTCGAGCAGGCGGTCCTTCGTCCCCGGCACATCGAAGTGCAGATCCTCGCCGACAAGGCGGGCGAGACCGTGCACCTCTTCGAACGGGACTGCTCGGTGCAGCGTCGTCATCAGAAGGTCGTGGAGATCGCTCCGGCACCGAACCTCGACGACGGCATCCGCACCGCGTTGCACGGCTACGCCGTGGCGTTCGCCCGCTCCATCGGGTACGAGAATGCCGGAACGGTCGAGTTCCTGCTCGAGACGGCGGGGGAGCGCACCGGCGAAGTCGTCTTCATCGAGATGAATCCGCGCATCCAGGTCGAGCACACCGTCACCGAGGAGGTGACCGACGTCGATCTCGTGCAGAGTCAGATGCGCATCGCCGCGGGCCAGACGCTCGTGGAGCTCGGCCTGGAGCAGAAGGACCTCCACGTGCGGGGAGCAGCACTGCAGTGTCGCATCACCACGGAGGACCCCACTCAGGGATTCCGCCCCGACACGGGCAAGATCACCACCTACCGCTCGCCGGGCGGTGCCGGAATCCGGCTCGATGGCGGCACCGTCCATCAGGGCGCCCAGATCAGCCCGCACTTCGACTCGATGCTCGCGAAGCTGACCTGTCGCGGCCGGGACTACCCGGCCGCTGTGGCGCGCGCGCGGCGGGCGCTGGCGGAGTTCCGCATCCGCGGTGTCTCGACCAACATCCCGTTCCTGCAGGCGCTGCTCGAGGACGACGCGTTCATCGCCGGCGACGTGAGCACGTCCTTCATCGACGAGCGCCCCGACCTCCTGCGCGGACGCGAGTCGAAGGACCGCGGAACCCGGATCCTGAACTGGCTTGTGGACGTCACCGTCAACAAGCCGCACGGCGTCCACCCGGGTTCGCTGGACCCGCGAGCCAAGCTGCCGGCCGTCGACCTGACCTCCACCCCGGTCCCGGGTTCGCGCCAGCGACTGCTCGAACTGGGGCCGGAGGGCTTCGCGAAGAGCCTTCGCGCGCAGAGCGCCATCGCGATCACCGACACGACTTTCCGCGACGCCCACCAGTCCCTGCTGGCCACCCGGGTGCGTACGAGGGATCTCGTCGCAGTCGCGCCGCACATCGCCAGACTGACGCCGGAGCTGTTCTCGGTCGAGGCATGGGGAGGTGCGACCTACGACGTCGCCCTGCGCTTCCTGGGCGAAGACCCTTGGGAGCGTCTCGACAAGCTCCGGGCCGCCCTCCCGAACGTCGCGATCCAGATGCTCCTCCGAGGACGCAACACCGTCGGTTACACGCCCTACCCGACAGCGGTCACCGAAGCCTTCGTGAAGGAGGCGGCGGCCAGCGGGGTCGACATCTTCCGGATCTTCGATGCCCTCAACGACATCGAGCAGATGCGTCCGGCGATCGAGGCTGTGCGAAGCACGGGCACCGCAGTGGCCGAGGTGGCGCTCTGCTACACCGGCGACCTGCTGAACCCTGCTGAGGATCTGTACACCCTCGACTACTACCTGAACCTCGCCGACCAGATCGTCGCGGCAGGCGCGCACATCCTGGCGATCAAGGACATGGCCGGGCTTCTGCGTCCTGCGGCGGCGGCGAAACTCGTCACCGCACTGCGCGAGCGCTTCGACCTCCCCGTGCACCTGCACACGCACGACACCCCCGGCGGACAGCTCGCCACCCTGCTCGCCGCCAGCGCGGCGGGAGTGGACGCGGTCGACGCGGCATCCGCTCCGCTCTCCGGCACGACCAGCCAGCCCTCCCTGTCGTCCCTCGTCGCCGCGCTCGCGCACACGGACAGGGACAGCGGCATCTCGCTCGACGGCGTCTCGAACCTCGAACCGTACTGGGAGGCGGTCCGCCGGATGTACGCGCCGTTCGAATCCGGTCTTCCGGGGCCCACCGGGCGGGTCTACCACCACGAGATCCCGGGCGGTCAGCTGTCGAACCTGCGTCAGCAGGCGAAGGCACTCGGCCTCGCGGAGGACTTCGAGCTGATCGAGGACATGTACGCCGCCGCCGATCGGATCCTCGGTCGGGTTCCCAAGGTGACCCCGTCGTCGAAGGTGGTCGGCGATCTCGCCCTGCACCTGGCAGCGGTGAAGGCCGACCCCGCTGATTTCGAGGCGAACCCCGAGAAGTACGACGTGCCCGACTCCGTCGTCGGCTTCATGGCGGGTGAGCTCGGCGACCTCCCGGGCGGATGGCCCGAGCCGTTCCGCACGAAGGTGCTGGCCGGGCGGTCGGTGCGCACAGGAATGACCGAGATCTCGGCCGACGATGAGGCGGCCCTCGCGGGTGACGGAGCGACACGTCGCGCGAGACTGAACACGCTGTTGTTCCCCGGACCGATGCGCGAGTTCACTGAGCGGCGCGAAGTGTTTGGAGATCTCTCGGTGCTCGACACCGCCGACTACCTCTACGGTCTCGTGCAGGGTCAGGAGCATGTCGTCGAGATCGATCGCGGCGTGCAACTGTACGTGGGGCTCGAAGCCATCGGCGATGCGGATGACAAGGGCATGCGCACTGTCATGACGACCCTCAACGGTCAGCTGCGACCGGTGTTCGTGCGCGACAGATCGGTGGCCGTGGACGTGCACGAGATCGAGAAGGCCGACACCTCGGTGCCCGGCCAGGTGGCTGCACCGTTCTCGGGCGTCGTGACGCTCAAATCGGAAGTCGGTGACGCGGTGCGCGCCGGGGAACCGGTCGCGTCCATCGAGGCGATGAAGATGGAGGCCGCCATCACAGCCCCCGTCGACGGCGTCGTCGAACGCCTCGCGATCGGTCCGACGCAGCAGGTCGAGGCCGGAGATCTTTTGGTCGTGATCCGCCCGGCGCACTAATCTTGTGCGGGCGAGGCCGCGTTCGACGTGACGCACCCGAGGCCCGCACAAGCTTGGAGTGACACAGTGACCCCGAAGAACGTGGCAGACAACCCGGACGATGAGTCCAGAGGGGTCCTCGACGATGCGACGTCGTTGGACACCTCAGCCATCGGGATACTCGGCAACACCGCACAGGTGAGCGTCGTGTTGCCGACGGATGATGACGACGACCTGGCAGACGATGGCGTTCTCGAGGGCGAGGTCGTGGCCGATCTGATCGTCGACGAGCCTGTCGCGGCGGCGAAGGCCGCGGCGGAGATCGCACCGGCACCGCTCGGCGCCGCACCGATGATCATCGAGCTGCCGCCCGAGCCTGCGAAGGAAGAGACTCGGCACCTCGATTCCGAGCCGGAGATCGAAGCGAGAACGGAGCCGCAGCCCGAGGCGGAGCCGGAGGTCGATCTGGAGCCTGAGGTAGAGCCGGAGCCGGAGCCCGAGCCCGAGCTTGAGCCCGAGCCCGAGCCTGAGCTTGAGCCCGAGACCGAGCCCGAGCCTGAGCCTGAGGTGGAGCCCGAGCCTGAGCCCGAGCCTGAGCCTGAGCCCGAGATCGAGCTCGTGCCCGAGGGTGAGCCGGAGGTCGAACCCATCCCCGAGCCCGAGGTCGAGGTCGAGGTCGAGCCAGACTTCGCACTCGAGCCCGAAGAGGAGCCCGAGCCCGAAGAGGAGTCCGCGCACGAGGTCGCTTCTGCGGCACCACCGCTGCCGGAGACCGAGCCGGATGCGCAGCCCGAGCCTCCACGCACCCGTGAGCGCGCTCCGGTGACCGCGTCGCTCACATCTGTCGGCACCGACCCGTCCGCGACGCCGGACGCAGCGCCCGCTGATGTCGTCGCCGCGGAGGCCGCGGCCGCCGCGGCGTTCATCGCGAGGGCGAAGGCCGACTTCGACGCCGCACCGACGTCGAGGAGAGCGTCGGCGGCATCATCTCTCGCCAAGAAGGAGAGTTCGGCAATGGACGCACAGAAGCCCAGGGATGCCGTGGCACGCGCGACCCGATCGTCGCGCACCGACGTGCAGCTGTCGTCGAAGCGTCTGGACGATCTCGGCGACTCGTCTCGCGAGAGCGCCGATCTTCTGACCGCCGACCGGCTGCTCGATCCGCATCGTCTCACCAAGCCCGAGCCCGAAGGGGCATGGAGTCACTTCCTCTACGCGATCTCGGGACGTCGCATCAACATCGGCGACGGACGCCGCGCGCGCGAGCGGAAGGCTCTGAGTGCGCGGATCGCCGCTCCGATCGTCGGTGGAGCCCGGTTCGTCCCCGTGCTGTCGCGCAAGGGCGGAGTCGGCAAGACGACGATCACTGCTCTGCTGGGCATGGCCCTCGCCGATGCCAGGGACGACCGCGTGATCGCGGTCGACGCCAACCCTGACCGCGGCACTCTCGCCGAGCGAGTGGTGCGGCCGCACCACAACAAGTCGGTGCGCGACCTCGTCCGCATCCATGACGAGGTCAAGGGCTATCACGACATCTCCGCGATCGTCGCGCGAGACGCCACCCGTCTCGACGTTCTCGCCTCCGACGCGGATCCTCGGATCGCCGAGGCGTTCAGCGACAGCGACTACCGCGACGTGGCGGGCGTCGCCGCGCATTACTACTCGCTCGTGCTCACGGACACCGGCACGGGCATCGTGCACTCGGTGATGTCCGCCACGCTCGATCTGGCTGATCAGATCGTGATCGTCTCAGGACTGAGCGTCGATGAGGCTCGACTGGCGTCGGAGACGCTGACCTGGCTCGAGAGCAACGGGTTCGCCGAGCAGGCCCGCGAGGCGATCGTGGTGCTGAACCAGTCGACACCCGGGGCTCCGCTGGTGCGTCTCAACGAGCTCGAGGCCCACTTCGGCACGAGAGCCAAGCACGTGGTGCGAATGCCCTACGACTCGCAGATCGCCGGGGGCGGCACCATCGTCTTCGCCAGTCTCCAGCCTGAGACACGGGTGGCGGCACGCGAGCTCGCCGCACTGCTCGTCGAGGGCCTGAGGGCGAAGGCCGCCTGATGACGGTTCGTGAGATCCGGGTCTTCGGAGACCCCGTGCTTCGCACGGTCTGCGCACCGATCGACCGTGTCGACGAGGGCGTGCGCGCGCTGGTCACTGATCTGATCGACACCGTCGAGCTGCCCGGCCGTGCCGGCGTGGCGGCACCGCAGATCGGCGTCGCGCTCCGCGCCTTCAGCTACAACATCGACGGCGACATCGGGTACGTCCTCAACCCCGTCCTGACCGAAGTCCGGGGTGAGCCGGAGCCCACAGGCGAGGGCTGCCTGTCGGTTCCCGGCCTGTGGCACGACGCGCTGCGATACCCGTGGGCACGGGTCGAGGGCATTGACCTCGACGGTGAGACGGTCGTGCTCGAAGGAGGCGGTCTGCTGGCGCAGGCTCTGCAGCACGAGACCGATCACCTCGACGGCAAGCTGTATCTCACCAGGCTGGATGCCGAGACACGCAAGCGTGCGATGCGCGAGGTCAGGGAGAGCGCCTGGTTCTGACCATCAGACACGACGAGAAAGGCCCCGCCGAAGCGGGGCCTTTCTGGTGTCTCGAGGTGGTCAGCCGCCGATCGCGACGTTCGTCGTCGTGACGGGTTCGTCGTAGATGGCGGCGATCTCGTCGGCGAAATCGTTCATGATCACGTTCCTCTTGATCGACAGCTTCGGCGTGAGGTGGCCTGAGGCCTCGGTCCACTCGCTGTCGAGAATCGTGAACTTGCGGATCGATTCCGCGCGCGAGACACGGGCATTCGCGCCGTCGACCGCCTTCTGGATCTCGGCACGGACCGCGTCGTTCGTGGCGGCTTCGGCGAGCGACATCTCCTTCGGCAGGCCGGCGTTGGCGAGCCAGGTCGGCAGCATCTCAGGATCCAGGGTGACGAGCGCGGAGATGAACGGGCGCTGGTCACCGACGACGACGACCTGTCCGATGATCGGATTCGCCCGGATGGGGTCCTCCAACGCGGCCGGCGCCACGTTCTTTCCACCGGCCGTGACGATGATCTCCTTCTTGCGACCGGTGATGGTGAGGAAGCCCTCCGAATCGAAGCTCCCGATGTCGCCCGTGTGGAACCAGCCGCCGTCGCTGAAAGCCTCCGCCGTGGCCTCCGGGTTGTTCCAGTACTCCTTGAAGACGTTGATGCCGCGGACCTCGATCTCGCCGTCGTCTGCGAGCCGCACACCCACGCCGGGGAGCGCGGGGCCCACGGTGCCGATCTTCGACTTGTCGGCGAGGTTCACGGTCGCGGGGGCCGTCGTCTCGGTGAGACCGTATCCTTCGAGGATCACCACTCCGAGGCTGTGGAAGAAGTGACCGAGACGCGCACCGAGGGGAGCGGAGCCCGACACGGCGTAGACGACCCGGCCGCCCATGGCCTCGCGCAGCTTGCTGTAGACGAGCTTGTTGAAGAGCGCGAACTTCAGCTTGGTCCCGAACGGGATGCTCTTGCCCTCTTCTAGGAGCTTCGAGTGCTGGATCGCGACATCCGCGGCGGCGCGGAAGATCTTTCCCTTGCCTCCGGCTTCCGCCTTCTGCTCGGCGGAGTTGTAGACCTTCTCGAACACGCGCGGCACGGCGAGGAGGAACGTCGGCTTGAACGACCCGAGTGCCGGCAGGAGCTGGCGTGTGTCGGGCTGATGTCCGGTGCGCACGCCGGCGTGGATGTTGAGGATCGAGATGAAGCGGGCGAACACGTGCGCCGTCGTAATGAAGAGCAGCGTCGAGGAGCCCGGTGTCTGGACGACCGCATCCAACGCCTTGGCGGAGTTGCGGGAGAGCTCGACGAAGTTGCTGTGGGTGAGGACGCAGCCCTTGGGGCGGCCGGTCGACCCTGAGGTGTAGATGAGGGTGGCGATGTCCGAGCCGACGGCGAGGTTGCGCAGGCGCTCGATCTCGGCATCCGTCACGGAGGCCCCCTGCGCGGTGAGCGAATCGATCGCTCCGAGGTGCAGCTGCCACACCTCGCGGAGCAGCGGGAGGTCGCCGCGCACCTCATCGACCCGCGCGTAGTGCTCCGGCGACTCGACCACGAGGGCGATGGCGCCGGAGTCCTCGAGGATCCACTGGATCTGCGACGGCGAGCTGGTCTCATAGATCGGGACCATCACGGCGCCGGCATAGAAGAGGGCGAAGTCGACGAGGGTCCACTCGTACGTCGTACGGGCGAGGAAGCCGACCTTCTCGCCGGGCTGGATGCCGGCGGCCACGAAACCCTTGGCCAGCGCGATGACGGCTGTCTCGAAGTCGGCTGCGCTGATGTCGCGCCATCCGGCGCCGTCCGGTACGGCGAAGAGCGGGCGATCGGGCGTCGCCTGGACGCGCTTCGCCAGCAGGTCGGCGACGTTCGCATCTGGGTCGGCGGGGACGACGGCGGGGACTTCAAACTGGACCACGGCAGCTCCTTCGGTACCGGTCGGGCACTGGGTTGCACACGAGTCTAGGGCATGACACTCGGTCGCATAGATGCTGACACTCAGTCGCCGATCGGGTCGGAAGAGGCCCCGGCTGTGGCGGATGCCGGGCGCGACGCTAGACTTCACCTCGATGTTCTACTGGCTGATGAAGTACGTGGTGATCGGCCCTGTGGTCAAAGCGGTGTTCCGACCATGGGTCGTCGGGCGTGCGAACATCCCGGCCAACGGCGCGGCGATCCTCGCCAGCAACCACCTCTCGTTCGCCGACTCGATCTTCCTCCCGCTGATGATCGACCGCCCGATGTCGTTCCTCGCCAAGAGCGACTACTTCACGGGACGGGGGATCAAGGGCTGGGCCACGAGATTCTTCATGAAGGCGACGGGGCAGATCCCCATCGACCGTTCCGGCGGCAAGGCGTCCGAAGCCTCTCTGAACACGGGCCTGCAGGTGCTCGGACGAGGCGACCTGCTCGGCATCTATCCGGAGGGCACGCGCAGCCCCGACGGTCGGCTCTATCGCGGCCGCACGGGCATCGCTCGGATGGCCATGGAGGCGAAGGTCCCGGTGATCCCCGTGATCATGGTCGACACCGACACCGCGATGCCCATCGGGCAGCGCCTGCCGCGCGTGGTGCGGGTCGGGATCGTCATCGGCGAGCCTCTGGACTTCTCCCGGTATGCGGGCATGGAGAACGATCGCTACATCCTCCGCTCGGTCACGGACGAGATCATGGTGGCCCTCCAGCGACTGGGGGAGCAGCAGTACGACGACGTCTACGCATCGACCGTGAAAGACCGGCTCCCGGCCCGCGTCACACAGCGCTCCTGAGGCGTCCCGGCTGCGCCGCGAGCACTAGGCTGGACACATGCTCCAGCACCACATCGACGCGCTTGATGCGTGGCGCTCGCTCCCGATCAAACAGCAGCCGCAGTGGGGCGACGCCGAGCGCGTCGCCGAGGTCTCCGACCAGATCTCGACGCTCCCGCCCCTCGTGTTCGCCGGCGAGGTCGACAACCTTCGCGACCGTCTGGCGAGAGCCGCATCCGGGCAGGCGTTCCTGCTCCAGGGCGGCGACTGCGCCGAGACGTTCGCCGGCGCCACCGCCGATCAGATCCGCAACCGGATCAAGACCGTTCTGCAGATGGCCGTGGTGCTGACATATGGCGCGTCCATGCCCGTCGTGAAGATGGGACGCATGGCGGGGCAGTTCGCCAAGCCGCGCTCGAGCGACACCGAGACCCGCGGCGATGTCACGCTGCCCGCTTACCGCGGCGACATCGTGAACGGCTATGACTTCACCGAGGCATCGCGCCGCGCCGACCCCGGCCGTCTGCTGCAGGGGTACCACACCGCTGCGTCGACGCTGAATCTCATCCGCGCGTTCACCCAGGGTGGCTTCGCCGATCTCCGCGAGGTGCACTCGTGGAACAAGGGCTTCGCGCAGAACCCGGCCAACCAGCGCTACGAGCGCATGGCCGCGGAGATCGACCGAGCCATCAAGTTCATGGAGGCGGCCGGCGCCGACTTCGACGAGCTCACCCGCGTCGAGTTCTTCACCGGCCACGAGGGTCTGCTGATGGACTACGAGCGTCCGATGACCCGAATCGACTCCCGCACGGACACGCCGTTCAACACCTCGGCGCACTTCCTGTGGATCGGCGAGCGCACGCGCGAGCTCGATGGGGCGCACGTCGACTACTTCTCGAAGATCCGCAATCCCATCGGCGTGAAGCTCGGTCCGACCACGTCGCCTGAGACGGCGCTCGCGCTGATCGACAAGCTCGACCCCAACCGCGAGCCGGGCCGTCTGACCTTCATCACGCGAATGGGCGCGGGCAAGATCCGTGACGCGCTCCCGCCCCTGCTCGAGGCTGTCCGCGACTCGGGAGCTCAGCCGCTGTGGGTCACCGACCCCATGCACGGCAACGGCATCACGACGCCCACGGGATACAAGACGCGTCGCTTCGACGATGTCGTCGACGAGGTTCGCGGCTTCTTCGAGGCGCACCGGGCTGTGGGCACGTTCCCCGGCGGCATCCACGTCGAGCTCACCGGTGACGACGTCACCGAGTGCCTCGGCGGATCGGAGCACATCGATGAGGCCGCCCTCGCGACCCGTTACGAGAGCCTGTGCGACCCGCGTCTGAACCACATGCAGTCGCTCGAGCTCGCCTTCCTCGTGGCCGAAGAACTCGAGAAGCGCTGACCAGCGGTCCCGCAGACAGAAAGGGTCCTCTCCGTATTCGGAGAGGACCCTTTCTGCGCCACGGCTGCGAGGAGCGGCGGGTGGCGTGCGGCCGCCGACGGTCGGGCAGGGAACACCCCGCCTCCTAGAACGCGCTGCTGCGGATCTGGAGGGTGATCTCGGTGCCCTTTGGGCGCTGCGAGCCTGCACCCGGATCAGACCCGCTGACCTCGGTGAAGTCGTTGGGGAACGCATTCCAGATGCCGTTCCAGGTCGGTTCGAAACCGGCATCCCGGATCACCTGGGCGGCCTCGTCGCGACTCATCCCCTCGACCTTCGGCACGGGGAACAGCTCGGGTCCCTTCGAGACGATCAGCTGAACCGTATCGCCGGGGCGGCGGTTGCCCTCTTCGGCGCGGTCGGTGACTCCGATCACGACATCCTTCTCGACCGAATCGCTGAAGACGAACTGTGACTCGGGAGCGACCTCGACGCCCTTGTCTCGCAGCGTGTTCGTCGCCTGATCGACGCTCATCCCCGCGACATCCGGGAAGGCACCGGCGGAGACGTACAGCTCGACCGCGTCGTCCTCCCGCAGCTCGCACCCTTCGGCGCAGGCATAGACCTCGCCGCCCTCGCGAGGCGTGACGAAGGCGTTGATCACGCGGCCGGCCTCGGCATCGGAGAAGAGCTGCAGGGAGGTCTCTGCGACGTTGACGTTGATGTCCGCGAGGTAGTCGCGGGCTTCCTGCTCGGTCTTGCCGTTGAGGCTCTCCACCGTGTGCGACGCAGGTCCCGAGGAGACGAAGACGGTGACCTCGGTGCCTTTGTCGAGGCGTTCGCCCTCGTCGGGGTCCGTCCGGATCGTCTCACCGGCGGCGATGTCGATGGAGCTCTCCTCACCGCGCACCGGCACGAAGCCCTCCGCGGTCAACGCCGACGCGGCGTCGTCGTACGACAGGCCCGCGACTGCGGGGACGGCGACGAGAGATCCAGGACCGGATCCGAACCACCAGCCGACACCACCGGCGACCGTCGCGAGAAGCAGCACGAGCGTCAGAAGGAAGGCGCCGCGCGCGCGACGTCGGGAGGAGCGGCGGCGCAGGAGGGTCGCATTGTCGACAGCGGCCGTGACCGGCGCGCTCGGGCCCGCGATGACCATCGTGCTCGGCATGACCTTGGTGAGATCAGCGGAGTCGGCCTGCGAGCGCTGCGAGGTCGTCGCCGCAGCGACGGCAGGGGCGATACCGAGCCCGCGCTCGATCTCGCGCAGTCGCTCCAGCATCTGCTGCGCATCGTCCGGACGTTCATCCGGCGACTTCTCCGTGGCCCAGAGCACGAGTTCGTCGAGCTCCTCCGGCACGCCGGGGTTGCGCACGCTCGGGCGCGGCACCGACTCGGTGGCGTGCTGGAAGGCGATCTGCATGGGCTGCTCGCCCTTGTACGGCTGTTCGCCGACGAGCATCTCGTACAGCATGATGCCCAGCGCGTAGATGTCGCTTCTGGCGTCGGCGGTGCCGCGAGTGACGAGCTCGGGTGCGAGGTAGGCGATGGTTCCGAGCAGCTGCTGCCCGGTGGCCGTGTTCGCTGTCGTCGCACGGGCGAGACCGAAGTCGCCGATCTTGATGCGTCCGTCTTCGGCCAGCAGAACGTTCTCCGGCTTTACGTCGCGGTGGACGATTCCGGCGCGGTGCGCTGCGGAGAGGCCGGCGAGGACCGCATCCATGATGGTGATCGTCTGCGGGATCGTGAGTCGCTTCTGCTCGCGCAGCAGTTCTCGCAGCGTGATGCCGGGGAGGTACTCCATCACCAGGTAAGCGAGTTCGCCGTCCTGACCCTGGTCGAACACGTTCACGACGTGGGGATCGGCCAGCCGCGCGGCAGCACGCGCCTCCTGGATGAATCGGCTCTGGAAGGCGGAGTCGTCGCTCAGATGCGCGTGCATCACCTTCAGAGCGATGCGTCGCTCGAGCCGGAGATCGGTGGCGACGTAGACGGTCGCCATGCCTCCGCGCGCGATCCGAGCGCGCACGCGGTACCGACCGTCGACAAGCCGCCCGATGAGGGGGTCGGCCTGCTGATTGGTCGTCACGTCAAGATTCTATGGAGAACTGCCTGAAAGCCCCGGGAGCGGCTCGCCCCTTGCACCTGCGGGTTTGCCCGGAAGTGCGTCACCCGTGGATACCGAGCCACTGGTGGGCCTGCGTCTCCCACTGGCCGTAGCGGTCAGGGTATGCGGAGATCTGGACGGCCTGCGCGGCCTCGGTGAACGACATGTTCTCCCAGCCGGGGATGTCGAACAGCCCTCGGGAGGCTTGTCCGTTCGGGTCGGACGAGCCGCCGTAGAAGACGCGGGTGCTGCGGTCGGCGTCGGTCGCCTGCTCGGGCGAGCCCCAGCCCATACTGGGGCGCTGCTGGAAGAGGCCGAGGGAGTCGCGGTCGCCCCACGACAGATTGCGCATGCTGGATTCGACCATCGCGGTGGCGAGAGCGATCGCGATGGCCCGGTCGGGCGCGCCGAGCTCGCGTCCGACGCGGATGATGAGCGAGGCGTTCCCGGCCTGTTCGGCATCGAGGTCCGCGAAGAGCTGCGGTGGGGGCGGCGCCGCGGCCGGAGCGGGCGCCTGAGCCGGGGCAGGCGCCGGGACGGCCACGACGGTCAGGGACTGCCCGGGGTAGATGATGGCCCCGGGACCCAGGCCGTTCAGCGCATAGAGCTGCGCAACCGTGGTGCCGTATTTCTTCGCGATGGCGAACAGGGTGTCTCCCGCCGCGACGGCGTGCGTCTGGCCACCTGCTGCCGTCGGAACGGGGGCGGTCGTCTGCGCGGGCGGCGCCGGCGGCGCGACAGGGGGAGCGGGCGTGCCGGTCAGCGCGAGCTGCTGGCCGGGGTAGATCACGGACGACCGGTCGAGGCCGTTCGCAGCGAGAACGGCGTCGACGCTCGTCCCGTGCTTCTGCGCGATGCCGAAGACGGTGTCGCCGGCGACGACGATGTGGGTCGCTGTCGGGGTCTCCTGGACAGGTGCCGCGACCGGCGAGGGCACACCCGCTCCGGCCAGCGACAGCGTCTGACCCGGGTAGATCACCGAACGCCAGCTGAGTCCGTTCCACGCGAGGACGTCGACGGTGCGCAGTCCGAACCGGTTCGCGATCGATGAGATCGTGTCGCCTGGTCGCACCGTATAGACGGCGGGCGGTGCCTCGGTCTGCGCGATGCGCGTCGGCGAGGCCTGCAGCCGTTCGATCGGTGACGGGACCGCGTCGGCGGATGCGGGGGTGGCAGCGATCCCCGCAGAAAGTGTGCCCAGGAGGGCGGCGGGCACCCCGAGCTGGAGAGTGCGCGTTCGTCGCGCGACGGCAGGCGTTCTCACAGGGATCCCCCTTGTTCGGCGTCTGCCCACGCTGACACGGATGTAAACGGATGTCAACAGAAGTGACAGATGGTGCGCATGGTACTCAAGTGAACCGGAGCGCGGCGCGAGAAGTGCGATCAGCGCCCAGAGGTGAGATAGTTGCAGCGTGTCTGTGCCGTCTGAGAACAACCCGTCTGAAACCTCGCAGCCCGAGGTCGCGTCCGCGAATGCCGTGAGCGGCCCCGGCGTCACCGCCACCGAGTGGCTGACGATGCCCGACCTCGTGGAGGTCCTCGACGAGGCGCTCGGTCGTGTGCGCAGACTCATCGACGAGCACTACCTCGTCGGATCGCGCCGCTCCGGCGTGTTCGCGGTTCCGTCGGTATTCATCGTCGACAACCACCCACTGCCCTCGCTGCGCGGCACGATCATCGTGCTGCAGGACGCGGGTTTCTCCGACGATGAGGTCATCGACTGGCTGCTCGCGCCGGAGGAGGAGCTGGGTCGCTCTCCGATCGACGCGCTCCTCGCCGGACACAAGAGCGCCGTCCGCCGGATCGCCCGCACCCTCGCCTGAACCGAGCCTCCTGAACGGCTGAACGGCTCGCGCTCAGGCCGAGCGCACCGTCGCGGCGCGTGCGAGGTCGCGGAGGTCTCCGACAGCGGCGTTGTCGAGTCGGGCTCCGGAGAGCGCACCGTCGGCTTGCCGTGCATAGTCGTCGATCATCTGCTCCACCCGCTCGAGGGCGCCGGAGGCTGTGATCGTCGCCTGAAGGAAGGTGACCTGCTCGCCGGTGAGGTCGGGATCGCCGAGCATCTCATCGAACAGATTGCGAGCGGACGTGTCGAGTGTCTGCCTCGTGAGAGCGACCAGGACCGTGCGTTTGCCCTCACGCAGGTCGTCACCGGCCGGTTTGCCGGTGATGGCGGCGTCTCCGTAGACGCCGAGAAGGTCGTCGCGCAGCTGGAATGCCATTCCGACCGGATGCCCGAACTCGCGGAGTGCGCGAAGCTGGGCCTCATCGGCATCCGCGATCGCCGCACCGAGCACCAGGGGCTGCTCGATGCTGTACCTCGCGGACTTGAGGGAGACGACGCGGAGTGCACGCTCGACGTGCGAATCCGTGGCGTGAACACTCCAGGCCGACTCTTCCGCGATGTCGAGGAATTGGCCCACCGTGACGTCCCTGCGCATCCGCGCGTATTCGCGGCGTACCGCCGAGGCGTGGGGGAGCGGCTCGATCGCATCTTCCAGGAGGTCGTCGCTCCAGGCCACCAGCAGGTCACCGAGGAGGATCGCCGACGAGCGGCCGAACGCGGCGGGGTCGCCTCGCCATCCGGCTGAGGTGTGCGCCGCCTCGAGCGCGCGGTGGGCCGCCGGGCGGCCCCGCCTCGTATCGGAGTTGTCGATCAGGTCGTCGTGCACCAGCGCGGCCGACTGGAAGATCTCCAGCGCGGCGCAGACATCCCAGAGGAGCGGCGATTCCTTCGCGTCGCGGTCGCGGAAACGAGCGACGGACTGCCACCCCGCGTGGCAGAAACGGGCGCGCAGGCGCTTGCCGCCCACGAGCGTGTCAGCAGCAGCGTCGATCAGGCCCCCGGCATCCGGGCCGTATTCCGCCGACTCGCCTCGCATCCGATCGAGGAAGATCTGCAGGCGCGCGGCGACGGCGTCGGAGACATGTGTGGGGGACGGCACGACTCCCAGCATACGTAAAGCCAACGCAGGCCTGAGAAGCTAGCCCGCAGCGGCATACCGCGCGTAGAATGGACGGACGAATACCCGAGGGGGACGAAATGCCACTCTCCGAACAGGAGCAGCGTCTGCTCGACGAGATGGAACGCCATCTCCTCCACAACGACGCCGATGTCGTCACTGCGCCGTCTGGTGACCGCGCACTCAGCTACCGCAACCTCGTGTACGGGGCTCTTCTGCTCCTCGCCGGTGTGGGCGGGCTGATCGTCGGAGTCGTCCTCGGGGACGTCTGGGGAGTCGTGGTCGGCGTGATCGGATTCGCCGCCATGCTCGGCGGCGTCATGATCGCTGTCACCCCGGTTCGCAAGCCCCTCTCCGCTGCACCCCGCGAGCGCGCGGCGAAGCAGAAGAGCTCAGCGTCCTTCATGGATCGCATGAACGACCGATGGGACCGCCGCCAAGACGGCAACTGACCCCACACCTTCCCGAAGGCCCGGATGCTCTGAGCATCCGGGCCTTCGTGCGTTCGGGCCCGAGTCCCGCCCGAGGACATGTCTGGTGCCCACCGGCCCTCCACTGACGCTCCACTGCCCTCCACTGTGCTCGAGCCGCGGAATCCCGCGGCTCTTCATCGTGCGTGCGATCACAGAAGCGGCCTGGACAGGGATTGACCGTAGGTTTGTGGAGGAAAGTGGAGTAAAGTGGGGCGCACCTCGAGTTGGCCGGACGGAGAGGGGGTGATGGCTGATGTTGCTGGGAACGCATTCTCCGAAGTTGGACGACAAAGGACGGGTCATCCTTCCTGCGAAGTTCCGCGAAGACCTCGGTGGCGGCATCGTCGTCACCCGAGGGCAGGAGCGCTGTCTCTACGTCTTCAGCACGGCCGAGTTCGAGGCGATGCACGAGCGGATCCGCCAGGCTCCGCTCGCGAACAAGCAGGCGCGTGACTTCATGCGCCTGTTCCTCTCCGGTGCGAGTGCGGAGATGCCCGACAGTCAGAACCGCATCACCATCCCCGTGCACCTCCGTCAGTACGCGGGGCTGCAGAAGGAACTCATCGTCACCGGAGTCGGCGCACACGCCGAGATCTGGGATGCGGAGAGCTGGAACACCTACCTCGCAGCCGGCGAGGAGACCTACGCAGATCTCGAGCAGGAGGTGATTCCGGGCCTCTTCTGACCACGGCTGTGATGCCCCGCCGCTCCTGCCCCGACACACTTCCCCGGTGCCGGGTCGTGAAGCGGAGGGGGATCAGGGCCCTGGTCACCGAGATACAGAGATCACCCGAGAAAGATCATGAACCTCCGCGACATCCACACCCCCGTACTCCTCGAACGCTGCGTCGAGCTTCTCGCCCCTGCGCTGCAGGCGGACGGAGCAGTGCTCGTCGATGCCACGCTCGGCATGGGCGGTCATTCCGAGGCGCTGCTCGAGCGATTCCCGAACATCCGCCTCGTCGGCCTCGACCGTGACACCGACGCTCTGCGCATCGCAGGAGAGCGTCTCGCTCGCTTCCGTGACCGGGTGACGCTGGTGCACACCGTCTACGACGAGATCGGGCTGCACGCTCAGGGCGCTTCCGGCATCCTCTTCGACCTCGGCGTCTCGTCTCTGCAGCTGGATGAAGCCGAACGCGGCTTCGCCTACTCGAAGGATGCGCCGCTGGACATGCGGATGGATCAGACGAAGGGCGTGACCGCCGCAGAGGTCATCGCGACGTACAGCGAGGGCAACCTGCGTCGCATCTTCGAGCGGTACGGCGAGGAGAAGCTCGCCGGGCGCTACGCGC
Organism: Actinomycetota bacterium; assembly: GCA_037033305.1. Classification (GTDB taxonomy): domain Bacteria; phylum Actinomycetota; class Actinomycetes; order Actinomycetales; family Microbacteriaceae; genus Microbacterium. The sequence goes on along the minus strand of JAZBLP010000036.1, from coordinate 14,618 downwards.
GCTTCATCATCGCCGCGCGGGAGAAGGCACCGATCACGCGATCCGGCGAACTCGTCGAGATCCTCCAAGCGGCGACGCCCGCAGCCGCTCAGCGAACCGGTCACCCGGCGAAGCGCGTCTTCCAGGCGCTGCGGATCGAAGTGAACACCGAGCTCAACGTGCTCGCGGACGCCATTCCCGCAGCAATGGATGCACTCGCGGTCGGCGGGCGGATCGTGGTGATGTCGTACCAGTCTCTCGAGGACCGCCTCGTGAAGCAGGCCTTCGCCGCCGGCGCAGCTTCCACCGCGCCGCGGGGCCTCCCCGTCGAGCTGCCTGAGCACGCGCCGCGGTTCCGCATCATCACCAAAGGTGCGGAGCTCGCCGACGACGCCGAACGGGCTCGCAACCCGCGCGCCATCCCCGTCCGACTGCGTGCCGCAGAGAAAGTGCGTGAGAGCTCATGAGTCTGAACGTCGCCGCGCCCAGGCCGAGGGCGCTTCCCGAGGTACCCGAACGCACACCTCGTCGGCGTCTCGAGCCGGTGACGGGAACCCCCGTCCGCCGCAAGCCGAAGCTCGCCTACGCGCTGGTGGCGCTCGCAGGGGCCATGGCCATCGGTGCCGTGCAGATCGGCCTCTCGCTGGCGATCACCCAGGACTCCTTCGTGCTGGCAGGGCTGACCTCGCAGCAGCACGAACTGGATCTGCGGACGAACGCCCTGCAGGAGGACCTCACGGGGACGAGCTCACCTCAGTCACTCGCCGCGAGTGCTGCATCCCTGGGAATGGTCGTGGCAGGGGCTCCGTCCTACCTCCGACTGAGCGATGGAGCCGTCTTCGGCCAGGGGACCGGCGCGAGCGGCTCGTCGACCATCGACCCGAACGGGGCCGGCGCGGTGAGCAACTCACTGCTGAACGACGTGCCGGTCAACGCCTCGACCGCGGACGACGCCGCCCCCGAGGGAGCGGCGGGGCAGCCCGCGCAGGAGCTTCCGCCGGCTATCACCGACGGCCTGCCGAGCCCCAGCACCCGCTAGACGAATCCACCAACCATCGAGACCTGACGGAGAGAGTCCATGACGACACGAGCCACCCGGACACCCCGGCGACGCACGGTCGTCGCTCTTGCGGTGATCCTGGCGATCCTGGCGGCCTTCGTCGTGCGGCTCGTCGACATCCAGGTGGTCAAGGCCGACGAGCATGTCGCGCAGTCGCTCGAGTTCATCGCGCACCGCACGGCGATCCCCGGCGAACGCGGCTCGGTGGTCGACAGCGACGGATCCGTCCTGGCCGAGAGCGTCATGGTCTACGACGCGCAGCTCAGCCCCCAGGTGATCCGGCTTCTCGAGGAGGATGACAAGAACCCACCGGCACTCCCGTGGGCCGAGGCATCGACGCGCATCGCCGAGATCATGGGGCTGGATGCGGACGAGCTCCGCGCCGATGTGGCCGCGGCCCTCGCCGAGAACCCCGATTCGCAGTACCTCCCGCTGGTCAAGGGCCTCAGCACCGAGAAGTACATCGAGCTGCGAGACCTCAAAGTGGGCTCGTATCTCGTCATGAAGCCGAGAGAAGTCCGGGTCTACCCGAACGGCGCCGTGGCGGGGAATCTCCTGGGTTACCTCGACGGGACAGGCACTGCGCAAGCAGGGATCGAGAAGATGGACGAGAAGTGCCTCGCCCCCACCGACGGTGAGGAGTCATACCGCACCGGCAAGAACTCCGTCGTCATCCCCGGCAGCGAGAGCAGGGTGGACGCGGTCGACGGCGGCACCGTGCAGCTCACCATCAACAGCGATCTGCAGTGGTACATGCAGCAGATGATCGCGGAGGAGGCGCAGGCCCAGGGCGCCAAGGGCGGCACCGTCACGGTCGTCGAGGTCGGCACCGGAAAGATCCGCGCCGCGGCCGAATGGCCGACCATGGACCCGAACGATCTCGACGCCTCAGCGCCGGAGACGTGGGCGAGCAAGCTCTTCACGTACCCGTTCGAGCCGGGATCGACGTTCAAGGCCGTGACGGCTGCCGCAGTGATGGAGAACGGCGGCGTGACCATGACCAGCCCCACCGTGTCGGCCTCGTCGCACGAGAAGTTCGACAACGGCGCCGTGATCAACGACGCATTCGTGCACCCGACCTTCCAGTACACCCTCGCCGGCGCACTCATCGACTCGTCGAACGTCGCGCTGTCGAAGTTCGGCACGATGGTGAGCCCGGACGTGCGTCACGACTACCTCGAGCGATTCGGGGTCGGCGAGAGGACGATCGGCTTCCCCAGCGAGACGTCGGGCGAGATCCACCCCACGAGCGAGTGGGACAACCAGTCGCTCTACACGACCACCTTCGGTCAGTACTTCACCGTCACCGCACCGCAGCTCGCCGGCGCCTACCAGGCGATCGCGAACGGCGGTCAGAAGATCGGTCTCTCGCTGGTCGAGTCGTGCACCGCAGCGGACGGCACGGTGGTCACGCCCGGTGCTCCCGAGAGCGAGCAGATCATCAAGCCCGAGACGGCCGCCGACCTCACGCGGATGCTCGAGAACGTCGCCGTCCAGGGCGGCAACGCCGACCGCATCCAGGTTCCCGGCTACCGGGTGACGAGCAAGACCGGTACCGCGCAGATCCCCGACGGCAAGGGCGGATACAAGTCCGGCGTGTACTACACGAGCATGGTCGGGTTCGCTCCCGTCGACGATCCGCAGTACGTCGTGGTGGTGACTCTCGACGAGCCGACTAGAGTTACATCGTCTGCTGCTACCGCCTCGGCCTTCCAGAAGGCGATGACCCAGACCATGAAGACCTACCGCGTGATGCCGTCCTCCAGCCCGATGGACGCACTGCTTCCGAAGTTCGAATAGACGGCGCCCTGCCGCGCCTGGAGACGTCATGATCGCCCTGTCGCTTGCTGAGATCGCCGCCGTCCTCGGGGGTGATCTCCGCCTCGCCGGTCTTGCCACCGCCGACACCGTCATCGACGGTGTGGTCGACACGGACTCGCGCACCATGGCCCCCGGATCCGTGTTCGTCGCGAAGCCCGGCGCAGAGACGGACGGCCACCGGTTCGTGGGCTCCGCACTCGCTGCGGGGGCAGCTCTCGCGATCGTCGAGCACCCGGTCGACGAGGACATCACCCAGATCGTCGTCTCCGACGTCATCGTCGCTCTCGCCGATCTCGCCCGCGAGGTCGTCGCCCGCGTCCGCGCGGCCGGAGACCTCAAGATCGTCGGGATCACCGGGTCGAACGGCAAGACGACGACGAAGAACTTCCTCGCCCGCATCCTCGCCGACGAAGGCGAGACGATCGCGCCGATCAACTCGTACAACAACGAGGTGGGTGCACCCGTCACCATGCTGCGCGTCACCTACGACACGCGGTTCCTCGTCAGCGAGTTCGGAGCTGACGGGCCCGGCAGCATCGCCCGCCTCGCCGGACTCGTCGAGCCGGATGTCGCAGTCGTGCTGATGGTCGGCATGGCGCACGCCGGTGGCTTCGGCGGCATCGAGGCGACGGCCAGGGCGAAGTCCGAGCTCGTCGCCGCCGCGAGGCCCACGGGCACGGCGGTGCTCAACGTCGACGACTCGCGCGTCGCGGCGATGGCCGCGATCGCGACATCGCGCGGGATGCGGGTCGTCGGGTTCGGTCAGAGCGATGCGGCCGACGTGCGGGCGCACGACCTCGAGGTGACGGCATCCGGCACCTCGTGCGTCATCGAAGCGGCGGGGGAGCGTCTGCCGCTCCGGCTGCAGGTGCTCGGCGCCCATCACATCGGCAACGCCCTGGCCGCCATCGCCGCCGCCGGCGTCCTCGGGGTGTCGACGGCCGACGCGATCGACCGCCTCGAGACGGTCGAGATCGCAGAGCGCTGGCGCATGCAGCCGATGGGCAGCGACCGTGTGCGCATCATCAACGACGCCTACAACGCCAGCCCGGACTCGATGGCGGCCGCGCTGCGCACCCTCGCGCAGATCACCGGTCCGGACGAGCGGACGGTCGCCGTGCTCGGCGCCATGAGCGAGCTCGGCGAGACCGCGGGAGAGGAGCACGACCGGATCGGTCTGCTCGCGGTGCGGCTCAACATCCAGCGCATCGTCGTGGTCGGTCCCGAGGCCCGTCGCCTCTTCATCTCCGCGATCGGTGAAGGATCGTGGGACAGCGAGGCCGTGTTCTTCCCCGATCAGGATGCCGCGTTCGAGTACCTGCGCTCCGAGCTCCGCGACGGCGACCGCGTGCTCGTGAAGTCCTCCAATTCCGTAGGGCTCCGGCACCTCGGCGATCGTCTGGGAGGATTGTTCTCGTGAGATCTCTCATCATGGCGGCCGCCATATCGCTCGCCTTCACTCTCTTCCTGACTCCCGTCTTCCTCCGGCTCTTCCGCAAGTGGGGCTGGGGTCAGGTGATCCGCACCCCCGAGGCGATGGAGAACCCGAGCCACGAGGCCAAGCGCGGCACGCCCACGATGGGCGGCGTCATCTTCATCGTCGGCACGATGGTCGGCTACTTCACCGCGACCTACGTCGGAGGCGGAACGCCGGCCCTGTCCGCCCTCCTCGTCATCTGGCTGATGATCGGATTCGGGGCCGTCGGCTTCATCGACGACTACATGAAGGTGCGCAGTCAGCGCAGCCTCGGGCTGTCCGGATGGCGCAAGATCATCGGACAGCTGCTGGTCATGATCCCGTTCGGCATCGTCGCGCTGAACTTCCCGAACGCGTTCGACCAGACTCCGGCATCCGGCTCGATCTCGCTCTTCCGCGACATCCCCTGGTTGAACCTCTTCGCCTTCACCGCGATCCTCGGCTGGGCGCTGTATCTGCTGTGGATCTCGATCATCGGCGTCGCGACCTCGAACAGCGTCAACCTCACCGACGGTCTCGACGGCCTCGCCGCCGGCGCCGGCGTCATCGTCGTCGGCGCGTACAGCCTGATCGCCTTCTGGCAGTTCAAGCAGTCGTGTGTGGGCGAGGGGGTCGAGACCGCCGCTCTCGGCGGATGCTACGAGGTCCGCGACCCGTTCAGCCTGGCGATCATCGCCGCCTCCTTCGGCTCGAGCCTGATCGGCTTCCTGTGGTGGAACGCTCCCAAGGCGAAGGTGTTCATGGGCGATGTCGGCTCGATGGCGATCGGCGGCGTCATCACCGCGATGGCGATCCTCACCCGCACCGAGCTGCTGCTTCTCGTGATCGCCGGAGTGTTCGTCCTCGCATCCGGATCGGTGATCCTGCAGCGCGCGTACTTCAAGATCACCCGCGGAAAGCGGCTCTTCCTGATGAGTCCGTTCCACCATCATCTCGAGATGCGCGGATGGTCCGAGGTCACGATCGTGGTGCGGATGTGGATCATCGCCGGCCTGCTCGCGATCTCGGCGGTCGGACTGTTCTACGTGGAGTGGCTGACACGTGTCGACTGACGAGAGACTGGCGACTCTGACGAGCTGGAACGCCGACTGGTCGGGCCTGCGCGTCGCCGTTCTCGGACTGTCCATGACCGGCTTCTCGGTGGCGGACACGCTCACGGAACTCGGAGCAGACGTCCTGGTCCTCACGGAATCGGCGGACGAGGAGTACGCGACGCTTCTGCCTGTGATCGGCGCTCGTCTGGAGCTGGGAACCCTGGCCCGGGTGCCTGAAGCCCTGACCGAGTTCGCGCCCGAGGTCGTCATCGCGTCGCCGGGATTCCCTCCGTCGAACCCGGTGATCCGCTGGGTGCAGGATTCCGGCATCGCGCTCTGGGGCGATGTCGAACTCGCCTGGCGCCTGCGCGACAAGGTGACCCGGGCGGACGGCTCCCCGGCCGACTGGGTTCTCATCACGGGCACCAACGGCAAGACGACCACGACCCAGCTCACCGCGTCGCTCGTCGTCGCGGGAGGCCTGCGTGCAGCGCCGTGCGGCAACATCGGCGTGCCGGTGCTCGATGCGGTCCGCGACCCGGCCGGCTTCGACGTGCTCGTCGTCGAGCTCTCGAGCCACCAGCTCTGGTACCTCGGGCTCTCCGAGTCTGAAGGCGAACTGTATCCGCACGCCTCGGTGTGCCTGAACCTCGCCGACGATCATCTGGTGTGGCACGGGAGCGCCCAGGGGTACCGCGATGCGAAGGCCCTGGTCTACCGCAACACCCGTGTCGCATGCGTCTACAACAAGGCCGACGAGGCCACCAGGCTCATGGTCGAGGAGGCCGAGGTGGTCGAGGGCGCGCGAGCGATCGGTTTCGATCTCGGCATCCCGGGCCCCAGCGACGTCGGCGTCGTCGAAGGTCTGCTGGTCGATCGCGCTTTCCTGGACGACCGTGCCAGCAGTGCTCTGGAGCTCACGACCCTCGCCGATCTCCGGGACGCCGGTCTGGCCGCACCGCACATCGTGCAGAACGTCCTGGCGGCGAGTGCGCTCGCGCGCTCTCTCGGCGTCGAGCCGGAGGCCATCCACTCGGCCCTCCAGACGTTCCGTCTCGACGAACATCGGATTCAGATCATCGCCCGGCATGGTGGCATCACCTGGATCGACGACTCCAAGGCCACGAATCCCCACGCCGCCGCTTCGTCGCTCCGTGCCTACCCGGGCGCGGTCTGGGTGGTCGGCGGTGATCTCAAGGGTGTCGACATCGGCGAACTGGTCGCGACAGCCGGGAACACCGCCCGTGCCGCCGTGGTCATCGGAGTCGAACGCACGGCCGTCGTCGCGGCATTCGAGCGACACGCGCCAGCGGTTCCGGTGTTCGAGGTGGATGCTCGCGAGACTGGTCAGGTCATGAATCGCGTCGTCGAGATCGCCGCGGGAATCGTCGATGGGGAGGGCACAGTCCTGCTGGCCCCCGCAGCGGCCTCCTTCGACCAGTTCTCGAGCTACGCGGATCGAGGACACCGCTTCGCCGAAGCGGTGCGGGACTGGATAGACCGGGAGAGCGCCGATGACGCAGGTCGAACGCCCCCCGCGCTCTGACCACGGCGATGCCCGTTCGGGCGGCCTTGCGGCGAGAGTGTCGCTCGGGCGTCGTTTCACCCCCGTCTCGACCGAGTTCCTGATGATCGCATCGGCTGCGCTGATGCTGACGATCTTCGGCCTCGTGATGGTGCTCTCGGCGACGAGCGCGACCGCCGTGTCTCAGGGCGAGAATCCGATGGACGGTGCCCTTCGGCAGGGGATCTTCGCGGTGCTCGGTGTGCCGCTGATGTTCCTGGTCTCGCGGCTTCCGATGACGTTCCTCAAGCGCATGGCGTGGCCGGCGCTCTTCGGCGCGGTCGCGCTTCAGCTGCTGGTGTTCACGCCCCTCGGAGTCGAGGACGGCGGAAACCGCAACTGGATCAAGATCGCGGGATTCACGCTGCAGCCGTCGGAGTTCCTCAAGCTCGCTCTCGCGGTCTGGATCGGCTACGTCCTGATGCGCAAGCACACGATGCTCGGCACCTGGCATCAGGTCTTCATCCCCGTGGTGCCGGTGGGAGCCCTGGCGATCGGGACCGTGATCGCCGGAAAGGACCTCGGCACCGCGATGGTGCTGGTCATCGTCCTGCTCGGGTGTCTGTTCTTCTCGGGAGTGAAGCTCCGGCTGTTCATCCTCCCCGTGCTGCTCGGCGTCGTCGCCGTGATCGCGTTGGCGGTCACGAGCCCTGACCGCATGCGGCGCATCACGGCGACGTGCTCCGACATGTCGGCGTACACCGGTGACTGCTACCAGTCGATCCATGGGATCTGGGGCATGGCGTCGGGCGGCATCTTCGGGGTGGGTCTGGGCAACTCGCAGGAGAAATACGGGTGGCTTCCCGCCGCCGGCAACGACTTCATCTTCGCCATCGTCGGCGAGGAGCTCGGTCTGATCGGCTGCGTCGTCGTGCTGGCGCTGTTCACGCTGTTCACCATCGGCGCCTTCCACATCATCCGCAAGACCGCCGATCCGTTCATCCGGGTCGCGGCCGGCGGCATCACCGTGTGGATCACCGGCCAGGCCGTGTTCAACATCGGCGTCGTGATCGGGCTCTTCCCCGTCATGGGCGTGCCGCTGCCCTTCATGTCGCAGGGCGGCACGGCCCTCCTCGCGGTTCTCATCGCATGTGGAGTGCTGCTGTCATTCGCGCGCACGATCCCGGTCGCCGAGGGTCGTTTGGCGGCGAGCACCCCTTCAGCAGGGCGGGGTAAGGTCACACGGTGACCACGTACCTTCTCGCCGGCGGTGGAACCGCCGGTCATGTCAACCCCCTGCTCGCCGTCGCTGACGCGCTGCGCGCCCGGGACGCGGATGCCTCCGTCCTGGTGCTCGGAACGGCCGAGGGACTCGAGTCCCGACTCGTGCCGGCTCGCGGTTATGAACTCCTCATCGTCGACAAGGTGCCGTTCCCGCGTCGGCCCGACAGGCAGGCCGCTCTGTTTCCCGCCCGGTTCCGCCGCGCCGTCGCTCAGGTGCGCGATCACATCCGCGCCCATCGCGTCGATGTCGTCGTGGGCTTCGGCGGCTACGCCTCCGCGCCGGCCTACATCGCCGCTCGCCGCGAACGCGTGCCGTTCGTCGTGCACGAGGCCAATGCGAAGCCCGGCCTCGCGAACGTGCTGGGCGCACGGACCGCCGCTGCCACGGGAGTCGCGTTCGCCGGAACCCCCCTGCGCGGTGGCGAGGTCGTCGGAATGCCGCTGCGTCGAGAGGTCATCGAGCTCGACCGCGCAGCCTCTCGCGATGAGGCCGCCGCGCACTTCGGGCTCGACCCGGCGCGCCCGGTCCTCCTCGTCTTCGGCGGCTCACTGGGAGCCCAGCGGCTGAACGAGGCGATCGCGGACTCCTGGGGCGACATCCTGGCCGCGGACTGGCAGTTGCTGCATGTCACGGGCGAACGCAGCGATCTCGTGGATCCCGAGGTACCGGGATACACGATGCGCCGATATGTCGACCGGATGGACCTCGCCTTCGCCCTCGCCGACCTCATCGTCTCCCGCTCCGGTGCGGCGACCGTGAGTGAGGTCAGCGCACTCGGCATCCCTGCGCTGTACGTGCCCTACTCGGTCGGCAACGGCGAGCAGCGGCTCAACGCGGCGTCCGCCGTGGCGGCCGGGGCCGCTCGTCTTCTCGACGACGCCACCTTCGACGGCGATGCGGTGCGACGCCTCGTGATCCCTGTCATGAACGATCCTGACCAGCTCACGTCCATGCGGGCCGCGGCCGAGGACGTCGGCACTCGCACGGGCACGGAGAACCTCATCGCCCTCGTGGATCGCGCCCTCGGGTCATCCTGATCTCGCCGTCGACACGGCTCCGCGGCGCCGCGGCGTCCCCACCGAAAAGTAGACTGAAACCGACATGATCAGACCTGACCTCTCCCTTCCGATCCCCGAGTCGATCTCCTCCGCGCACTTCATCGGCATCGGCGGATCCGGCATGAGCGGCCTCGCCAAGATGTTCCTCGACGCGGGGATCCGCGTCTCGGGAAGCGATCGAGCCGACAGCGACAATCTGCGGGCCCTCGCGGCCGCCGGAGCCGATGTGCACGTCGGGCACGATGCGGCGCACCTCGGGGATGCGGACACGGTCGTCCATACCGGAGCGATCTGGCCGGAGAACCCCGAGTTCGTCACCGCGAAGCAGCGCGGACTGCACGTCATCCACCGCTCGCAGGCCCTGCACTGGCTGATCGGCTCCCGTCGATTGGTGTCCGTGGCCGGCGCGCACGGCAAGACGACGTCGACCGGCATGATCGTCACGGCACTGCAGGCTCTGGGGGCCGACCCGAACTTCGTAAACGGCGGCGTCATCGAGCAGCTCGGCGTCTCGAGCGCCACGGGCGCCGGCGAGCTCTTCGTCATCGAAGCGGACGAGTCCGACGGGACGTTCCTGCTGTACGACACCGCCGTCGCGCTCATCACCAACGTCGACCCTGACCACCTCGACCACTACGGCTCCGACGAGGCGTTCCACGACGCGTTCGTCCGTTTCGCGGATGCGGCCACCGAGGCCGTCGTCATCTCCAGCGATGACGCCGGTGCGCTGCGCGTGGGAGCGGGGCTCTCGCACCCCAACGTCGTGACCTTCGGGCAGGCGGAGGGTGCCGATGTCAGGGTGACCGACATCGTGACGGCCGGGCCCGTCTCGGCCACCGTCAGCAGCGGAGCGGAGAGCGTGCGCCTTCAGCTCGCCGTGCCCGGCGTGCACAACGCGATCAACGCGGCCGGGGCCATCGCCGTCCTCCTCTCGGTGGGCTTCGGCCTTGCCGAGTCCGCCAAGGCCGTCGAGGGCTTCGCCGGCACGGTCCGTCGCCTCGAGCAGCACGGCGTCGCACGCGGCGTCACCGTCTACGACGACTATTCCCACCACCCGACCGAAGTGCAGGCGGCGCTCGAGGCGATGCGATCGATCGCCGGCACGGGCAGGATCATCGCGATCCAGCAGCCCCACACCTATTCGCGCACGCAGCACATGTTCCGAGAGTTCGCGGACGTGCTCGAGACGTATGCGGACCACACCGTGGTCCTCGACGTCTACGGTGCCCGCGAGGATCCGGTTCCGGGCGTCACGGGAGAGCTCGTGAGCGGGGCGTTCCGCGATCCGTCGCACGTCCACTACGTCGCCGACTGGCAGCAGGCAGCCGACTACACGGCATCCGTCGCTCGTGACGGCGATTTCGTCGTCACGCTCGGCTGCGGCAACGTCTACCAGATCATTCCGCAGGTGCTCGAGTCGCTGCGGACCACCGAGGTCTGAGCGGATGCGTCGTCCGCCTCCGCTTCCCACGCCTCCCGCGGGTACCGCGGAGAGCACGCCCAGGCGACGGGAGGTCTCGGCGACGCGCGGGCGCGCGCGCGAAGCCGAGCAGGACGCGAGCACAGGTGCGCCAGCCGAGACGGTCGGCCCCGCATCCGACGTCCGTTCGGATGCCGACGGGGATGCCGCGGCGCGGCCGACATCCACGCGGGACGTCTGGCGGGCGGCGCGCGCGCGGCGCAAGGCGCTGCGAGCCGAGATCCGGCGGTTCACGCAGCGCTCCCGACGGCGTCGCATCATCTGGCTGAGCGCGATCGGCGTTGTCGTCCTGCTGGTCGGCGGTACGACTGCGGCGGCGTACAGCCCGCTGTTCGCCGTCGAGAAGATCACGGTGGTGGGGGCGTCGACGCTGGATGCCGCGGCGGTCGAGGCCGCCCTCGGCGAGCAGGTGGGCACCCCCCTCGCGCTGGTCGACTCGAGCGAGGTCAAGGCCGCGCTGCTGGGATTTCCGCTGATCGAGACCTATGCGCTCGAGGCGAAGCCGCCGCACGACCTCACGGTGCGGATCGTCGAGCGCACGCCGGTCGGCGTCATCCGCTCGGAGGCGGGCTACACGCTCGTCGACGCCGCGGGCGTCGCTCTGGCGACGACGTCGGACCAGCCGGCGGGGCAGCCCGTGCTCGACATCGACGGCGGCACCGACTCGGTCGCCTTCGAGAGTGCGGGTCTTGTGGTGCGCTCGGTGCCCACCGATCTGCGTGCCCTGCTCACCGGAGTGCGGGCGACGACGGCCGATGACGTCACGCTGACCCTGAGCAGCGGGCTGACGGTCGTCTGGGGCAGCTCGGACGACTCCCCGATGAAGAGCGAAGTGCTGACGAAGACGCTGCTCAGCAATCCTGAGGCGTCGACGATCGATGTGACATCGCCGCATGCGGTGGTCGTCGGCTGAGGTTTCGACGGCAAACGGGCGACACGCCCGTGTCGCTGCGTGTGCGCGGGGACGCGACGCTTACCTTCGAACAAGAGAAACCAATACCGGGAAATACTTTACACCTCTAGTTGAGGTTTAAGGTTCGGCCCGCGGAATCTCACCCCAGACAGGCTCGACTATTCGGAGGCCGGCCATGAGCCAGAACCAGAACTACCTCGCCGTGATCAAGGTCGTCGGCGTCGGCGGTGGCGGCGTCAACGCCGTCAACCGCATGATCGATCTCGGGCTCCGCGGAGTCGAGTTCATCGCAGTGAACACCGACGCGCAGGCGCTGCTCATGAGCGATGCCGACGTCAAGCTCGATGTCGGACGCGAGCTCACTCGCGGACTCGGCGCAGGCGCTGACCCCGAGGTGGGCCGCCGCGCCGCCGAGGATCACGCCGAGGAGATCGAGCAGGCGCTCACCGGGGCCGACATGGTCTTCGTCACCGCCGGTGAGGGTGGCGGAACGGGAACGGGTGGAGCCCCTGTCGTCGCTCGCATCGCGAAGTCGATCGGCGCACTGACCATCGGTGTCGTGACGAAGCCCTTCTCGTTCGAAGGTCGCCGTCGTCAGAGCCAGGCCGAAGCCGGTGTGGTGAAGCTGAAGGAGGAGGTCGACACCCTCATCGTGGTGCCGAACGACCGTCTGCTCGAGATCAGCGATCGCGGCATCTCGATGATCGAGGCCTTCGCGACCGCCGACCAGGTGCTGCTCGCGGGTGTCCAGGGCATCACCGACCTCATCACGACGCCCGGTCTCATCAACCTCGACTTCGCCGATGTCAAGTCGGTCATGCAGGGCGCCGGCTCGGCGCTGATGGGAATCGGATCGGCGCGCGGTGCCGACCGTGCCATCAAGGCCGCCGAGCTCGCGGTCGAGTCGCCGCTGCTCGAGGCCAGCATCGAGGGCGCTCACGGAGTCCTGCTCTCGATCCAGGGTGGATCGAACCTCGGCATCTTCGAGATCCACGACGCCGCGGACCTCGTCAAGGAGGCCGCGCACCCCGAGGCCAACATCATCTTCGGTACCGTCATCGACGACACTCTCGGCGACGAGGTGCGTGTCACGGTGATCGCGGCCGGCTTCGACAGCGGTGAGCCTTCACTGCGCCTCGACCCCATGGTCGTCTCGCGGCCCGCAGCGGCCAGCACGCTGCCCGAGGTCACGCTCTCGAACGATGAGGAGAGCAAGCCCGCGGCCGAGGCACCCGCTCCCGAGAAGCCGCAGCAGCGCGTTCCGGCGACGAGCATCGAGCCCGCTTTCGCGGACGACGACATCGACATCCCCGAATTCCTGAAGTGACGCAGGCGCAGGGCCAGGCCGGTTCCGGTCTGGCATCGCGGCTGTCGGCGATCGATCATCGCATCGCCGACGCCGCGCGCCTGGCCGGCAGGGACCCAGCGGAGATCACCCGCATCGTCGTGACCAAGTTCCACCCGTCGTCGCTCGTTCGTGAGCTGCACGCGTTAGGTGTGCGCGAGGTGGGGGAGAACCGCCAGCAGGAGCTCTCGACGAAGACCGCCGAGCTGACCGACCTCGACCTTCGGTGGCACTTCATCGGTCAGGCGCAGACGAACAAGGCCGGCGCGATTCGCCGCAGCGCGGACGCCGTGCATTCGGTAGACCGTGATCGCCTGGCGGATGCACTGCACCGGGCGGCGGAGGGGGATGACGTTCTCGACGTGCTCGTACAGGTCAATCTCACCGATGATCACGGCCGCGGCGGCGTCGTGCCCGCCGAGGCGCGTTCTCTCGCAGAGCACATCATGACTCTGCCGTCGCTACGGCTTCGCGGTGTGATGGCGGTCGCGCCGCTCGATGAGGAACCCGCTTCCGCGTTCGCGCGACTGCGCACGATCGCAGAGAGCGTGCGCGATGTCGAGCCTTCGGCGACCTGGATGTCCGCAGGGATGACGGGCGATTTCGTCGAGGCCATCGAGGCCGGCGCGACACACCTGCGGATCGGCTCCGCAATCACGGGACCGCGCCCCGACCGGGGTTAACCTGTGAACAGACCAACCCGACACGTTCGAACCGGAGGACACGATGGGTAACCCGCTGAAGAAGACCATGGTGTATCTCGGCCTCGCTGACGAGGAAGAGGTCTACGAGGAGGAGCCGGCCCCGGCCCGCTCGCACCGCGAACGCGAGGAGCCCGCTCCCGCGCCCGTGACCCCGCTACGGCGCCCCGTCGCCGTGCGCCAGCCCGCAGGAGGGGCAGTGAACGAGATCCTCACCGTGCACCCGAAGCAGTACCGCGATGCTCAGCTCATCGCGGAGAGCTTCCGCGAGGGTGTGCCGGTCATCATCAATCTTTCGCAGATGAGCGACGCTGACGCTCGCCGTCTGATCGACTTCGCCTCCGGGCTCTCGCTCGGCCTGTACGGCCGCATCGAGCGGGTCACGTCGAAGGTCTTCCTGCTCTCGCCGGAGAACATCGCGGTGTCGGGTCACGGGGGAATCGCGCACGCGGACGCCGAGTCCGCGGGCTTCGACCAGTCGTAGACCGTGGGGTTCGTCGTCTCCATCGTCGCCAGCATCGTACATCTGGCTCTGCTGCTGTATCTGCTGGTGCTCTTCGCCCGTCTCATCCTGAGCTACATCCCGATGTTCAACCGCGAGTGGCGCCCCAAGGGTGCCGGGCTCGTCGCCGCAGAACTCGTCTACACGGTGACCGATCCGCCTGTCCGGTTCTTCCGGCGGATCATCCCGCCGCTCCGAATCGGCTCGCTCTCCCTGGATTTCGGCTTCTCGATCACCATCCTGATCGTGTTGATCCTGATGAGCGTCGTCCGAAGCTTCATCTGAGACCCCTGGGACTTCGGCGTTCTGGAGTGTCGCGGGATCGCGACTGACAGGCTCGGGGACTATGCTTGGCTCCCAGGTGCGCGCCCCGGGTTCGCGCCGAATCTCGACCACGCCATTCCAAACTGGCAACCGAACTCATCGAAGGAGCCACCATGGCACTTACCCCGGATGACG
>JAZBLP010000035.1:0-37114 GCA_037033305.1 Actinomycetota bacterium | reverse complement strand
GCCCGCAACGTGCACACGCACCCGACGCTGTCGGAGGCGCTGCAGGAGGGCTTCCACGGCCTCGCAGGTCACATGATCAACTTCTGATCACCGCGATCGACTCGAAGGCCCGGCACGCTCACGCGTGGCCGGGCCTTCGTGCGTCATGACGCCGCGTCGGCGTGCCTGCGCAGCTCCAGCCGTGAGGGGAGGCCGAAGTGCACGGTCCATCCGGTCGGCACGCGTGAGGCGAGTTCTCCCCTCGTGTACGAACGTCGGATGCTGATCAGGCCGTCCTCTCGGATGAACGATCCTCGGAACAGTGTGCTGGCCAGGATCCACGTCGCGACGTCGTACAGCTTGTAGGCGAGTCGAGTGCGGGCGATGTCGCGGTGCACCACAACGCCGCCGGTGTCGACGAGCGCCTCGGAGTCGCGCAGCAGGCCGTCGAGCTCCACACCGGTGAGGTGGTGCAGCAGGTGATTCGAGAAGACCACGTCGAACTGCTCGCCCTCCGCCACGAGGTCCGACGAGAAGTCGCAGCGATATCGGATGCCGGCCCCTCCGTCGTGCTCCGCCGCCCACCGGATCGCCCGCTCGTCGGCATCCAGTGCCGTGATCTCCACATCGAGCCCTGCTCGCCGCGCTCGCGCCGCGATCATCCGGCACACGTCTCCCCCACCCGCGCCGATGTCGAGGATCCGGATCGGGCCGCGGCGGGCGCGCGGCAGGATGTCCCGGCGATAGAGCAGTCCAGGTCTGGAGACGAGCGAGTTCACGAGCCGAAAGCGCGCGTAGGTGCGCTCCAGCATCCCGATGTCGGCATCCGGGTCGTCCATGAGCTCGCGCGCTTCGGTTGCGCGCATCGAGAGGTCGTGTCTCACGAGACGCCGGTGGTTACCGTCATCAACGCACTCTCGGCGGTCAACCCAGGACCGAAGGCCATCGCGGCGACGCGCGATCCCTCGGTCGCGCCGTCATCGAGTATCCGCTTGATGACGAAGAGCACCGTCGCACTCGACATGTTGCCGTTCTCGCGCAGCGTCTCCCGGGCTGGGAAGAGCTGATCGTCACTGAGATTGAGACGCTCCTGCACGCGGTCGAGGATGCTGCGTCCGCCGGGATGGATCGCCCAGTGCTCCACCCGCTCCCCCACACGCCCCTCGTCGAACGCAGCAGCGAGCTCTCCCTCACGCGCGTAGAGCGGACGGATCGCGCCGATGATGGTCTCGCCGATGATCTGAGGCACCTTGGTCGACAGGATCATCTCGAAGCCGTGGTCGCCGATGGTCCAGGCCATGTCCTTCTCGCCCTCTGCGGCGATCGCCGTGTGGAAGCCGTCGAGACGGACGGCGGGCACCGCGGTGGAGAGGTCGCGCGCCGTCACGATACCGGCCGCCGCCCCGTCTGCGAAGAGCGAGTTGGCGACGATGAGGTCCGGGTCCTCCGACGAGCGAAGGTGCACGGTGCACAACTCGACGCTGACCACCAGCACCACGGCCGTGGGGTCGGCTGCGCAGAACTGGCTCGCCGCACGGAGCGCCGGCAGCGAGGCGTAACAGCCCATGAAGCCGAGGTGATAGCGCTGGACGCTGTCGGAGAGGCCGAGCCCTTGCACGATCTCGTACTCGGGGCCGGGCGCGTGGAAGCCCGTGCAGGATGCGGTGATGACGTGGGTGATGTCCGCGGCGACGATGTCGGGGTCTGCGTCCAGGGCGCTGCGCGCCACCTCGACGAAGAGACGAGAGGCCTCGCGCGTGTAGAGGTCGTTGCGGGCTGCGGTACCAGGCGACTGCAGACGACCCGTCGCGCGGTCGAAGAACATCGTGTCGTCGGTGCTCGCAGTGGGCGAGAGTTCTCGGATGACGGTGTGCCGGGTGTCGATGCCCGAGCCGTTGAAAGACGCCCCGATGATCCGCCGCGCGAGGCGCCCGACGTCGGGCTGCGAGGCGAAGATGTCGCGCACCTCGCTCTGCTCGATGACGGTGTCGGGAACGATCGTCCGCAGCGAGCGGAGTACGGCAGAGCGGGTCATGCTGTCACTCAAGCATGACCGCGCGTCCACACGGAAGGGGCTTGCGCCGTGGGTCAGAAACCCAGAGCACGGGCGAGCTTCGACCCGGACGACGCGTCGCGACCCCCGGCTTCGGAGATCACCCGTTCCGCCGCATCGAACAAGGCGTCGCGCCCCGCCGCATCGGCAGGCGCAGCCGGCCCGAGCTCGAGCTCCCACTCCCGCCATTCCCGCTGCACGTCGTTCCGGAGATCGGTCGCGCGAACGCGGTCATCGACGAATTCGGCGACGACTCCGGCGGCCCCGGTGAGCAGGTAGGCCGTGCGGGTGTTCTCGATCCGCGCGAGCGGCGTCAACAGACCCGTCGCCCACCGCGAGACGGCTTCGGTCACGGCATCCGGGATGCTGTCGTCATCATCCAGGGGCCAGCCGATCTCCAGGCGACCGTCGCCTTCGCGCGGCCCCTTGATGTGCCATCCGGCATCCGGACCGCCGGTGCGGCGACGAAGAGCGACCCCGGAGCGCGAGAGCTGGGCGTCGTCGGTGTCGAAGTAGCGCGCGTCGAGTTCGCGCACCTCTCCCGACGATATGGCGTCGACTCCGGGGATCCCCACCCACGCCGGAAGAGGGGTGGAATCGTCCACGTCGTACTTGCGCTCGACCTCGACGACCCGCGAAGGCTCGGGGTGCGACGACGCGCCGTCGTGGTGATCAGTCATCCGACGGGCTGATGTCCTCGAGGGATTCGTCGTACCAGTAGTCGATCTCGGTGGGACCGTCGGTGTCGCCGGTGTTCTGCGCGTCTCCGCGCCGGTTGTACACCACCTGGGTCTCGCTGTAGGGGACGATCAGCTTGTCGTCCGCGTCGCCGAGAGGAATGATCTGCCCGTCCAGCGGGCCGCCGTGAAGTCGTGCGAGTGCCATGTCCTCACCCTATCGCCGACGGCACCCTGCACGGCGCCTCACTCCATCAGGATGCCGAGGATCGCACCGACGATCATCCACGGACCGAAGGCGATGCGCGTGGAGCCGTCCGCTCTGCGGAGCACCATGAGCGACAGTGCGAACAGTGCGCCGAGGACGAAGGCGGATGCAGCCCCCACGGCGAGCGCCTGCCAGCTGTGCCATCCGAGGACGAGGCCGATGGCAGCGGCGAGCTTGACGTCTCCTCCGCCCATGCCCTCACGACTGAGCAGACGGAGCGCCGCGTAGAAGCCTCCGAGTATCAGCATCCCGGATACGGCTCTGATCAGCCCGATGCTCTCGCCGATGACCATGGCGTCGACGACTCCGAGGACGATGAGCGTCGCGAGGGTGGGAAGCACGATCCGATTCGGCAGCCGATGGGTGCGGATGTCGACGACGACGAGTCTGCAGGCGATCGCGAACAGGCCCAGATGGACGGTCACGACGGCCACGGTGCGGAGATCCATGCCCGCAGGTTAGGAGAACCCGGATGCCGATGATGACCGTGTGTGGATAACGACACGGCGCGATGTCAGAGGTTCGAACTAGCGTCATCTACTCCAGTTGATTTATTAGTACATATCTTCGAGGATGGTTTCATGGGGATCGGGCTCGATGCGGTGACCGCGCTCTCTCCGGCTGGCGACTCCCGCGCCGGAGAGGTTCTTCGGCTGCGCCGGGAGATCAGCCGCATGCAGCGCAGACGCAGCGATCACCCGCTTCTCCCTCTCGATCCGGTCTTCTCCTCGCTGCTCCCCGAAGAGGGGCTGCAGACGGGGGCGACGTACACCGTCTCACCCTCACCCAGCCTCGTCCTCGCGCTGCTCGCCGCTGCCTCGGGCAAGGGCCTCTGGTGCGCGGTCGTGGGCATGCCCACACTGGGCGTCGAAGCCGCAGCGGCGTTCGGAATCGCGCTTCCTCGACTGATCCTCGTCCCCGAACCAGGAGACCGCTGGCTCGCCGTGGCCTCTGCTCTCGCCGAGGTGGTTCCGCTGATCGCCGTACAGCCGGGCGGCAGGGCCCGCGATGCCGATATGTCCCGACTGAGCGCACGACTGCGAGACCGCGGAAGCACCCTGCTGATCACCGAGTCCACCGAGTCCGGCACCTGGCCGCAGAGCGAGGGGTCCATCCGGCTGCACGACCAGCACTGGCTCGGCATCGGCGAGGGATGGGGGCTCATCGAGGGCTCGACGGCGACGGTGTCGGCGCAGACGAGGAGCAGCCCCATGACGTCGAGCGTGCGCGTACGTCTTCCCGGCTCCCACGGCGCAGTCGAAGAGCTGCCGGCCGAGAACGTCGCCACCGAGACCATGGCGGAGATCACAGGGCTGACCGGCCTGCGCGGCGGCGAGCCCGCCCCGATCGAGTACTCACGTCTGGCGGTGGCCGGATGACCGCCGCTCCACTCCGCGTCCTCGTCCTGTGGCTTCCCGACTGGCCGTTGCGGGCAGCTCTGGGCGGGCCACCGCCCCATCCGCCGACCGCTCTGGTGCATGCGAACACCGTCGTCGCATGCACCGCGTCGGCGAGGGAGCACGGCGTACGCGCCGGTCAACGTCGCCGCGTCGCTCAAGGGCACATCTCGTCACTGCGCGTGCTGCCGCACGACCCCGCCCGCGACGAGAGAGCGTTCCTCCCCGTGCTGCAGCTCATCGAGAAGCATGCACCCGGTGCGGCCCTGCTGCGTCCGGGGCTCGCCGCGGTGCGGGCTCGGGGCATATCGCGCTACCACGACGGCGAGGCCGAAGCGGGGCGCGCCCTGATCGACATCCTCACCGACGCGGGATTCCCCGAGGTGCGCGTGGGCATCGCCGACGGCCCCTTCACCGCCGAGCTCGCCGCCCGAGGAAGCGCACCGTGCACCGTCGTGCCTGCGGGTCTCGCGAAGGACTTCCTCGCCCCGCTCCCCGTGAACGTTCTGAGAGACGAGCAGCTCACCGGTCTGCTCGTCCGGCTCGGTGTGCGCACACTCGGCGACTTCGCTGCCCTCGACGAGATCGAGGTGCGCGATCGCTTCGGCGAGCGCGGTGCCCGACTGCACGCCCTCGCCGCCGGCGCCGATTCCCGCGCAGTGGTGGCACGACCTCCTGACCCCGAGCTCGTTCGCTCCATCGAGTTCGACTCGCCTCTCGCCGGAGCCGATCAGGTGGCCTTCGCCGTGCGGCAGACGGCCGATGCGGTCATGCTCGCCCTCGGCGAAGCCTCGGTGGTGTGCACAGAGGTCCGCATCGACCTCACCGACGACGACGGCAAGGTGTTCTCGCGCCCCTGGCTGCACCCCACCTGCTTCGATGCCGCGGATCTCGTCGACCGGGTGCGCTGGCAGCTCGAGGCTCTGGGGGCCGAATCCGCGAAGGAGCCGATCGATGAGGCTCGCGCCTTCGGCGGAATCGCTCTCGTGCGGATCGTCCCTGTGGCGGTCGACGATGCAGCCCATCACCAGCCCGGCCTCTTCGGATCCGGCACCGACGAGCGCCTGCATCACGCCATCTCCCGCGTGCAGACGATGCTCGGTCATGAGGGCGTCGTCACCGCCGCCCTCTCCGGCGGGCGCTGGCTCGCCGATCGACAGGTGCTCACTCCCTGGGGTGAACGCGCCGTCGCTCCCCGAGACCCTGCGCAACCCTGGCCGGGGAGTCTTCCCGATCCCCTTCCCGCCGAGGTGTTCCGACCTCCTCGCCCTGTCGGAGTGCTCTCCCCTGACGGCGAGACCCTCCTCATCGACGAACGGGGTGCGCTCTCCGCGGCGCCCGCCCGCATCGACGGCGACGATGTGCAGGCATGGGCCGGTCCATGGCCGATCCACGAACGACGCTGGGAGGCCTCCGGCGGCAAGACAGGGCACCGCATGCAGATCATCGACGATCATGACCGCGCCTGGCTCGTCTTCTGCACCGGAGACCGCTGGTGGGCCGAGGGGAGGTATCGCTGATGGGCTGGCACAACCCTCCTCTGTCCTGGAACGACCTGGAGCGCACTCTCAGCGGCGAGGAATCGCCCTACCCGACCGGAGGCATACCCCCCGGCACCCGACCGGATCCCGGCCCCGTCAGCACCAGGCGCAAGCGGAACCCGCCGATGTCCGTCAGCAGGCCCGAGGACGCCCTCCCCTATGCCGAGCTGCACGCGCATTCGTCTTACTCCTTCCTCGACGGCGCCTCATCGCCCGAGGAACTGCTCGCCGAGGCCGAGCGCCTCGGACTCACCGCGCTGGCGCTCACCGATCACGACGGCTTCTACGGTGCAGCCCGTTTCGCCGAAGTCGCAGAGCTCATGGATGTGAACGTCCAGACGGTGTACGGCGCAGAGCTCTCGCTGGGCCTCGACGCCCCGCAGCGTGGTGCACCCGATCCCGTCGGCGACCATCTGCTGGTGCTCGCCGACGGTCTGGAGGGCTACCATCTCCTCTCCGGCGCGATGACGGCCGCCCACCTGCGCGGCGGCGAGAAGGGTCGTCCGGTCTATGACCTCGAAGAGCTGGCGGCCCTCTCGAACGGGCACTGGACGATCCTCACCGGATGCCGGAAGGGCGGGGTCCGTCGAGGACTCGAAGCCGGCGACGCTCAGACTCCGCTGCGTCGCCTGGTCGATCTGTTCGGCCAGGAGCACGTCGCCGTCGAGCTCTACGACCACGGCGACCCGCAGGACACACGTCGCAACGACGCTCTCGCCGATCTCGCCAGGCGCATGCGGCTGCCGGTTGTGGCGACGAACAACGTGCACTATGCGGCACCCGAACGCGCATCACTCGCCGAAGCGGTCGCCGCTGTGCGCGCCGTTCGCAGCATGGACGAGCTCGACGGGTGGCTTCCCACACACGGAGGAGCGCATCTGCGCAGCGGTGCGGAGATGGCAGCGCGCTTCCGGCGCCACCCCGGCGCGATCTCCTACGGCCTCGAACTCGCCGCAGCGTCGGCCTTCTCCCTCCGCCGCGCGCGACCCGCCCTCCCGAAGCAGGAGGTCCCAGACGGCCATACCCCGATGAGCTGGCTGCGCCACCTGGTGTGGGAGGCCGTGCCGACGAAGTACCCGCGCCTGGATGCCGACGGCCGTCGCAGGATCGGACGCGAGCTCGACGTGATCGAGGAGAAGGACTTCCCCGGCTACTTCCTCATCGTGCACGGCATCGTCGCCGAGGCGCGCCGTCGCGGCATCCTGTGCCAGGGGCGAGGCTCAGCCGCGGCGAGCGCCGTCTGCTATCTGCTCGGCATCACCGCCGTCGACCCGATCCTCTACCGCCTGCCCTTCGAGCGGTTCCTCGCGACGACCCGTCAGGAAGAGCCGGACATCGATGTGGACTTCGACTCCGATCGCCGGGAGGAGATCATCCAGTGGGTGTACCGCGAATACGGACGAGAGCGCGCGGCGCAGGTGGCGAACGTCATCCAATACCGTCCGAAGAACGCGGTGCGCGACATGGCGAGGGCACTCGGCTACTCCCCGGGACAGCAGGACGCCTGGTCCAGGCAGGTCGACGGGTGGAGCGCCGGACTCGAGGTGGCCGACGAGCACGACATCCCGGCGAACGTGCTCGACTACGCGGGTGAATTACTGAAGGCTCCCCGGCATCTCGGCATCCACTCCGGCGGCATGGTTCTCACCGCGCGCCCCGTCGGCGAGGTCGTGCCCGTCGAGCATGCGCGCATGGAGAACCGCACGGTGATCCAGTGGGATAAAGACGACGCGGCCTGGATGGGGCTGGTGAAGTTCGATCTCCTCGGGCTCGGGATGCTGGCGGCGCTCCAGCACTGCTTCGACCTGATCCACGACGCCACGGGCGAGCGGTGGACGCTCGAGACTCTTCCGAAAGAAGAGCCGGCCGTCTACGACATGCTCTGCCGGGCTGACTCGATCGGGGTGTTCCAGGTCGAATCCCGCGCGCAGATCGGCCTTCTCCCCCGTCTGCAGCCTCGGGCCTTCTACGACCTCGCCATCCAGATCGCGCTGATCCGCCCCGGGCCCATCCAGGGCGGAGCCGTGCACCCCTTCGTCCGCCGCAAGATGGCGAAGGATGCGCTCGACGAGGAGAACCTCGCCAGAGCCGCCCGTGGCGAAGAGCCGGTAGTGCTGGAGATCCCGTATCCGCACGATGACCTCAAGCCGATCCTCGAGCGGACGCTGGGCATCCCGATCTTCCAGGAGCAGCTGATCCAGATGGCGACGGCCATCGGCGACTGCACCGCCGACGAGGCCGATCTGCTGAGACGCGCGATGGGGTCCAAACGCGGACTCGAGAAGATCGACAAGGTGCGAGACAAGCTCTACGCGGGGATGGCCAGACGCGGACTCTCCGCCGAGCAGTCGGATCGCATCTACGCGCAGATCCAGGCCTTCGCGAACTTCGGATTCGCAGAGTCCCACTCGTTGTCCTTCGCGCTCCTGGTCTATGCGAGCTCCTGGCTCAAACTGCACTACCCCGCGGCGTTCCTCGCGGGGCTCCTCCGGTCGCAGCCGATGGGCTTCTACTCCGCCTCGACACTCACCGCAGATGCACGACGGCACGGGGTCGAGGTGCGTCGACCCGATCTGCACGCCTCGGGGGTCACCGAGACCCTCGAACCTCTCGAGGGCTCACCGCTACGGATGCCGACGGGGCTGGACACCTGCAGCGACCCTCTGCAGCCACGGGTGCCGCGCTTCGACCGATCCTCTCCCGACGAGTCGGGGGCACACCGTCGAGATGGCGCCTACGCGGTGCGCATGGGTCTCAGCGGTGTCCGCGGCATCGGCGCTCAACTGGCCGAGAGGATCGTCGCCGAGCGCGATGCATCCGGTCCTTTCCGCGATCTGAACGATCTGGTGAGGCGCACGGATGCCACCGCTGCGCAGCTGGAGTCCCTGGCGACCGCCGGCGCATTCGAGTGCCTCGGCCTCCAACGCAGAGAGGCGATCTGGCTGTCCGGGGCAGCCGCTGAAGACCGTTCGCGGTTCCTTCCCGGCACGACGATCGCCGTGCAACCGCCTCTTTTCAGCGATCAGTCCAGCTATGAGCGGCTCTCCGCAGATCTCTGGGCGACCGGCGTCTCGACCGACGACCATCCGATGGCGCATTTCCGCAGGATCCTGCGCGAACGGGGCGTGCTCACCTCAGCCGATCTGCAGAGCCACGAGACGGGTCGCCGCATCGAGGTCGCCGGTCTTGTGACCCACCGTCAACGTCCGGCGACCGCAGCGGGTGTCACCTTCCTGAATCTCGAGGATGAGACCGGTCTCGTCAACGTCATCTGCTCGACAGGGGTGTGGGGCCGTTACCACCGGGTGGCGCGCGATTCCCCTGCGCTGATCATCCGCGGCATCCTCGAACGTTCAGCAGAGGGCGTCGTGAACGTTCTCGCCGATGCGTTCGAAGATCTCAGAACGGGGGTGACGCATCGTTCGAGGGACTTCCGATGATCGTGTCACCAGAAGCGTTCAGGCTCGGGCTCGGGGACGCGATCTCCGCCACCCCATCGATCGGCTTCAGCCTTCGCCGCGTCGACCGCTGCATCCGCGTCTTTCAGGGCAGCCCTGGCGCTCGTCGCCCCGGAACCGTCTCGATCGGCGTCGACGGTGAGAGCCGTCTGCGGGGAGTGGCCGCCGATGGTCACAGTGCAGTCGACGACACGGCCGAGCCACCGGAGGAACTCGCCCCGCGGCTCCCCGACGCGGCGATACCGGATCCCCGTATCGAGGTCTCTGATCGACATGATCAGCGGCTCTCCGGTCAGCTCGTCGATGCGCTCCGTCACCTCGACCCGGTGCCCGTGGGCGATGGCGAGGTGCGCGTTCAGCACGAGCGTTCTGTCCATGAACCCACTCTATGAGTGCACGTTCTCGCGACAAGCCCCAGTCTTGGAAGAAACATTCGTAGATTTCTTTGTCCCCCAAATGGCGGACAGGGCTATTAAGCGATATTCTGCAAGGAGTAGCGGGGGCTACCGGCTGAACATCTGGGGATATCAGTCGAGAGAGCAGCGAAGATCTTCGCCGCCTCCCCTACCGTCCGGGAAGGACGGTGAGCCCTCTCGAGCGATCCAAATGGGGTTGGACGGCTCGAGAGGGCAACCAGTCCTCGCACCACCGCGCGCTTCTCACCTCCGGGAACGCCCGAACGAAGGCACCCGCCGATACCAATGTGTTCTGCGGGCGTCAACCCCGATCCCGATCCACGACATCGCTCCTATCGTCGCCTCACGCCCGCCGAATCACGGCGGCAACGAGGAGGATCAGTCGATGACCGCCGCACGCGCCGCGCAGGTGAGGATAGGCGTCTCGGGGTGGCGGTATGCGCGCTGGCGCGGCGACTTCTACCCGCGCGGATTGCCACAGCGCCGGGAGCTCGAGCACATCGGACAGCACTTCCCCACCGTCGAGGTCAACGGATCGTTCTACTCGCTTCAACGGCCGGAGAGCTACCGTCGCTGGCGCAGCGAGGTGCCGGACGACTTCATCTTCGCCGTCAAGGGATCCCGCTACGTGACGCACATGCTGCGACTCCGCGACACAGAACAGGCGCTCGCTAACTTCTTCGCCTCCGGCGTCCTCGCGCTCGGATCCCAGCTCGGACCGATCCTCTGGCAGCTGCCGGCGCGCGAGACGTTCGACGCCGACGTCGTCGAACGATTCCTCGATTCGCTTCCCCGCACGACGGGCGATGCCCAGCAGCTGGCGATGACGCACGACTCGCGACTCGACGGACGAGCCTGGACGGAGCTCGAAAGCGACCAGCCGATCCGTTACGCGATCGAGCCGAGGTCGCAGACGTTCGACGATCCCGCGGCACTGCGGATCCTCACCGACCGCGGTGCTTCCCTCGTCATCGCAGACACAGCCGGGAAGTGGCCGCGTTTCGACGCGCTCACCAGCGACATCGTCTATGTCCGGCTTCACGGCGCACAGATGCTCTATCACAGCGCCTACGCCGCCGACGAGCTCGACGAGTGGGCCGACCTGATCTGCGCCTGGTCCGACGGCACGGGCGCCGGCGACGGCCTGCCCCGTGACGTGTACGTCTACTTCGACAACGACGCGCGCGGGCACGCGCCGCACGATGCGGCAGCACTCCAGGCGCTCGTCATCGAACGCGCCGGATCCTGAGGAGTCACCGCCGCTGGACCCGCTCCGCGATCACCGGCTGAGGCGAGCCCGAAGCGAATCGATCAGCAACCCGACACCGAGTTCGAAGGTCCGGTCCGCCCGGGCCGTCCCGCGCTCAGCACCCTCCATCACGCGTCCGAGCGTCCGCGTCCCCTCCCCCGGCTCCCAGACCTCATCCGGCGATGCCAGGTCGAGGCCGAAGCCGATCGCGAAGGCATCGATGATCGCGATCACCGTGAGCACCTCGTCCTCGGGGAAGCCGCCGTCGACGAGAACGGTCGCCAGGTCGTCGTAGGCGGCGATGACCGCCGGATGGGTGATCGTCTTGCCGATCAGCAGCGGTACGAGCTGCGGGTGATCGGCATACATCTGGCGTTGCCGCCTGAGCAGATCGACCAGGAAGTCGTCCCACTGCTTGCCCTCCGGCCTGACCCGGTAGTCCTCGACCAGGCGGCCGCGCATCAGCTCGATGATGCCGTCCATGCCATCGACATGGTTGTACAGCGAAGACGGCCGGACCCCGAGCCTGCGAGCGATCGCATTCACGCCGAACGGCTCACCGTCCCTCGACAGCGCAAGGCCTGCCTCGCCGATGATGTCGGGCGACAGCAGGGGACTCGACGGCCTGGGCATGGCATCCTCCCTCTCTGTGGCGGACTCCGAAGAAAACCCTTCCCTCCGACATCCCTCCTGTGCATAATAGTGAACACCATTCGTTGACGAACACCATTCGTTTTCGAATTCGCGCCCCCACCCGATGCGCGTCGTCATCATCTCGCGCACGCCGCCGTGCCCTCTCACTGGGAGAACCATGACCGCCATCGACCTCAGCACCCGGGTTCCGCTCCGGCCGCCGACCGCCACCGCCACGTTCGCGATCGGAATCGCCGGCTACCTGGGCGTGAACCTCTCGCCCTACATGATCACCGCCGCGCAGACAGGGCTCGGCATGGACGTGCTCGCAGCGAGCTGGCTCGTCACCGCGACCCTTCTGCTCACGGCTGTCACAGGGCTCGCCATCGCCCCGCTCTGCGCGGGCACGCATCGGCGGGCTGTGGCCCGAACCGGACTCGCCATCGCGGCGGTCGGCTTCACCGCCGCCGCTGTGGTACCCGCTCTGATCCTTCCCGGACTGCTCCTCGGCGGTGCCGGAGCCGGCGGCGCCGTCGCGGCCTCGGGAGCCGCTCTCGCCGCCTTCCGCAACCCGGACAGGGTCGCGGGATTCAACGGACTCGCGAACCGCGGCGTGATCACGATCGTGCTGGCCGTGATCCCCCTCATCGGGCTCGCCCCGATCGATGTCTTCGGGGCCCTGGCGCTGTTCAGCATCGTGGGCCTGCTCGTCTCGGCCTGGTTGCCGGCGGCGCCTGTGCTCGATCCGCAGGCCGGCGCCGCGGTGGCCGAGGCGATGCCCATCGACGTGCCGCCGACAGGCACGGTGCGTCTCTCCCCCGCGCGCTCACGGACCGTCGCCATCGCGGGATTCGGGCTTCTCGTCGTATTCGCCCTGTGGGCGGCGAGCGAGGACTCCCTCTGGGCCATGGCGGGAATCATGGGTGCTGAGCAGACCGGACTGACGCCCGAAGGACTGGGGCTCGCGCTCAGCGGCGCCACGGCGGGCGGCCTGATCGGGTCGGTTCTGCTCATGGTCGTGGGGTCCCGGCTCGGCAGGGCGCTGCCGCTCGCCGTGCTGCTGGTGGCCGGAGGCATCCTGAAGATCGTCGAAGGCTTCACCTCCGATCCGACCGCGTTCATCGTCGTGTTCATCGCCTGGAACACGGTGTACGCGATCGCCTTCATGTACTTCGTCTCGACCTCGGCCGCCCTCGATGCCGACGGCCGCTGGTCCGGCCCGCTCCTGGCCGTCTACCTCGTCGGCTCCGCGCTCACACCGGTGATCGGCGCTGCCCTTGTCGGCGTCCTCGGCTTCGAGGGGTTCGCCGTCGCATTGGGAATCGCCAGCTTCGTCCTCGCCGTGCCTGCGAGCGCGATCGCCCTGCTCTCAACACGCCTCGAGCGTGCCGCCGCCGACGAGGAGATGGCCCGATGACCCGCACTCTGTACCGCAATGCGCGCTTCTTCACGGCTGACGACACCGCCTGGGCCGACGCTGTCGTCGTCGACGGCGCGGAGTTCGTCTTCGTGGGAACCGAGTCCGATGCACCGCCATCGGACTCGGTGGTCGATCTCGAAGGACGGGTCGTCCTTCCCGGCTTCACCGACGCGCACACCCACCTGCTGATGATGGGCGAGGCGCTCGGTCAGATCGGACTCACAGACGCCGGATCGCTCGACGAGATCCAGCGCAGGGTGGCAGAGGCTCGAGAGACCTCTCCGGGCGTCGTCCGCGGACGCGGATGGCTCTTCGACGCGATCCCCGGCGGCGCGCCGACGGCGGCGATGATCGACGCCGTGGTCGCTGATGTCCCGGTGTACCTCGATGCGAACGACTACCACTCGTGCTGGATCAACTCCGCGGCGCTCGACGAGCTCGGGATCACCCGGGACACACCTGACCCGATCGGCGGTCGGATCGAAAGGGATGCCGACGGCGAACCGACCGGGATGCTCTACGAGACGGCGGCGCAGCAGTATGCGTGGGCACACCGCGATGCCACCACGACCGATGAGCAGCGGGACGCGGCGGTGCAGCGCGTCGTCGAGGCTTATCTCGCAGCGGGTGTGACCGGCGCCGTCGACATGGCGTTCGACGCGCTCGCCCTCGATGCGCTCGAGCGCGCGGAGCGTCGTGACGGACTGCCACTGCGGATAACCGCGCACTGGTTCGTCGCGAACACGGGCGACGATGCCAAGAACCTGGCTCAGGTGGCCGAGGCGGCCGAGCGTGCCGGCGCTGGCTCGGGCACGGTGCGCGTGATCGGGATCAAGCTCGTGCTCGACGGCACCATCGACGCATGCACGGCGGCGATGCGCGCACCGTATGCGGACGGCACGAACGCCGCGCCGATCTGGCCTGCCGATCGACTGCTGCCCGTGGTGACGGCGGCGGACGCCGCCGGGCTGCAGGTCGCGCTGCATGCGATCGGGGACGAGGCGAGCACTCTTGCGCTGGACGCCATCGAGCACGCGATCACCGTCAACGGCGATCGCCCCCGTCGCCACCGGATCGAACACCTCGAGTACGCGGCGCCCGGTACGGCCGAGCGGATGGCACGTCTCGGCGTGACAGCCTCCATGCAGCCGGTGCACGCCGACCCCGCCATCTTCGCCAATTGGGCGGCGCAGCTGGGGGACGATCGGGCGGATCGGGCGTTCGCGTGGCCGGAGTATGAGGATGCCGGTGCACTGCTCGCCTTCTCGACCGACGCCCCGACGGCACCGCACGCGGCGCTCGCCAACATGTATGTCGCCACGACGCGGGCGTCCGCTCTCGACCCGGATGTGCCGGCAGTGCATCCGCAGTTCGCCCTTCCTCTCGCACGCGCGATCGCTCATGCGACACGTGACGCTGCGGCTTCGATCGGCGATGGCGACTGGCGGGGCCGGATCGCCGCGGGCCAGGCAGCGGACTTCGCCGTGCTCGACGCCGATCCGTTCTCGGAGGGCAGCGCGTCCCTGCTCACGGCCCGCGTTCTTCGGACCGTGATCGCCGGGCAGACTGTGCACCGAGCCTGAGGGCTGTCCACGGCATCCGCTCTCCGTGCACTTGAGCGATATACCGGTTCTTCTTTATAATTCTGGTGAACTCTGGCGGGCAGAGGGCGCCCGTCGACCAGGCGGTGGTGTCATCCCGCCAGGGCGCGGAGCGCTCCTTCTGTCAGCCGATGGTGACAACGACTGATTGGAGTGTTGAGATGTCCGCGATGCCCGATCCGAGGTTCGAACTCCGAAGGGTCACGGAGACCGAGTGGCTGATCGTCGACCACCGGTACGAACCGCACGATGCGCGTCAGACTGTCGCCTGCATCTATCAGGTCGACACCGTCGAGGTCGACGTGCTCTGGCTGCGCAACCTTCCCCTGGCGAGCTCGTACATGTCGGCAGAGGAGGTGCTCGACGACCTGCAGCGGTTCCACAACCCGCCGAGCCGATCGACAGCGCCGGTCGTGATACCGCATCTCCCTCCGCTCGCGACGACGGCCAGTTGATGCTCCGCGCGGAGCGGTACGCCGAACCACCGGCACCGCGCCATAGGCTGGCCTGATGCTCATCGCTCTGATCCGTCCCCTCGAAACCAGCACTGCAGACGTCATCGGAACGACACTGGCCGAGGTGCTCGTCGAGCTCGAACAGCACCGCAAGCCCGGCTTCCGTCTGACGTCGGCGCCGGTGCGGATGCTGAAGGGCGAAGCCAAGATGGAGGCGACGGGCACGTTCACCCGCGTCGACGGCGTACGCGAGATCGAAGCCGACGACATGGCGTCCCTCGAGGCGAAGGTGCCCGACGGGTGGCGCATGCTGACCGTACGCACGGCCTAGTCCGAAGGGCCCGCAGATGACGAAGACCCCCACACGACTCTGTGCCGGCGGGGGTCTTCTCCGTATGAACGTCGGCTGAGTCAGCCGCCGGACGGGTTCTCGAGGGGCGCACCGTCTTCGTCGGTGGTCTCGTCCTCGAGGATCTCGTCGGTGCTCTTCGACGACGAATCGTCGGGCGAACCACCGGAGGCGGTGTCCGCCTCTTCGTCGGCGCCCGGGGTTCCTTGCGTGTTCTGCGGATCGCTCATTGCATCTCCTTTGTCGATGTGAAGCGACGCTATGCGCCCGGGTCCGCGCGCGACGAGGGGGTTGACGCGACGCGGAATCGCCGTAGGCATGAACGATCCGGCGTGCACCCACAACCACTAGATACGGCACCGCATTGGGGTTACGTTGGCGGTAGTAGCCACAAAGATGCGGCCAAGAGCCGGTGGAGTCCCCCACACGAAGCCGGCTAGGTGTCCCGATAGGTACCCCAGAGCCGGTCGGGGCACCGTTACGCCCGTCGCACCGATGTCTTGGGCTCGTCGCACCATGATGCGCGCTTTGCGACGGCGGCGACCGACGAACGGAGCGTTTCCGGACATGTAGAAGGCCCGGAGACTCTTGCGAGTTTCCGGGCCTTTCTCGGTCGGGCTGACAGGATTTGAACCTGCGACCCCTTGACCCCCAGTCAAGTGCGCTACCAAGCTGCGCCACAGCCCGTTGTTCTGCACTCTCGCGCAGGCAACTCCCCTATCTTAGCCCCACTGGGCTGCACTCCGCGAACCGGGCGGGCGCCGGGCGTTGCGGGGTGTCGGAGCCCCGGCGTACGGTCACATCCATGGTGACGATCACGACAGAGGTGGCGACCAGCGCTCGCTGGGACGACGTTCAGCATGCGCTGACCGGCGGAGGCGACGGGGCCAGCTGCCAGTGCATCTGGCCGATGCTGAGCAACAAGGACTGGAACGACACCACCACGCCACAACGCACGGAGATGTTGCGCGATGAGATCCAGGCGGGCCCTCCGCCCGGCCTGATCGCCTACGCCGATGGCGAGGCAGCGGGGTGGATCAGGATCGGCCCTCGAACGACGCAACAGCGGGTGCCGCGCACCCGGATGATCGCCGCAGCGTCCACCGAACCCTTCGACGACGAGTCGGTGTGGGCCGTGACGTGTTTCGTGGTCCGTCGTGAACACCGCGGATCCGGCATCACGCTCGAACTGCTGCGCGCCGCCGTCGACCTCGCGCGGCGTTCCGGCGCCAGACTGATCGAGGGTTACCCGGTCGACACACGCGGCGAGAAGCAGCGCACCAACGATCTGTTCCACGGCACGCTGACCACGTTCCTGGCCGCGGGGTTCGAAGAACGAGCCGAGATGAAGCCCGGCCGAACCCTGGTCGCACTGGAACTCTGATCGCGATCGAAGAGCGGTGCTCTCGGACCGTGAGCGAGCGCTAGCGTGGTGACATGAGCGACGAGAACCCGACCATCGAAGATCCCGAACTGGGCACCCTCACGCGCGCCACGACCGAGTCATCCGACGGAACCGTGCTGACCCACGACTGGTATGCAGGCGGCACGGTCGTCGCCGGCGCCCCTCTCGATCTCATGATCGAAGGAACCGATGTCGATGAAGCGGCAGCACTGCTCCCCCATGTACATCAGACGATCGCCGCGCTCGGAGTCCTGCGAAGACTGGCGACGGATGCGGTCGTCACCGCCTTCAGCAATGCGGCCCCAGAGCAGCACGAGCTCGACGACGCGGCGACCGATCTCAGTCTCGAGACGCTCGAAGCCTCAGCCGATGGCACTATCGTGCTCCATTTCATCGACACCTGCAGTCAGCACTTCCCCGAGGGCTATTGGCCGGCCGTGCACCTCGGCAGCGACGGTCAGATCACCCAGGTCTCCATCGAGTCCTGAGCGACGAGGGCCGCATTCGATCCCGCCCTACGATGGTGGGATGCAGCGACGCCGTCTCTTTGACCCGCTTCTCTGGGCGTTTCTGCCCTACGCGGCGGCATCGGTGACGCACGTGGCGCTGCTGAGCGTCGACAGCCCCGCGGCCGGTCCGACGAAGCTCCTCCTCATGCCCCTGCTCGCCGTGCCGGTGTTCGCGTCGATGCGGCGCACCGAGCAACGCTCGGCGCTGGCGTTGACCTTCACGGCACTCGTGTTCTCGTGGCTCGGCGACAGCGCAGGATCGTTCTTCCCCGCTGCGCCTGAGGTGCCTCTGATGCTCTTGTTCTTCGGCATCGCGCACCTCGCATACATCACCCTCTTCATCCGCCATCTCTCCGTGCGGCGGCTTCCGTGGTGGGCGCTCATCTACGCCGCGTGGTGGGTGGCGATGCTGGGGCTCGTCGGTCCGCATGCCGGTGAACTGCTGATCGCGGTGGCGATCTACGGCCTCGTGCTTGCGAGCACAGCGGCGTTCGCCACCCGGTGCCCTCCACTCGTGTGGATCGGAGGCGCCTTCTTCCTCGCCAGTGACACCCTCTTGGCTCTGCGGCTCTTCCTGCCCGGCTCCCTGCCGGACTGGGGCAGCCCCGCCATCATGGCCACCTACGCCGTCGGGCAGGGTCTGATCATCGCCGGCACCCTGACGGCTCTGAGAAAGGAAGACGTCTGATGGCGGATGCGGTACGGGTCGACAGCTGGCTCTGGGCGATTCGCGTCTACAAGACGCGCTCAGCCGCTACGACTGCATGCCGTGCGGGGCATGTGCGCCTCAACGGCGACAAAGTGAAGGCTGCGCAGCACATCCGCATCGGAGACGAAGTGCGGATCCGGATCGCCGGATTCGATCGGATCCTCATCGTGCGTCAGCTGCTCGTCAAGCGCGTCGGTGCTCCTCTCGCCGCGCTGGCGTATGAAGACCGCACGCCGGAGCGCGAACCGCAGGCGGCGCTCGGACTGCGTGACCGGGGCGCGGGACGACCCACCAAGCGCGAGCGTCGCGACATCGACAAGCTGCGGGGCCGAGGATATGAGGATGACGGCATATTCCGCGACTGATCCTGGATGCTGTCGAACATACGTTCTAATATTGGACTCATGACCCGGCGTACCGACTACGACCTCGATCTCGAGGAGCGATGCCGCCTCCTCGACGAATGGGTCGCCAAGCGTCGTCAGATCGCTGCACTCGAGGCCGAGTGCTACACGCTGCTGGTCGAGCGGATCGACGTGCACGACAGCGACGTCTCAGAGAGCCCGCACCATCGCGAGGCGATCTACCGCTCCATGGTCGCGGAGTACTCCGCGGCCGGCCACATCCCGAAGGGCTCTGTCGAATACGGCTTCACCGACGCACGCACTCTGTCGCGCACGCTCCCGGCGGTGCAGGCCGCTTTCGGGGCCGGGTCGATCAGTGTGCGTCATGTCCGTGAGATCGTACGTGCGAGCGAGATCGTCGACGACGCCATCCGCGATGGGCGGGTGGACGCCGAGACGATGGGCCTTTACGAGGCCGCTGTTCTCGTGGTCTCAGAGAACGACACGGCACCGCGAACGAAGGCCCACGCCCGCCAGGTGGCGGCAGCTCTCGTCGGTGAGACCGTCGTTGAACAGCATCGCCGAGCGGCCGCAGAACGGTGTGTCACCGTCACGTCCGTCGGCGACGGGCTTGCGGCGCTCACTGCGATACTGCCCGAGTGGGTCGCCGTGGCGATCTCCGATCGACTCACGCAGATGGCTCGGCATATAGCCAGCACGCGTGAAGCGCGGGAGCCCATCCTCGAGCCGCTCGACACCCCTGAGGGCTCTCTCTACCTCGACGACCTCTCGCCCGACGATCCCCGATACGAGTCCTACTTCGAGACGGTGGTGATCGCCGCCGACGGTACCTTCGTCACCGACCCGCTTGCCGGACTTGTCGACCCGATGACCGACCCCTCGAGCCCCGACATCGAGCACCTCTCGGGCGACACTCGCACGTTCGAACAGGTCCGCGCCGATGTGCTGGCCGACCTGCTCCTCACCGCCGATCCGAGCGCAGCGACCGGCACAGGGCTGGAGAACATCTCCGCCCGGATCCAGGTCACCGTCGCCGCCAGCACGCTCGCCGGGGAGGACGATCGCCCCGCCGAACTCGACGGACACGGGCCAGTCGATCCCGATGTCGCACGGGGACTCGCAGCACGATGCGCTGGGTGGGCACGTCTGTTCCTTGACGCGCAGGGACTGGTGACGCAGACCGATTCCTACTCCCCGACAGAGCAGATGCGGCGGTTCCTCCGAGCGCGCGATCAGCACTGCAGATTTCCCGGATGCAGGATGCCGGTGCATCGTTGCGAAATCGACCACAACCACGACCATGCCCGTGGCGGACGCACACGCATCGACAATCTCAGCCACTTCTGCACCACGCACCACTCGCTCAAGCACCCGGACATCGCTCAGCAGCATCGTTGGACGGCGCGCCAGACTTCTGATGGGTCGCTCACTTGGACGAGTCCGCTCGGCCGGGAGTATGTCGACCCACCGCGACGACGAGTGATGTTCGTCTGAGCGCAGCACCGCAGGCTGAGCGCAGCACAGTCAGGCTGCGCAGCACCGCCAGGCTGAGCAGCACCGCCAGGCTGAGTGCGGCAACAGCCAGCCTGAGAGCAGCACCCTTCAGGCGAG
The DNA here is from genome assembly GCA_037033305.1 of Actinomycetota bacterium. Taxonomy (GTDB): domain Bacteria; phylum Actinomycetota; class Actinomycetes; order Actinomycetales; family Microbacteriaceae; genus Microbacterium. The sequence goes on along the minus strand of JAZBLP010000035.1, from coordinate 17,019 downwards.
TCTGCGCACAGTTCGGACGAAGCCGAGCACGGGCGGAGACGAAGCAGCCCGGCTACTGCGGGAGCACGCTCAACAGCCAGCCCGCCGAGCGCACCTGCGCCGCGCCCGCAAGGTCGACGCGGTTCTGCAGCTCTCGGTCGCTCGTGACGACCACGACATGCTGCCCCGCGCGTATCCGAAGCTCGGCCTCCGTGACAATCGTGTCGTCTCCGGCCCCGTCGGCGCGCACGATCGAGACGCCACCCGCAGGAAGCAGTTCGGGCACCTCCCCATAAGCTTCCGCCGAGGGAGTGGCGATGCCGCGCGCCTGTCCCTCCACCACGAGGGCGATCTCCGGAAACCAGGTGCTTCCCCCGACGCCCAGGTCCTCTGCCGGCACAGCGAGCCCGTCGAGGCGCGAGGCCAGACGCGTCGCCGCACCGGCGCGGTCCTTCCACCATCCGTCCGGCACCGACCCGACAACGTTCGCGCCATCTACGACGAGCGACGGGCGGACATCGAGGAGGGCGCGCAGCGTCGGCCACGCGCTGCCGAAACCGGGGTGCAATGGCCGGGCGTCCACCTCGTCGACCGGCACCCACTCGAGAGCCACGCTCTCGGGGTCACTGATCACGGGATCGAACGGGCGCACCACATCGGCGATCACGGTCGTGTACGACCACACGTCGAGATCGAGCACACTGGTGAATCGGGGCCGCACGGAACCGTCCGGAACGCCCGCCTCTTCCTGCGCCTCACGCACCGCGCCCACGATCGCACTCTCCCCCTCGTGCATGGCGCCGCCGGGCAATCCCCATGTCCCACCGAAGTGCGACCACGAGACCCGGTGCTGAAGAAGGATCCCTCGTTCCGGATCGACGGCGAGCAGTCCGGCCGCGCCGAAACGCCCCCAGTACTTCTCCCCCGACGGAGCGATCACCCAGGCATCGCCCGGGTTACGCGGCCCGTCCGGGCGGCGGGGTTCACCTTCGGCGGGAGGTACGACAGTCACCCCTTCAGCCTGTCACAGCATCCGGCCATCGGCATCCGCCGGGGTCATACGCGGGAACAGCTGTGCCCGCACGAGTTCGCGCGGGCACAGCTGTCGAGTCGGATCCGGATCAGCGCTGACGCTTCTCGCGGACCCTCATGTTGATGACGATCGGAGTTCCGTCGAATTCGTACAGCTCGCGGAGACGACGCTGGATGAAGCGGCGGTAGCCCGGGTCGAGGAATCCGGTCGTGAACAGGACGAACGTCGGCGGACGCGTCGATGCCTGCGTGCCGAACAGGATACGCGGCTGCTTCCCACCACGCAGCGGGTGCGGGTGCTCGGCCACCAGCTCGGCGAGGAAGGCGTTGAACTTGCCCGTGGGAATGCGGCGATCCCAGTTCTCGAGAGCGGTCTCGAGCGCCGGCACCAGCTTCTCGAGGTGACGACCGGTCTTCGCCGAGATGTTCACGCGGGGCGCCCAGGCGACGTGTGCCAGGTCCTGCTCGATCTCTCGCTCGAGGTACCGACGGCGATCGGCGTTCTCGAGGTCGTCGTCGTTCAGACGATCCCACTTGTTGAACGCCAACACGAGAGAGCGGCCCGACTCGAGGACGAGGTCGATGATGCGGACGTCCTGCTCGCTGATCGTCTCCGACACATCGAGGACGACGACCGCGACCTCAGCCTTCTCGAGAGCTGCAGACGTGCGCAGCGATGCATAGAAGTCGGCACCCTGCGCCATGTGCACGCGGCGACGGATGCCGGCAGTGTCGACGAGACGCCAGAGCTTGCCGCCGAGCTCGACGATCTCATCGACCGGGTCGCGGGTGGTTCCGGCGAGGTCGTTCACGACCACGCGCTCTTCACCGGCCGCCTTGTTCAGCAGCGAGGACTTGCCGACGTTCGGACGACCGAGGATCGCGACGCGCCGCGGCCCGCCGATCTCGGCCTTCGCGACAGCGGAGACGTCCGGCAGCTTCTTCAGCAGTTCATCGAGCAGATCGGCGACGCCACGACCGTGGATCGCCGACACCGGGTACGGTTCTCCGAGGCCGAGGTTCCACAGAGCGGCAGCCTCGGGCTCCTGACGGGCGTCGTCGATCTTGTTGGCGACGAGGAAGACCGGCTTGCCGCTCTTGCGCAGCAGCTTCACGACGTGCTCGTCGGTCGACGTGGCGCCGACCATCGCGTCGACGACGAACAGCACGATGTCGGCGAGGTCGATCGCGACCTCGGCCTGCGCGGCGACCGAGCGGTCGATGCCTCGGGCGTCGGGCTCCCAGCCCCCCGTGTCGACGAGCGAGAAGCGACGGTCGGCCCATTCGGCCTTGTACGTCACACGGTCGCGCGTCACGCCGGGGGTGTCCTCGACGACCGCCTCGCGACGGCCGAGGATGCGGTTCACGAGAGCGGACTTGCCCACGTTCGGCCGCCCGACGATGGCGACGACCGGAAGTGCGGGGAAGAACTGGATCCCGTCCTCGCCCATCGTGATGCCGGCGAGAAGTGCGGCATCCTCATCGTCCAGGTCGTAGTCGGCGAGGCCGGCGCGCAGGGTCTCCGCGCGCGCCTCGGCGAGCTGCTCGTCGAGCGACTCCATCTTCTCGGCGAGCTGGTCGGGGCCGCCTTCGTATTCGTCGTCAGCCATGGTGTACTCCTCGGATTCGTTCGATCACCGCGAGGACGGCGTCGATGGTCTGTGTGAAATCGAGCTCCGTCGAATCGACGACCTCGACGCCGTCTGCGGCGTTCAGGAAGTCGACGACGGCGCTGTCTGATGCGTCGCGCTTGTGCAGTGCAGCCGCGACGGCCTCGGCGTTCTCGCCGGCAAGCTCGCCGGCGCGTCGTGCGGCACGCACCTCGGGTGCCGCAGTGAGAAGGATGCGCACGGGCGCATCCGGAGCGACGACGGTGGTGATGTCCCGCCCCTCGACGACGACGGCCGGGTACGGCGCGTCGGCCACGAGAGAACGGAACAGACGATTGACCTGCTCCCGCACCTCGGGCACTCGTGCGACACCGCTCACGGCGCCGGAGACCGACGGCTCGCGGATCGCGTCGGTGACGTCCACGTCGCCGACCTGCACCGTGCGGTTGTCGGGGTCGAGGCCCAGCCGCACCGGGAACTCGGCGACGGCGGCGAGGACGGCTTCGGCATCCGCCGTGTCCGCACCCCGGTCGAGAACATGCCAGGCGAGCGCCCGGTAGGCGGACCCGGTGTCGAGGTAGCCGAAGCCGAGCTTGCGGGCGACCGCCTTGGACACACTGGACTTGCCCGAACCGGCGGGTCCGTCGATGGCGATGAAATCAGTCATTGGTCGTCCCTGCAATCCGCCAGCCGCGTTCCTGGAGTCCGGTGATCGCCCCGTGCAGAGCAGCAGGCTCCACGCTGATCTCGGCGAGGCCGAACTGTGCGCCCGGCGAATGCTCGAGGCGGAGGTCCTCGACATTGACGCCGAGCTCGCCGAGCTCCCCGAAAAGACGGCCGAGCTGGCCGGCTGTGTCGTCGATCATCACGACGAGCGACTCGAACCGCTGGTTCTGTCCGTGCTTGCCCGGCAGTCTCTCGACGCCGTCGTTGCCCTGGCGGATCGTCTCGGCGACCACGCGCCGGGCACCGGGCGCCTCGGGCGCGCGCAGCGCATCCGAGACCTCGCGCAGGTCGGATGCCAGAGCGTCGAGGATCTCGACCACGGGCCCGGCATTCGCTCCGAGGATCTGCACCCAGAGCTCAGGGGCGGATGCCGCGATCCGCGTCGTGTCGCGGACACCCTGGCCGGTGAGGCGCAGCGCACCCTCGTCGGCGGTGGCGAGACGACCGGCGAGCAGGCTCGCGACCACCTGAGGGACGTGGGAGGTGAGGGCGACCGAGCGGTCGTGCTCATCGGGAGTCATCTCGAGCGGCATCGCTCCGACATCGAGGGCGAGCGCTTCGACCAGCGCGAGATCCGTGGCGGTCGTGTCGGCATCCCGGCACACCACCCACGGTCGTCCCACGAAGAGGTCGGCGCGCGCAGAGATCGCCCCGCCGCGCTCACGTCCGGCGAGCGGGTGCGAGCCGATGTAGCGAGTGAGGTCGACGCCGCGGCTCTGCAGGCTGTGCAACGGCTCGAGCTTGACGCTCGCCACGTCGGTGACGACAGCGTGAGGGAAGCGCCTCAGCTCCGCCTCGATCACGTCGGCGGTGACATCCGGCGGCACGGCGACCACGATCAGTACCGGCGAGTCGTCCTCGGCGGCGGCGCGACCCGCGCCGTAATCGATCGCGAGACGCAGCTGAGCCGGGGAGGTATCGGCGAGCACCACGTCGACACCCTTCGCACGAAGGGCGTGTCCGATGCTCGCGCCGAGCAGCCCGGCGCCGACGACGCGAACGGTTCCCGAGAGTCTGGCCGCGATCCGTGGCGCGACAGAACTCCGGGCCCCCGTGGGCGCACTCGTCGTATCGGTCACTCGGTCTCCTGCTGCTCGCCTGGCGCCTCGGCGACACCGGAATCACGGCGCGACAGAGTCAAGAGCGCGCCCAATTCGATTTTAGTCAGTTCACGCGTCTTCCCGACCGGGAGGGTTCCCAGGTGCAGCGGGCCGAATTGCCGACGCACGAGCTCGGTCACCGGGTGGCCGACCGCTGCCAGCATCCTTCGGACGATGCGGTTGCGACCTGAGTGCAGGGTCAGCTCCACCAGACTCGACCCGCGAGAAGTGTCGAGCAGCCGCGCCTTGTCTGCCGCGATCGGGCCGTCGTCGAGCTCGATTCCCCTGGTGAGCTTGGAGATCGTCTGCGCGGTCACCTCGCCATCGACCTTGGCGATGTACACCTTGGTCACGCCGAACGACGGGTGCGCGAGCACATGGGCGAGGTCGCCGTCGTTGGTCAGCACGAGCAGCCCGCTGGTCTCGGCGTCGAGTCGTCCGACGTTGTAGAGCCGCTCCTCGTAGTCCTCGGTGAACCGGCGCAGATCGGGACGGCCGTTCTCGTCCCGCATGCTGCTGACCACCCCGGTGGGCTTGTTCAGCATCACGTAGCGCTTCGACACGTCGAGCTGGACCGCGGTGCCGTCGACATCGATGAGATCGGTCTCTGGGTCCACGCGGCGGCCGAGCTCGGTGACGGTCACGCCGTTGACGCGGATGCGCCCCTCGACGATGTACTGCTCGATCACACGACGCGAGGCCACGCCCGCCGCCGACAGCACCTTCTGCAGGCGGATGCCCTCTGGTGTCTCGAAGCCGCTCATCGGATGGTCCCTTCGTTGAAGCTGATTCTGCGCGTCGAGCCCTCGCGGCCGGTCGCCGTGGGAACGCGGGAGCTCATCGGATGGTCCCCTCGTCGAAGCCGTCCGCTCCGTCGTCGAGCAGAGGAGAGATGGGAGGCAGCTCGTCGAGCGAGTTGATGCCCAGGTGCTGCAGCAGCGCGTCTGTCGTGCCGTAGTTGATGGCGCCGGTCTCGGAGTCCGCGAACAGCTCGGTGATGAGACCTCGGGCGAGGAGCGTCCGCACGACCGAGTCGACGTTCACCGCGCGGATCGAAGCCACCTGGCTGCGCGTGACAGGCTGCTTGTAGGCGATCACTGCGAGCGTCTCGAGTGCCGCCTGGGAGAGCCGCGCCGGCGCCTGTCCACCGATGAACTCCGCGACGACGTCGTCGTGATCCTCCCGGACGTACAGGCGCCAGCCACCGCCGACCTCACGCAGCTCGAAACCCCGTCGCGGTCCGTGACCCCTGCCGTCGTAGTCGTCGACCAGGGTCTCGATCGTCTGTCGGACAGCCGCGACCGGTGATCCGACGGCAGCGGCGAGGGCGACGAGTCCGATCGGCTCGTCGATGATCAGCAGGATCGCCTCGATCCGCTCGGAGAGAGGCGTGTCGCGCACGGCGGGCTCAGTCGCAGCTCCGGCCACGGCGTCGGTGGTGTCATCGGTCATAGTCGGCTCCCAGAGATGCCAGTGTCTCGTCCGACCAGGAGTCGGCTGCCCAGCGCAGCGTCAGCTCGCCGAGCGGTTCCAGTTGTTCGAAGGAGAGTGCGGCGTGCCGATAGAGCTCGAGCACGGAGATGAACCGCGCGACCACGATGCCGGGCTCACTGACACCCGCGACCAGTTCGCGGAAGCTCACGGATTCGGCTGCGCGCAGCAGAGTGACCACGATCGCGGCCTGTTCACGGATGCTGACGAGTGGTGCGTGCAGGTGATCGAGGCCGACATGCGGGATCTCCTTCGGCGCGAACGCCAGGAGCGCGAGCGCAGCGAAGTCGTCCGCGCTGAGCGACCAGACGAGCTCAGGGGTCTTCCGTCTGTGCTTCTCGTCCAGCCGGACGGCACGCACGTGACGTCGGTCCTCCCGTTGCAGGCACCGTGCGAACCACGCCGACACCTCTTTGAAGGCGCGATACTGCAGCAGTCGCGCGAAAAGGAGGTCACGGGCCTCGAGGAGCGCGACGGCCTCGGCGTCGACCAGCTCGCCCTGAGGCAGCAGACCAGCCACCTTCATGTCGAGCAGCGTCGCAGCGACCACCAGGAACTCCGACGCCTGGTCGAGCTCCTCGTCATCGTCGAGCTCCTTGAGATAGGCGATGAACTCGTTCGTGACGGCGCTCAGTGACACCTCCGTGATGTCCATCTCGTGCTTCGAGATGAGGTTCAGGAGCAGATCGAACGGACCGTCGAAGTTCGACAGGGAGACGCGGAAGCCGGGATCCGAGTCGGGCGGGGCGGGCGAGACGGACTGAGCCGGTGTGTCTGGCGGCTCGAGCTCAGGCGACAGCGCCACGGGCGACCAGCTCCCGCGCCAGCCGCAGGTATGCCTGCGCGGCAGCGTGCTCCGGAGCGAATTCGGTGATCGGCACACCGGACACCGACGCATCGGGGAACTTGACCGTGCGACCGATCACGGTCTCCAGGACATCGTCTCCGAATGCTTCGACCACGCGCTCGAGAACCTCACGCGAGTGCAGGGTGCGGGGGTCGTACATGGTGGCCAGGAGGCCGTCCATGGTGATCGACGGGTTCAGCCGGTCGCGCACCTTGTCGATCGTCTCGATCAGCAGAGCCACGCCGCGAAGCGCGAAGAACTCGCACTCGAGCGGGATGATGACGCCGTGGGCCGCGGTCAGCGCGTTCACCGTGAGCAGCCCGAGCGAGGGCTGGCAGTCGATCAGGATGACGTCGTACTCCCCCGCCACCTGGCGGAGGACACGAGCGAGGATCGTCTCGCGGGCGACCTCGTTCACGAGGTGCACCTCGGCGGCGGACAGGTCGATGTTCGCGGGCATGACGTCGAGGCCTTCGACGCCGGAGTGCACGATCGCGTCATGTGCGTCGCGCTTGGTGTCGAGCAGCAGATCGTAGATCGTCGGCACGTCGTGCGTCTGGATTCCGAGACCGGCCGACAGTGCGCCCTGGGGGTCGAAGTCGACGGCGAGGACCTTGCGTCCGTATTCGGCGAGAGCCGCGGCGAGGTTGATCGAGGTCGTCGTCTTGCCGACGCCGCCCTTCTGGTTGCAGAGGGCGATGATGCGGGCGGGCCCATGCGAGGCGAGAGGGGCAGGGGTCGCGAAGCCGTGATAGGGACGCCCGGTGGGTCCCATGGGGGTGTCGTCGGTCTTCGACGTCTTCGCCCTGGACTTCGCCGCGTTCTCAGCCACCGATTCTCCTGCTCGTTTCGTGCTTGGTCGAGTCTACCGATCGCCCGAAGGGTTCCACGCCTCAGGCGCGGCGATCCCGCGTTTTGGCCGACGCCGACTCACCGGGCGCGGGGGTGCGATGTCGCGTAGATGTCGCGCAGCGTGTCGACCGACACATGCGTATAGATCTGGGTCGTCGCGACCGAGGCATGTCCGAGCAGTTCCTGCACGACCCGCACATCGGCGCCGCCCTGCAGCAGGTGCGTGGCGAACGAGTGCCGCAGCGTATGCGGTGACACCTCGGCGGTGATGTGCGCGCTCTCCGCCGCCGCGCGTATCACCAGCCAGGCGCTCTGCCGCGACAGGGGCGCACCGCGCGCGCCGAGGAACAGCCGCGCCGATGCCCGACCCTTCGCTGCGAGCCCGGGGCGCACCCGGGTGAGATACGCGTCCACCGCTGCGCGGGCGAACGAGCCTATCGGCACGATGCGCTCCTTCGATCCCTTGCCACGGAGGCGCAGCACATCGCCATGAGCGAGGTCGTCGACGTCGAGCCCGACGGCTTCAGACACACGAGCACCGGTCGCGTAGAGCAACTCGAGAAGCGCCCGGTCTCGGATCCCCATCGGATCCTCCGCGCTGGGCGCGCCGAGGAGACTCTCGACCTGGTCGATCGTCAGCGCCTTGGGCAGACGCCGCGGGGCCTTGGGCGGACGGAGGCGGCCGCTCGGGTCATCCGGTTCGATCCCTTCGCGCGCCAGGAACCGGTGCCATCCGCGCACCGACGACTGCAGCCGCGCGAGACTCGTCGGCGCAGGAGCCGGATCAGCCCCCGATCGTACTGCGATGAAGCGTCCGACAACCGCCGCGCTGATCTCAGCGGTGTCCGTCACGCCCTCGGACGCGAGCCACTCGAGATACGTGTCGAGGTCGCGTCGATACGCGGAGACGGTGTGTTCGCTGAGACCGCGCTCGATCGTGACGTGGCGCAGATACGTGTCCAACGCACGATCGAGCTGCATGCTCAGCTCCGGTCGCGCAGCCTCTGCGCGGCCGCGAGAACGCCGATGCCGAGGATGCCGTTGCGCATCCGGCCGTCGAGCACCGCGGCGACCGCGCTATCGAGCGGCACCCACTCCACGCGGATGTCGGCCTCTTCGTCCACGCGCGCGTGGGCATCGCTAGCCGCCGACACTCCACTCGCGAGGAACACGTGGATGACCTCGTCGTTGCCGCCCGGGGTCGTCCACGACGATACGAGCGGCTCCCAGTGCGCGGCGACCAGGTCGGCCTCCTCCGCCAGCTCTCGCTGAGCTGCCGCGAGAGGGTCCTCCCCCGGAATGTCGAGCAGACCTGCCGGCAGCTCCCAGTCGCGGTGACGTATCGGATGCCGGTACTGCTGGATCAGCAGCACCCTCCCATCGTCGTCGAGCGCGAGGATCGCCACGGCGCCGGTGTGCGCGACATACTGGCGGCGGATCTCCCCGTCGCCATAGCGCACGCGGTCATCCCGCACATTCCACACGGCGCCCTCATAGACGAGGTCGCTCTGCAGCACCTCCGGCTCGAAGGGCTCGTCCCTCAGCGCATCGGACTCAGGCATCGGCTTCGCCGGACTCAGGCAACGACTTCGCCGAACTCGGCATCGGCTTCGACGTCGAAGAGCTCGCTCGAGCGGTGACGCTCGATCGCGGCTCCGACCAGGCCGCGGAACAACGGGTGCGGGTCCGTCGGACGCGACCGGAGTTCCGGGTGCGCCTGGGTCGCGATGTAGTACGGGTGGACGTCACGCGGCAGCTCGACGTACTCGACCAGGTCGAGTTCGGGGTTGAGGCCCGAGAAGACCAGACCAGCCTCGGAGAGACGCGCGCGGTAGGCATTGTTGACCTCGTAGCGGTGACGGTGACGCTCCGACGCCTCGGGGCCGCCATAGAGCTCGCTCGCCAGCGACCCCTCGGCCAGCGCCGCCTTGTAGAGGCCGAGTCGCATCGTGCCGCCCAGGTCTCCGCCGTCGAGGATCTCGATCTGCTCCGCCATCGTGGCGATGACCGGTTCGGTCGTCTCGGGGTCGAACTCGCTCGACGACGCGCCCTCGATGCCGGCGACGTCACGGGCGTACTCGATGACCATGCACTGCAGGCCGAGGCAGAGGCCGAGCGTCGGGATGCCCTGCTCGCGCGCGAACTTGAGCGCACCGAGCTTGCCCTCGATCCCGCGGATGCCGAAGCCGCCGGGAACACAGATGCCGTCGAGTGCGGCGAGCTGCTCGCGCGCACCCTCGGGGGTCTCGCAGCGGTCCGACGGGATCCAGCGGATGTTGACCTTGGTCTCCTGTGCGAAGCCGCCGGCCTTCAACGCTTCCGTCACCGAGAGGTAGGCGTCCGGCAGGTCGATGTACTTGCCGACGAGGCCGATCGTGACCTCGTGCTTGGGGTTGTGCACGGCGTGCAGGACCTTGCTCCAGCGCGACCAGTCGACCTCGTCCGCAGCCTTCTGGTCGAGACCGAGGCGGCGCACGATGTACGAGTCGAGGCCCTGGTCGTTGAGCGTCGAGGGGATGTCGTAGATGCTCGGCAGGTCGACGGTGTTGATGACGCCCTCGGCGTCGACGTCGCACATGAGCGCGATCTTGTTGCGATTGCTCTCGCTCACGGGCCGGTCGCTGCGCAGCACGAGAGCATCGGGCTGGATGCCGACCTGGCGAAGGGCGGCGACCGAGTGCTGGGTCGGCTTGGTCTTCTGCTCACCGGATGCGCCCATGAACGGCACCAGCGAGACGTGCACGAAGAAGACGCTGTCCCGGCCGAGTTCGTGGCGCAGCTGACGCGCCGCCTCGAGGAACGGCTGGGACTCGATGTCGCCGACCGTTCCGCCGACCTCGGTGATGATGACGTCGGGGCGAGGATCCTCGGTCGCCTGCAGACGCATGCGGCGCTTGATCTCATCGGTGATGTGCGGGATGACCTGCACGGTGTCGCCGAGGTACTCGCCGCGGCGCTCGCGGGCGATCACCTGCGAGTAGATCTGGCCGGTCGTGACGTTCGCCGCCTGCGACAGGTTGATGTCGAGGAATCGCTCGTAGTGGCCGATGTCGAGGTCGGTCTCAGCGCCGTCATCCGTGACGAAGACCTCACCGTGCTGGAACGGGTTCATCGTGCCCGGATCGACGTTCAGATACGGGTCGAGCTTCTGCATCACGACGCGGAGTCCGCGGGCCGTGAGGAGGTTGCCGAGGCTTGCGGCAGTGAGCCCCTTGCCCAAAGACGAAACGACACCACCCGTCACAAAGATGTGCTTGGTCGTGTCGTTCTTGGGCCCCGCAGAAGAAGAGTTCATCACGGGCTTCGATCCTATCAGGAGGTGAGGGCGCCGAGGCTGAGAAGTTCTCGGGCGTGGGTGATGGCGGCGTCCGAATCCGTCAATCCGGACAGCAGTCGGGCCATCTCGGCCTCGCGCTCCTGGCCTTCCAGACGGCGGACACTCGATGCGGTGACTGCTCCGTCGTGGGATTTCACGACGGAGAGGTGGTTGTTGGCGAACGCGGCGACCTGAGCCAGGTGGGTCACGGCGATCACCTGCGACCTCTCTGCGAGTCGGGCGAGTCGTCGGCCCACCTCGATCGCCGCTGCACCGCCGATGCCGGCATCGACCTCGTCGAAGACGAAGGTCGGCACGGGGTCGGTGCCCGCAATCACGACCTCGATGGCGAGCATGACGCGCGACAGCTCGCCGCCGGATGCTCCCTTCGAGACGGAGCGGGGTTCGGCACCGGGGTGGGGCGCGAGCAGGATGGCGACGTCGTCGCGGCCGTGCGCACTCTCCGCCCCGGGCATGACCGCGACCTCCAGCGTCGCATCCGGCATCGCGAGCTCGTGCAGCTCATCGCTCACGGCGACACCGAGTCGTGCTGCGGCCGAGGTGCGCTCCGCAGTCAGCGCCTCCGCCCGGGAATCCAGCTCCGCGCGAGCGGCGTCTCGTTCGGCCTCAAGACGTGCGAGCCGCTCGCCGTCGTCTTCGAGTTCGGCGAGCCGGGTCGATCCGGTCTGCCACAGCTCGATGGCCTCGTCCAGCGAACCGTGCGCACGGATGAGGGTGCTCAGTGCCGCGCGCCGCTCTTCGACAGCCGCGAGCTCGTGCGGTCCTGACTCGTCGAGATCGGCGAGGTAGGCCGAGAGCTGCCCTGCGATGTCCGCGATCCGGTAGCCGATGTCGGCAAGGCCGGCCGATATCTCGGTGAGCGCGGAATCCGAGACGCGCTCGAGCGCGCGGCGAGCCTCGGCGATCAGCGCGGATGCGTCCGGCTCGCCCTCTTCGCTCGAGAGCGCACCATGAGCGAGCGACGCTGCAAGACGCAGTTCCTCGGCGTTCGCCAGGCGCTCGGCCCGTGCCGACAGCTCGACGTCCTCACCCGGCTCGGGAGCGGCGGCCTCGATGAGTGCCAGCGCCTCGCGAAGCCGTGATGCCTCATCGGCTCGGCGGTCCCGGTTCTCGGTGATGTCGGCGATCTCGGCGTCCAGCTCACGCCACCGGCTGAACGCCGACACGTAGGCGTCGAGGGCGTCGGCGATCGGCGCACCCCCGAAACGATCGAGCGCATCGCGCTGCGCAGCGGCCGAGCGCAGCCTGAGCTGCTCGGACTGGCCGTGCACGACGACGAGCTGCTCGGCCAGGGCAGACAGCACACCAGCCGGCGCCGCGCGTCCTCCGACACTGGCACGGCTGCGCCCCTCGGCGTTCAGCGTGCGCGAGACGTACAGCTCTGCAGCACCGGAGCCTGCGGGTTCCAGCTCGCCACCGGCGTCCGCCACGATCTCCGCGACCTCGCCGGTCTCGGGGACGATCCACACACCCGCGACCGACGCCTGACTGGCTCCGGCGCGCACGGCGCCGGAGTCCGCGCGCTGACCGAGGAGCAGCCCGAGGCCGGTCACGACCATCGTCTTGCCTGCGCCGGTCTCGCCGGTGATCGCGGTGAATCCGGGGCCGAGGGGCAGCACGGCGTCGGCGATCACGCCGAGTCCCTGCATCCGCATCTCCTCGATCATGAGGCGGCTCCCTGCCCGCGCCAGCCTGCGACGGGCAGCTGGAACTTGCGCACGAGACGGTCGGTGAACGCGGTCGGGTGCAGACGGGCGAGGCGCACCGGGCGCGAAGACCGCCGCACGACGACTCGGGCCCCCGGCGGCAGGTCGTGGGATCGCCGCCCGTCGCACCAGAGGATGCCGGCACCGGACGTGCCCTCGAGCATCTCGATGGCCACGGCGGCGTCAGGGCTGACCACCAGGGGCTTGGCGAAGAGGGCGTGCGCCGAGAGAGGCACCACCGCGATGGCCTCGACGCTCGGCCAGATGACGGGTCCGCCTGCGGAGAAGTTGTAGGCCGTCGACCCGGTCGGAGTGGACACGACCATTCCGTCGCAACCGAAGCTCGACAGAGGGCGTCCGTCGATCTCGAGGACGACCTCGATCATGCGCTCCCGGCTCGCCTTCTCGACGGTCGCCTCGTTGAGAGCGAACGTCTCGTACACCACCTCGCCGTCGACGTCCTTGACCCGGACCGACAGCGCGAGACGCTCCTCGACCTCGTAGTCGCGGTCGATGACACGGCGCATGGCGGCATCCATATCGTCGCGGTCGATCTCCGCGAGGAATCCGACGTGGCCCATGTTGATGCCGAGCACGGGAGCCGCGCAGCCGCGCACGAGCTCGGCGGCTCGCAGGATCGTGCCGTCGCCGCCCAGGACGATCGCGAGCTCGAGCTGCTCCTGCTGCACGGTCTCGCCGAGCACGTCGACATCAGCGAAGCGGGAGTCGACGGCGCGAAGGTCGAAGCTGTCGTCGGGAGCGAGCACGGGGCGCGCACCTGCGCCGCGAAGCGCGTCGACGACGCGGAGGGCCGCTTCGACTGTGTCTTCCCTGCCTGCGTGGGCGACGACCAGGATGTTGCGCTCGTTCATCGTCTCCCTGTCAGTTCGTTGATGCGGTCCGACCATTCTGACGGATCGCTGCCACGACCCGGTGCGAGGTGCAGCAGGTATTCCGTGTTGCCGTGCGTCCCGAGAATCGGGGAGGAGAGGATGCCGAGCATGCCGAGCCCCGTGTCCCAGGCACTCCACGCCGTGCGCGCGACGGCATCGGCGCGCGTGGCTGCGTCTGTCACCAGTCCTCCGCGCACGGCCGTCCGACCGACCTCGAACTGGGGCTTCACGAGCAGCACGATGTCGGAGCCCGTCGCCGCGACGGTCGCGACGGCCGGCAGGACGTGCTCGAGAGAGATGAACGAGAGGTCACCCACGATGAGGTCCGGCGCCGCCTCCTCCCCCGTGACATCCCGTAGGTTCTCCGGGGTCATGTATCGGACGTTGTATCCCTCGACGAGCACCACACCGGGATCGGATGCCACGGCGGCCGCCATCTGGTCGTGCCCGACGTCGACCGCCAGCACGCGGCGCGCTCCGCGCTCGCGCAGCACCTGGGTGAAGCCACCGGTGGAGGCGCCCATGTCGAGTGCCAGACGTCCCTCGGCAGGGATGCCGAATCCGTCGAGGGCGGCGACCAGCTTGTGCGCGCCCCGACCGACGTAGTGATCGGCGCCCGCGACAGAGATCTCGGCCGCATCGCTGACAGGCGTCGACGCCTTCACGACCGGCCGGCCGTCGATGCTCACCAGACCGTCGGCGATCAGAGTTGCGGCGTGAGTGCGTGAGCGTGCGAGCCCTCGCGCGGCGAGGGCAGCGTCGAGTCGCGTCATCGGGCGCCCGGCGCATCGCGCTGATCGAGTCTCGCACCGCTGTCGAGGCGGCGGGAGAGCTCGTCATGCAGCCCGGAGTACGCGTCTGCTCTGGCAGCGAGAGGCTGCCCCTCGATCAGGCGCAGGCGACTCCACAGACCGTCGGTCGGCGCGTTCGTCGTCTCATCGCTCACGCTTCTACTGTACGCGGCAGGGCCGACACGTCGGCGGAGCCACGTCGATCGCCGGTCTGGCCGTCAGGGCCGGTGGAAGGGGTCGTCGTAGAGACGCTCGGGGACGCGAAGCACGAACACCGGCGTCCCGGAGGCCCAGATCGCTGCTGCCCCTGCACGCAGCAGATCGATCTGCGACTCGCCCTCGGCGAGGATCTCGACATCGGCGCCTGAGACGCGCACAGACGCCGCGTTGACCGAGTAGACGCCGTCCTTGGACGTGACATCCGGGTACGGCTGATGCAGCTCCCGCAGATCGCTGAGGATGTACGTCGGGCGGGACCCTTCCGGCGCCGCGAGCACATGCTTCGGCCGGTCGATCCCCGTGAGCACCAGCGCTGAGTCGATGCCCGCCCTGACCGCCCCGAGGATGTCGGTGTCGAGGCGGTCGCCGATGAACAGCGGCTTCGCCGCGCCGAAGCGCGATGTGGCCTCCTCGAAGATCGGAGTCTCCGGCTTGCCGGCTACCGTGGCGAGCCGGCCGATCGCCGTGTGCACGGCGGACACGAGCGTTCCGTTGCCCGGGGCGACGCCGCGTTCGCGCGGGATCGTCCAGTCGGTGTTGGTGGCGATCCACGGGATGCCGCCCTCATCTTCGGGGACTTTCAGAGCGAATGCCGCTTCTGCCAGATCCGTCCAGGCGACCTCCGGAGCGAAGCCCTGAACGACCGCATCCGGAGCATCCTCAGCGCTGCGAGTCACCGTGTAGCCGGCCTTCTCGGCCTCGTCCACGAGTCCTGCTCCCCCGACGATCAACAGGGTCGCCGGAGGAGGCACGATTCCGGCGAGCAGTCGCATGGCGGCCTGCGGGCTCGTGATGACATCAGCTGGCGCGACGTCGAGACCGAGGCTGCTCAGGTGCTCGGCGACGGACGCGTCGGTGCGCGACGCGTTGTTCGTGATGTAACCGAGTCTCGCTGTCTCCGCAGCCGCGTTGAGGCTCTCCACGGCATACGGAAGCGCGCCGGGACCCGCGTAGACGACACCGTCCAGGTCAGCGAGCACGGCGTCGACACCGTCGAGAGGTGTGCGCAGTACCGGCTTCTTGGAGAACAGCCCCACTACGCCTCCTCAGGGGAATCGGATGCCGTGCGCTTCCCGTCGGTGTCGGTGGACAGGTCCTCGCCTCGGTCCTCTTCCTCGTCCTCACCGAGAAGCTCGCGTACCTCGTCGTCGATCGACGGCTCCGGCTCGACCTCGGACTCGGTGGTGGACTCCTCAGCTTCTGCAGCATCCGCATCGTCTGCGACCTCGAGCTCGCCGGTCTCCGCCTCGGACGGGGCGTCATCAGCGTGGTCATCTTCAGCGTGGTCGTCTTCAGCGTGGTCGTCATCGAAGTCGCCGTCGATGAGGCCGTCCTCGATGATGATCTCCTCGTCACCGGCTTCGTCGACGCCCAGTGCTTGCGCAGCGACCTCAGCGCGATGCGCCCAGAACTCGGCTTCGTCGGTGCGCCCGAGGTCCTCGAGCACGGCAGCGCGCGCAGCGAAGAGAGCCGGGCTCCACTCGAATGCGCGGTCGGGATCGAGCTCGGGGATCTCGAGCTCGCCGAGTGCGAGTTCGAGATCGCCCTGATCCAGACGCGCACCCGACATGGCGATCGCCAGCGAGACCCGCACAGGGGTCGTCAGAGCGGTTCGGTCGACGGCGCGGCCCGTCTCGAGCGCACGGTCGGGCCGGCCGATCCCCCGCTCGCTGTCGACCATCAGGGCGATCTGGTCGTCCTTGCCGGAGATGCGACGGTACGTGCGCAACTCGCGCAGGGCGAGAGCGAAGTCCTCCGTCGCGTAAGCAGTGATGCCGAGCGTCTCGCGCACGATCGCGATGCGGCCTGCGCGACGGGATGCCGCGAGAGCGTGCTCGTGAGCACGCGCGGGATCCTCGTCGATGAGACGAGACGCCATCGCGAGGTGACGCGCGACGAGGTCCGCATTCTCCTTGCTCAGAGTCTTCAGCTCGTTGCGGGCCGACGTGTGCAGGTCACGCGCCGTGACCTCATCGGGGATGTGCGGGTCGTTGAAGCGGGGACGATCGCCGACGGCCTGCACCGGACGCTCACGGTCCACTCCTCCGCGCTGCGGGTACGAGCGCGACGAATCGCGGTCCTGCCGTGGTGCGCGGTCATCGCGGTTGTCGCGTTTGTAGCCACCGGAGCGCGGTGCGCCACCATCGCGGTTGTCTCGGTTGTACCCACCGGAACGCGGAGCGCCACCATCGCGGTTATCGCGGTTGTAACCACCCGAGCGGGGAGCACCACCATCGCGGTTGTCTCGGTTGTACCCACCCGAGCGGGGAGCACCACCATCACGGTTGTCACGGTTGTACCCACCCGAGCGGGGAGCGCCACCATCACGGTTGTCACGGTTGTACCCACCCGAGCGGGGAGCACCACCATCGCGGTTGTCACGGTTGTACCCACCCGAGCGGGGAGCACCACCATCACGGTTGTCACGGTTGTACC
>JAZBLP010000034.1:7081-37293 GCA_037033305.1 Actinomycetota bacterium | reverse complement strand
GAGGTCGGGCTTGTCGAAGCCCATGCCGAGCGCGCTGGTGGCGACGAGCGCCTTGTCCTCGTTGCGCTTCAGCATGCCTTCCGACTCGGCGCGCTCGTCGGTGTCGGTCTGTCCTGTGTACGCGCGCACGTCGTGGCCGTGCTCGCGCAGCAGTCGCGCGGTGTCGACCGCGGCCGCGACCGTCAGCGTGTAGATGATGCCGGATCCGGGTAGATCGTCGATGTGACTGAGCAGCCACGCGAGTCGGCTGGCGGAGTCGCGCAGACGCAGGACTCCGAGACGCAGCGAGGTGCGCGCGAGCGGGCCGCGGATCGTGAGCACCTCGGAACCTCCCGCATCCGGGCTCCCTCCCGTGCCCAGCTGCTCCGCGACGTCGGCCACGACCCTGCTGTTCGCGGTCGCGGTCGTGGCGAGCACCGGCACCTCGGGCGGCATCTGCTCGATGAGGTCGCGCAGACGCCGGTAGTCGGGGCGGAAGTCGTGCCCCCAGTCGCTGATGCAGTGCGCCTCGTCGACGACCAGCATGCCGATCCTGCGCACGAGCGCTGGGAGCTGCTGCTCGCGGAACGCGGGGTTGTTGAGGCGCTCGGGCGAGACGAGCAGCACGTCGACCTCGTCGCGGTCGAGCTGCTCCATGACCTCCGACCACTCGTGCGCATTGGTCGAGTTGATCGCCACGGCGCGGACGCCCGCGCGTTCTGCTGCGGCGATCTGATCGCGCATCAGCGCGAGGAGCGGCGAGACGAGGACTGTCGGCCCCGCGCCCTGGCGGCGCAGCAGCAGCGTCGCGACGAAGTACACAGCCGACTTGCCCCACCCGGTGCGCTGCACGACGAGCGCCCGGCGACGCCCCTCGACCAGCGCCTCGATGGCCTCGTACTGACCGTCATGGAAGTCGGCGTCCGGGCGGCCGACCAGCTCGCGCAGAGCCGAGAGCGCGGCGGTGCGGGTGTCGACAGAGGCGGGGGAAGTCATTCCTCCACTCTGCCCGATGCCTCCGACACCCGCTGCACCGCCGTCCACAGGCGGATCCGACCCGACCGTCGGTCCCGTCGTCTAGCGTGGGACGATGATCACCCGAGAACTGGCCGTATCCCTGCGCGACGCCGGGCTCGTGTGGCACCCGGCCGAGGGCGACCGCTTCCAACTCGACCTCCCGAACGACGTCGAGCTCGAGGCCGAGGCCGACGTCTTCACCGTCAGCGAGATGACGATCGAGGCCCGTCAGACTCCGAGCGGCACCGACCTCGCCTTCAACGGCACGACCGAGTGGGCACTCGACGCCGTCACCCTCGCGGACGCCGTGTGGCTCCCCCGCGAAGATCAGCTGCGCGAGCTGCTGCGCGGCACCTTCCGCGCGTTGACCCGCATCTCCGACGCCTTCGAGGTCGAGGTCGAGATCGCTGGCGAGACGCTGCGTTTCGAGCATCCGGATCCCTCCGAGGCCTACGGCAGAGCTCTTCTCGACCTCGTCTCGCGCTCTCGCTGAGCGGTCTCCCGCGGCCCCTTCCTTGCGCACCGTCGACCTCCGTGTCAGAATTACCTAACGACCGGTCAGTAAAGAGGATCGGAAACCGAGGAGTCGATGATGACCAGCCCCGCAGATCTCTCCCTCATAGGCGATGAGCTCTCCGACGACGAGCGCCTGTTCGACGAGCTCATCGCGAACGAGCAGCGCATCGAGCCCCGTGACTGGATGCCGGACGCCTACCGCAGGACGCTGATCCGTCAGATCTCGCAGCACGCGCACTCCGAGATCATCGGCATGCAACCGGAGGGCAACTGGATCACCCGGGCGCCGAGCCTCAAGCGCAAGGCGATCCTGATGGCCAAGGTCCAGGACGAAGCCGGGCACGGTCTCTACCTCTACTCCGCGGCGCAGACCCTCGGGATCACCCGCGACGAGATGACGGACCAGCTCATCAGCGGCAAGGCCAAGTACTCGTCGATCTTCAACTACCCCACCCCGACCTGGGCCGACATGGGCGCGATCGGGTGGCTCGTCGACGGCGCCGCCATCTGCAACCAGGTGCCGCTGTGCCGCGCCTCTTACGGCCCGTATGGCCGCGCGATGGTGCGCGTCTGCAAGGAGGAGTCCTTCCACCAGCGCCAGGGGTTCGAGATCCTGCTGTCGCTGATGCAGGGCACCGACGAGCAGAAGCAGATGGCCCAGGATGCCGTGAACCGCTGGTACTGGCCGAGTCTGGCGATGTTCGGCCCGCCGGACGACCAGTCCCCCAATTCCGCCCAGTCGATGAAGTGGAAGATCAAGCGCTTCACCAACGACGAGCTGCGTCAGCGCTTCGTCAGCATGCTCGTGCCGCAGGCCGAGATCCTGGGCGTCACCCTCCCTGACCCCGATCTGCGCTTCGACGACGAGACCGGGCAGTACGTCATCGGCGAGATCGACTGGAACGAGTTCTTCGAGGTGCTGCGCGGCAACGGGCCCTGCAACGCCGAGCGTCTCGAGCGCCGCCGCACGGCGCATGAGGAGGGGGCCTGGGTGCGCGAGGCCGCCGCCGAGTACGCCCGCAAGCAGACGCTGAAGACCAGGGCGGTGGCGTGATGGCGACGCCCGGAGCCGATGACCGCGAGCCCTGGCCCCTCTGGGAGGTCTTCGTCCGCGCGAACCGCGGCCTGAGTCACGTCCACGTCGGATCCCTGCACGCACCGGATGCCGACATGGCCATCCGCAACGCCCGCGACCTCTACACGCGCCGCGGCGAAGGCGTGTCGATCTGGGCCGTTCCCGCCGATGCGATCACCACGAGCGACCCCGACGCGAAGGGCGCCTACTTCGAGAGCGCCACCGGCAAGAACTACCGGCATGCCGTGTACTACACGGCATCCGAGGGGGTGCCGCACCTGTGAACGACATCCACGGCGACATACACGGCGACGTACACGGAGACGTCTCGGTCGACGAGCTGCGACTGAGCGACGAGCTCACGGGCACCGGCTCCACGGCGACATCCGCCGACATCGCTGAATACGCGCTGTGGCTCGGCGACGACGCGCTGATCCTGTCGCAGCACCTCGGTGAGTGGATCTCTCGCGCGCCGGAACTCGAAGAGGACGTCGCCCTCGGCAACATCGCGCTCGACCTGCTCGGGCATGCCCGCTCGTTCCTGCGCTTCGCGGGGTCCTTCGACGGCCGCTCCGAAGACGACCTCGCGTACTTCCGCGATGAGCCGGAGTTCCGCAGCGCCTGGATCGTCGAGCAGCCCAACGGCGACTTCGCGCAGACCATCGCGCGCCAGTTCGTCGTGTCGACGTACATGTTCGAGCTCTACTCCTCCCTGCGCGCGAGCACTGACCCGACCCTCTCGGCGATCGCCGAGAAGTCCCTCAAAGAGGTCGACTACCACCGCGACCACGCGGTGCAGTGGGTGCTGCGTCTCGCCGGTGGCACGGACGAATCCCGGCGTCGGATGATCCGTGCCCTGAGCGACGTCTGGCCGTACGTCGACGAGCTCTTCCGTGACGAGCCCCTGATCGACCGCCTCGACGACGCCGCGGTGCGACCGTCGACGCTGCGACCGGGCTTCGATGCCGTCGTCGCCGCCGTCTTCGCGGAGGCAGAGCTGACGGTCCCCGCCGTCGCGGCATCCTCGGCCGGAGGACGGCGAGGAGCGCATGCGACTCCGTTCGGCCACCTCCTCGCCGAGATGCAGGTGCTCGCGCGTCGGCATCCGGGAGCATCATGGTGACCGGAACTCTGCAGACCGAGGCCCAGGCGGATGCGTGGCGGATCGCCGCCGCCGTTGCCGACCCCGAGGTGCCCGTGCTCACGATCGAGGACCTCGGGGTGCTGCGCGCGGTCAGCGTCGACGGCGACGTCGTGTGCGTCGACATCACCCCGACCTACAGCGGATGCCCGGCGATGGACACGATCCGCGACGACGTCATCCTCGCTCTGACCGCCGCGGGATACGCGCAGGTCGAGGTCCGGCTCGTGCTCTCCCCCGCGTGGACGACGGACTGGATGTCGGATGCCGGCAGGCAGAAGCTCGCCGAGTACGGCATCGCGCCTCCGAGCGGACGCTCGGCGAGCTCCTCCGGCCCGATCCGGCTTGCCATCAGCGTGCGCTGCCCCCGGTGCGGCTCGCTCGACACCCGCGAGGTCTCGCGCTTCGGATCAACCTCGTGCAAGGCGCTGTTCGAATGCCGCGCGTGCCTCGAGCCCTTCGACCACTTCAAGGTGCACTGATGTCGCTGTTCGCCGTGCCCGCGCCGTCCCAGTCGCAGTCGCAGTCGCCTCGTCGAGCCGCACCGCCGACGAAGAAGCGCGCGCGCTTCCACACTCTCGCCGTCGAGGAGGTGCGGCCCTTGACCGATGACTCGGTCGAGGTGACCTTCACGGTTCCCGCAGAGCTCGCCGACGACTACGACCACCAGCCCGGCCAGTACGTCGCCCTGCGCACGTCGCTCGACGGCACCGAGGTGCGCCGGTCGTACTCGCTGTGTCGCGCACCCGAGCACCGCACGTCCGAGCAGATCGCCGCCGGGGTTCCGACCCGGCTCAGCGTCGCCGTGAAGCGCGACGAGGGCGGGCTCTTCTCGACCTGGGCGCAGACGGGCCTGCATCCCGGGTTCGAGATCGACGTGATGAGCCCGCAGGGCACCTTCACCTCCGGCCTGGACGATCTCGATCAGCGTCACGTCGTCGGCATCGCAGCCGGTTCCGGCATCACACCGCTGATGGCTCTCGCGCACACGGTGCTGACGCGCTCGGACACCTCTCGGTTCACCCTGCTCTACACGAACCGCTCGACGCTCGACGTCATGTTCCTCGAGGATCTCGCGGACCTCAAGGACCGTTACCCGACGCGCCTCACACTGCACCACGTGCTGTCCCGCGAGCAGCGCACGGCCCCCGTGCTCTCCGGACGCATCGACGACGAGAAGCTGCGCACCATCCTGCGGGCGCTCATCGACCCGGACGACGTC
Organism: Actinomycetota bacterium; assembly: GCA_037033305.1. GTDB lineage: Bacteria > Actinomycetota > Actinomycetes > Actinomycetales > Microbacteriaceae > Microbacterium. The sequence goes on along the minus strand of JAZBLP010000034.1, from coordinate 32,343 downwards.
GACGAATGGTTCCTGTGCGGTCCGCTCTCACTCGTCGACCTGTGCCGAGAGGTGCTCGCCGACGTCGGAGTGCCTCGGGAGCACATCCGGTTCGAGCTGTTCACGACGGGCGATGAGCCTCCGCGTGCGGCTCGTCCCGTCGAGGTGCGCGCGGGTGAGAAGACGATCCGCATCGAGGTGAATCTCGACGGCGTCTCGTCGACCGTCGAGAGTCCGGTCGATGCGCACGAGTCGGTGTTGAACGCCGCTCTGCGGGTGCGACCCGATGCGCCGTTCGCGTGTGCGGGCGGCGTCTGCGGAACCTGCCGGGCTCGGGTCATCGAGGGCAGCGTGACGATGACCGAGAACTACGCTCTGGAGCCCGACGAGCTGGAGCGCGGCTACGTCCTCACCTGCCAGTCCCACCCCACGAGCGAGCGCATCGTGGTCGACTACGACGTCTGAGGAGCCTGCCATGATCGATCTCACGATCGCCGACGATCTGGCGACCGTCGTCCTGAACGCACCGGCGAAACGGAATGCGCTCGACGAGCAGGCGCTGCGGGATCTCGGCCGCGCCTACGACGAGGCGGATGCCGCGGGAGTGCGCGCCCTCGTGCTGCGCGGCGAAGGGCGGGCGTTCTGCGCGGGTCGCGACATCTCGGGGGTCGATCCCCGCGACGACGACGTGATCGGCTACCTCGGTGGGCTCGTGACGCCGCTGCTGCAGAGGATGGGGCGATTCCCGGCCCCGACCTTCGCGGTGGCTCACGGCGCCTGTCTCGGCGTCGGGCTCGGGTTGCTCATCGCCACCGACGTCGTCTACGTCGCCGAGTCGGCTAAGGTCGGCTCGCCCTTCGCCGCCCTGGGTGCCACGCTCGACTCGGGCGGGCACGCTCTCTTCGTCGAGCGTCTCGGGGCGCACAAGACCCTCGACCTCATCTACACCGGTCGGCTCATGAGCGGCTCGGAGGCCGTGGCATCGGGGCTCTTCTCTCGGGTCCTGCCCGACGACGAGGTGCTGCAGACCACGACGGATGCCGCAGCGGCCGCCGCGCGCGGCGCCACCGCCGCCTTCCTCGCGAGCAAGCAGCTGGTCGCCAGGATCCGCGACGAGCGCCTGGCGCTGTGGGAGTCGATCGACCTCGAGAACGCCGCCCAGGCCGCCCTGTGCGACACGGACGATTACCGCGAGGGTTTCGCGGCGTTCCAGCAGAAGCGCACTCCGGAGTTCCGCGGACGCTGACCCCCGTGCGCCTAGTGCGGCCGGACGGACGAACGCAAGGCCGTCGCCGATGTCGGATGCCGGTGCGAGACTGCATGCATGTTGCTCTCGGAGCTCGTCTCCACCGCCGAAGAGGTCACCGCCACCGCGTCGCGTCTGGCGAAGATCGATGCCCTCGCCCGTCTGCTCGTGCGTGCCGATGCGACCGACGTTCCCGCCCTCGTCGGGCTGCTTCTCGCGACACCGCGACAGGGGCGGCTGGGCGTCGGCTGGCGTGGGGTGGCGGCGCTCGACGTGCAGCATGCTGACGACCCCTCCCTGTCGATCGGCGACGTCGACGAGGCGTTCGAGGCGTTGACCGGTTCGAACGGTTCGGGGTCGGCCGCGGCGCGTTCCGCGATTCTGTCGGCCCTCGCGTCGCGAGCCACGGCTCCTGAATGGGACTTCCTGTCGCGCGCCATGCTCGGCGAGCTGCGCACGGGCGCCCTCGGCGGTGTCCTGCTCGATGCCATCGCCCGCGCAGCTGACCGGCCGTCGGCATCGGTGCGACGAGCGGCGATGCTCTCCGGCGACCTGGGCGAGACCGCCGTGCTCGCGCTCACCGGCACGGAAGACGAACTCGATGCCGTCGGCCTGGTGGTCGGTCGCCCCGTGCTGCCGATGCTCGCGTCGACCGCGGCCACCCCGACCGCTGCGCTCGAGATCACCGGCACCGCGTCCGTCGAGTACAAGCTCGACGGTGCGCGCATCCAGGTGCATCGCCGTGGCGACGACGTGAGCGTCTACACCCGCAGTCTCGCCGACATCACCCACCGGGTGCCCGAGATCGTCGAGATCGTGCGCGCGCTCCCCGCTCACGATCTGATCCTCGACGGCGAGACGCTGTCGCTCGATGAAGACGGCGGCCCTCGGCCGTTCCAGCAGACGATGTCGCGATTCGGGGCCGACGTCGCGCGCGAGCTCGTGCTGCGCCCCTGGTTCTTCGACATCCTGCACGTCGACGGTCGCGATCTGCTCGACGAGCCCCTCTCCACCCGCCTGGGCGAACTCGAGAGGGTCGTCGGCGAGTGGCGCATGCCGGGCATCGTCACCGACGACGCCGCGGCGGCCGAGCAGCTGTCGCGTGAGGCGCTTGCTGCAGGCCACGAGGGCGTACTCGTCAAAGGAGTCGACGCGCCCTACTCGGCTGGACGCCGCGGCAAGTCCTGGGTGAAGGTCAAGCCCGTGCTCACCTACGACCTGGTCGTGCTCGCCGCCGAATGGGGCTCAGGTCGACGCCAGGGACTGCTGTCGAACCTGCACCTCGGCGCCCTCGATCCGAGCGGCGAGTTCGGCGAGCCCGGCGGTCTCGTCATGGTCGGCAAGACGTTCAAGGGGCTCACCGACGAGCTCCTCCGTTGGCAGACCGAGAACTTCCCGCCGCTCGAGACGAGACGCACTCAGAGCACGGTGTTCCTGCGACCCGAATTCGTCGTCGAGATCGCGATCGACGGCGTGCAGCGCTCGCCTCGATACCCCGGGGGCATCGCTCTGAGGTTCGCGAGGGTCAAGGGCTATCGACCCGACAAGACCCCCGCCGAGGCCGACACGATCCAGACTCTGCGAGCGCTGCTGCGGGGCTGATCGCCCACGCGTGGCTCACGCCGACGGAGCGAGACCGAGGTCCTCTTCGCGCACGGTCCCCTGGAACGACCAGGGGAAGTCGATCCACAGATCGGTGTCCTTCCAGGCATAATCCGGCTGGATGATCGTCGACGGCTTGGTGTAGATCGTGACCGAGCGCACATCGGCGCCCTTGTCCTTGAGCAGCTGCACGGCGAGGGCGAGCGTGCGACCCGAGTCGGCCACGTCATCGACCAGCAGCACGCGTCGACCGTCGAGATAGGCCATGTCGAGCTCAGGCGGCAGCACCTCCGGCGCGTCGAGCACCGTGCCGATGCCGGTGTAGAACTCGACGTTGATCGCACCGCAGTTCTTCGCTCCGAGACCGTAGGCGATGGCGCCGGCAGGCAGCAGACCGCCCCGCGCGATGGCCACCACGACCTCGGGCATGAAGCCGCTGTCGAGGATCCTGCGGGCGAGGTCTCTCGTCGCCGATCCGAAGCCGTCCCAGGTGAGCGTCTCGCGCTCGATCGATGCATCCGTCATCGTCTCATTCTCCTGCACCGCCGTCTGCGTCCCGGCCACTGCGTCGCCTCAGCCGAGGCGCGTGACCTCGACCGAGACGAACAGCTCGGAGGCACTCGGCCCCGCGTACACTCCGCGCAGTGGCGCGACGTCGGCGTAGTCCCGACCGTGACCGACATAGACGTGCGACTCGCCGATCTCGACGAGGTTGGTGGGGTCGTATCCCCGCCACTCGCCGGAGTACCACTCCACCCAGGCGTGCGACTCCCCCGTCACCGACTGTCCGATCGCGGCCGTCGGATCCGGGTGCAGGTACCCCGACACGTAGCGCGCGGGTATCCCCGCGGCGCGCAGCACGCCGAGCGCCACATGGGCGATGTCCTGGCACACGCCGGATCGAGCGGGCCACGCGTCGCGCGCCGTCGAGCTGACACCGGTGACGCCGCTGCGATACTCCATCGCCTCCCCGACCGTGCGGCAGATCTCGAGGGCCGTCTCGTCCACACCCCCGCCCTCCGCTTCGATGTGGAGCGCGAGATCGCGCATCTCGTCGTCCGGAGCGGTGGCCGGCGTCTGCGCGACGCACTCCGCCAGCTCGAGCGATTGGGGTATCCGGGCTGCCAGCTCGTCCCAGTCGATGCCCGCCTCGACCGGCTGCAGGGGCCTCACATCGACCACGCTCGTCGCCGTGACCGAGAGCATCTGATGCGGGGTCAGCAACTCGAACGTCGAGACACGGGTATCCCAGTAGTCGGTGTACGAGTGCTGGGTCGCCGTCGGCGAGATGTCGAGCGTGGCCTGCAGCACGAACTGCCCGTCACGGGAGTGGGGCAGCATCCGCGCCTCGTTGTACGACGCCGTCGCCGGCTGTTCGTAACGGAAGCCGGTGCGGTGAACGATCTTGAGCCGACTCACAGTGCCTCTCCGATCCACACCGGCATCGCGATCGAGGGGAAGTATCGCTCCCTGATCGCATCGCTCGCCACCGACATCCCCACCTGGACCTCCTCCATGCTCTCCGACAGGCGGTGCACGGTGTCACCGATCGGCCGGTACTCGAGCTCCGACCGCAGTCGTCCCAGCACGCGGTGCGCGCGATCGGGCACGCCGAACGCACCGGCCGGGTCGATCCCGCGCAGACACTCCTCGGCCTGAAGGATGCTCGAGAGCACCGATCGGGGGAACAGTCGGTCGATCAGGAGGAACTCGACTGCGGATGCCCCAGTGGGCACCGCTCGGTGGCTGCGCAGATGGGCTTCGTAGGCTCCGCAGCTGCGCAGCAGCGTCGTCCAGCTCGGACCCCCTGCCTCGGTCAGAGAGCGGGTGGCCAGCAGCCGCGCCGTCATGTCCGCACGCTCGATCGAGCGGCCGAGCACGAAGAAGTGCCACGCCTCATCGCGGCTCGTCGAGGAGTCGACGACGCCGAAGGCCAGCGCCGACCGGTCGCGCACCCAGCGGAAGAACGGGTGCGTCTTGTCCGAGGCGATCCGCCGCGGCATCCGCGCGTTCGACTCGTTCAGCGTCTCCCAGAGGTCCGTCGAGATGATCTCGCGCGCACGGCGGGCGTTCTCTCTCGCCGCCGCGATCGAGTGGGCGATCGACGCGGAGTGCTCACGATCCAGCGCGAGCAGCCGCACGACATCGTCTCGGCTCAGCACAGTGCCGGCATCCGCCGTGGTGCCCATGACCGAGAGAAGCGCGCGGCAGGCCGTGTCCTCCTCGACCCAGGGATCCTCGAGCAGCAGCTGCAGGTGCACATCGAGGATGCGGGCGGTGCCGTCTGCCCGCTCGACGTAGCGGCCGATCCAGAACAGCGCCTCGGCGATGCGGCTCAGCATCCTGCTCCTCCCTGCTGCTGCTGCTGCTGTTGCTGCTGCTGTTGCTGCTGCTGGTGCCGGAGATCCAGGTCGTCGTCCTGCGGAGACGAGAGGAACGGAGGATGCGGTTCCTCCCGCGCCGGAGCGACGACGGCGATCGCCCCGGTCGCCAGCGACACCTCGTCGGCGGCGGCGTCCGGGTCGCCGTCCAGGGTCGATGTCGGCCCGGTGAAGAGCGAGGGATCGAGCACCCATGTGTCCTTCGAGCCGCCGCCCTGGCTCGAGTTCACGACCAGCTGCCCCTCGGGCAGAGCGACGCGGGTGAGACCGCCGGGCAGCACCCAGATGTCCTGCCCGTCGTTCACGGCGAAGGGTCGCAGATCGACGTGCCTCGGGCGGAATCCGTCCTCCACGAGCGTCGGGATGGTCGAGAGCTGCACGACCGGCTGCGCGATCCAGCCGCGGGGATCCGCTCGCAGCGACCGGCGCAGCTCGTCCAGCGTCTCTCGCGACGCGTCGGGCCCGACGACCAGCCCCTTCCCCCCGGATCCGTCGACCGGCTTCACCACCAGCTCGTCAAGCCTGTCGAGCACCTCCTCCAGCGCGTCCGGCTCCTCGAGCCGCCAGGTGTCGACGTTCGGGATCACCGGCTCCTCGCCCAGGTAGTAGCGGATGAGATCGGGGACGTAGGTGTAGACGAGCTTGTCGTCGGCGACGCCGTTGCCGACGGCGTTCGCGAGGGTGACGTTGCCGAGGCGCGCCGCGAGCATCAGCCCCGGTGCGCCCAGCACCGAGTCGGGGCGGAACTGCTGCGGGTCGAGGAACTCGTCGTCGACCCTGCGGTAGATCACGTCCACCCGCGTGGGGCCCGAGGTCGTGTGCATCCACACCCGACCGCCCGAGCAGAAGAGGTCGCGTCCTTCGACGAGCTCGATGCCCATCATGCGCGCGAGCAGAGTGTGCTCGTAGTACGCCGAGTTGTGCACGCCGGGGGTCAGCACGACGACCGTCGGGTCATCGACGCCGTCCGGAGCCGCCGCACGCAGCGCCTGCAGCAGCCGTCCCGGGTAGTCGACGACGGGTCGCACGCGCAGACTGGTGAACAGCTCAGGGAGCGTCTGCGCCATCACCCGGCGATTCGCGAGCACGTAGCTGACGCCGCTCGGCACGCGCACGTTGTCTTCGAGCACGCGCCAGGCTCCGAGCTCGTCACGGATGACGTCGATCCCCGCCACGTGGATGCGCACGCCGTTCGCCCCGACGATGCCGGCCGCCTGGCGGTGGAAGTGCGCGGACGAGCTGATCAGCGATGCAGGGATCACCCCGTCCTGCACCGCCAGCTGCCGACCGTAGACGTCGGCGAGGAACGCCTCGAGCGCACGCACACGCTGCTTCACCCCCGACTCGACGTAGCGCCAGTCGTCGGCGGCGACCACGCGAGGCACGACGTCGAGCGGGAACGGGCGTTCCTCCCCGGCGAAGTCGAACGTGACGCCCTGCGCGAGATACGAGCTGGCGAGCGCGTCGGTCCGAGCCCTCAGCTCGGCGTCGTCCATGCTCGCGAGCGCCGGATACATGTCCTGATAGGGCAGGCGCACTCCCCCGCCGCCGGGCTGCGCATCCGCAGGGAACATCTCATCCCACGGTGCGGCGCCGGCCCGCTGCGGCGACCGGCGCGAGGTGTATCCGTCGAACAGTGACTCCATGGCGGCATGTTTCCGTGTCGTGATTTCGGCGGTGTTACGCGCACGAGTCGACGCCGCGTCGGCATCCACGCGATAGGATCGACCCGTCCGGCGCTCTCTGCCGCCGGTGCCTGAAAAAGAGGCACGAAGCTCCCCGCGATGACGCGGGGGCGAGACACATACGGAATACGAACGTTCTCCGTCCCTGTCTCGAAAGGCTTTCGCATGCCCTCCGTCTCCGCGCACGTCGCGCTCACCCTCGCCCAGCACATCGACGCCGTCTTCGGTGTGATGGGCAACGGCAACGCCTACTTCCTCGACGCGATCGAGACGCAGACGGATGCCGTGTTCACGGCCGTCCGGCACGAGCAGGGGGCCGTGGTCGCCGCCGATGCGCACTTCCGCGCGTCGGGCAGGATCGCCGCGGGCACCTCGACCTACGGCGCCGGCTTCACGAACACGCTCACCGCTCTCGCCGAGGCCGTGCAGGCGCACGTGCCCCTCGTGCTCGTGGTGGGCGACGAGCCGACCTCCGGCCCTCGCCCGTGGGACGTCGACCAGATCGCCCTGGCCTCGGCGGTCGGGGCCCGCACCTACACGGTCGGGCATGCGGATGCCGCAGCCACCACCGTCATCGCTATCGAGCACGCTCTGACGTACCGCGTGCCGGTCGTGCTTGCCATTCCGTACGACGTCGCGTCGCGCGAGGCCGGCCCGGTGCCCGAGGCTCCGCTTCCGCGCATCCCCGCGCCTCTCGCGCCGCGCGGTGAATTCGTCGAGGGCACCCTCGACGAGATCGCCCAGGCGCTCCGGGGGGCATCGCGCCCCTTCCTGCTGGCCGGCCGCGGTGCTTGGCTCGCGGGGGCCGGTGCAGCGCTCGGCGAGCTGGCATCCCTGACCGGCGCTCTGACAGCCTCCTCGGCGCTGGGGCGCGGTGTCTTCCCCGAGACCCGCTTCGACCTCGGCGTCACGGGAGGATTCGGGGCCGAGGGCGCCATGGAGCTCGTGCGCACCGCAGACGTCGCCGTCGTGTTCGGCGCGTCACTGAATCAGTTCACGATGCGATTCGGCGAGCTGTTCGCACCGGGCACCCGGGTCTTCCAGATCGACATCGCGCCCGCAGCCACGCACCCGCACGTCGGCGGGTTCGTACGCGCGGATGCCCGTGTGGCGGCCGAGGAGCTGGTCGCCCGGGTCGCCGCCCCGGCGTCGTCCCCGTGGCGTGAGACTGTCGACGTCGCCGCCGCCCGGACCTACGACGAGGGCGACGAGCTCGCCCCCGACGGACGCCTCGACCCCCGCTCCGCCGCGCGCCGCATCGCCGAGCTGCTGCCGCGTGACCGTGTGGTCGTGTCCGACGGCGGGCACTTCATCGGCTGGGCGAACATGTACTGGCCGGTGGAGGCGCCCGACCGGATGATGATGGTCGGCACAGCCTTCCAGTCGATCGGACAGGGCTGGCCGAGTGTCGTCGGCGCGGCCCTCGCCCGCCGCGACTCGACGGTCGTCCTGACCTCAGGTGACGGCGGCGGTCTGATGGCGATCGCCGACCTCGAGTCGGCCGTGCGCGCGGCAGCGGGTCGCGGAATCGCCGTGATCTGGAACGACGCGGCGTACGGCGCCGAGGTCAACCTCTACGGGCTCAAGGGACTCGCCGAGGGCCCGATGCGCATCCCCGAGGTCGACTTCGCGGCGTTCGGCGCCGCGGTGGGCGCAGAGGGTGTCGTCGTGAAGACGCTCGCAGACCTCGATCGACTCGCCACATGGGCACAGGAGGATGCTGCGACGCGCCGCTTCCTGCTGCTCGACCTGCGCATCTCGGGTGACGTCATCGCGCCGTACCAGCAGGAGATCATCCGCGTGAATTCCTGAGGGTGCGGTGTCGCTAGGCTCCTCGTCATGAGTGACGATCCCGGTGTCCTGAGATACAGCGCCTTCGCGGCCGCCCCCGACGGCGGCAATCCGGCGGGGGTCGTGCTCGACGCCTCCGGGCTGAGCGACGATCAGATGCAGCGGATCGCCGCCGAGGTCGGTTTCTCCGAGACCGCCTTCCTCGTCGGTCGCAGCGCCGAGCAGGGGGTCGACCGGTATCGGGCGCGGTACTGGTCGCCCGCCGCCGAGGTGCCCTTCTGCGGACACGCGACCGTCGCGACGGCGGTCGCCCTCGCGGAGCGGAACGGGCCGGGAGACGTCGTGTTCGACACGAACGCCGGTGCAGTCGCGCTGCGCTCGACGGTGGACCGTGACGGCGCGGTGACCGTGTCGTTCACCAGCGTCGAACCTGAGGTGCGTCATCTCGACTCCGAGGTGCTCGCCCGGCTGCTCGCGCTGCTCGGGCTCACGACCGCAGATCTCGACGAGCGCTTCCCTCCGAAGGAGTCGTTCGCCGGCAACTGGCATCCGATCGTCGTGCTCCGAGATCGCGAGCTGTTCGATCAGTTCCGCTTCTCCCCCGCCGACGTCGCCGTGCTCATGCGTGCACAGGGGTGGCTCGGCACCGTGACGGTGCTGCACGCGGTAGGCCCGACGGACTTCGACGCGCGCAATCTGTTCCCCGTCGGCCGCATCACTGAAGACCCGGCGACAGGTTCCGCCGCCGCATCCGTCGGCGCCTATCTGCGCGCGCTCGGCCACGCCGAACGGACGGTCCGGATCCACCAGGGTGCGCACGTGCGCCGTCCGAGCCGGCTCACGGTGAGCATCCCGCCGACCGGTGGCATCGAGGTCGCGGGCGGGGCGTTCCGCCTGCCGTGAACCGCGTGTGCGTCCGCCTGCGTTAGCCTTCCGGGATGCCTGCCATTCGCAACATCGCCGTCGGTCTGCCCGTGAAGGACGGGCATCTGCTCGCCCTCGAAGGACACGACCGCTCTCGCGGACTGGACTTCCTCCGGGCGATCGGCGGCGGGATCGAATTCGGCGAGACCGCGGTGGAGGCGCTCCGGCGAGAGTTCATGGAAGAGCTCGGCGTCACCCTCGAGAGCGCCGAGCCGCTGGGCGTCTTCGAGAACATCTTCACGTACGAGGGCGAACCCGGGCATGAGATCGCCCACGTCTTCGCGGTGACCTGTGCGGAGCTCGACGCCGTGCCTCTCGACGCCGAGCTCCGCATCCTCGACGAGGGCAGCCCGGTGCGCTGGGTGCCGATCGCCGACGTCGAGTCCGGCATCCGCGTGCTGTTCCCGGAGGGCGCGCCGGAGGCTCTGCGCACGATCTCCGCACGCTGACGCGCCGGCATGCCGCCGCGTCAGGTCTGCGCGCTGTAGTCGGGCAGCTCCTGCAGAGTCCAGGTGTTGCCGTCGGGGTCGTCGAACCAGACGAAGCGGCCCCAGCCCAGCTCTTCGACACCCTTGGTCGCCACTCCGGCAGCCTCGAGCTGCGCCTTCGCCTCATCGGCGTTCGGCACCACCACCTGGATGGTCTTCTGCTGCCCCGGCTCGAGCGGAATGTCGAGCCCCGTGCCGAAGGCGATCGAGCATGCCGACCCGGGCGGTGTCATCTGTACGAACCTCAGGCCCTCATACGGCACCTGATCGTGGTCGGGGTTGAATCCGATCTTCGTGTAGAACTCCTTCGAGCGGTCGACGTCGGTCACCGGCATGAAGATGAGCTCGATCTTCCAGGTCATCACGCACTCCTCGTGTGGGCATCGGCGCCCATCGGCCCTCAGGCTACGCGGGGCCTCCGACACCCGCCAGAGGGGTCTCCGCTGTGCGGCGACTCCCCATCGCGAACATCGGGGCATCGACGCGTCGGGGAGGAGAACTGCGCCTGGGGAGGACGGATCTCGCGACTTCTTCCTCCCGAGAGTGTGTTCTCCTCCCGAGGGCGCGAGCGATCGGTCGGATCCTCAGGATGCCGGCAGAAGCGCGCCGTCGAAGAACGCCGTCAGCTCGTCCGTCGCGTCGAGGGGCAGGATCGCGGCGACGTACTGATCGGGCCGCACGACGACCACGACCCCGTCGCGAGACAGCTCCCTGGCCTCGAAGATGTCGGTCTCGGTCCACTTCGACGGACCGGCCGCATACACCTTCTCCCAGTCGGTGAGCCCGAGCGGACCGGTCTTCGGCTGGAACAGAGCCGGCGCAGAAGTCACCTCGACCTCCTCGTGCGGCTGCTGGTAGATCGCCTTGACGTCGAAGACGCTGTCCGCGTCGGCATCCGCAGGGGTGAACCGGGAGAACACCGGAGCCGCCGATTCGGCCCATGTGTCGAGAGTCGCGGCGTCCCGACCCGCGAACGCATAGACGCGCCAGCGCCCGTCCGCCTTGGCATGGTGCCCCAGGTGGATCGCGTTGCCGTCGCCCACTCGCACCACCTCCGCCGACTTGAAGCGCTTCCCCAGAGGGAAGCCGGCCGCGAGGGCCTGGTGCGCGTCCGAGCCGGTGATCATCGACGAGGTGTATTGCGTCATGAACCCGGAGGGGAACTCGGCCGTCGCCAGGTAGTACGTCGCGAGGTCGGTGGGGTCGGTGATCTCGGAGGGCTTGCGGGCCATCAGTGTCGACCACTCGCGGTCGAAATCGATGAGCTGCTGCGCGACGGGTCGACGCTCGGCGCCGTAGGTGGCGAGCAAAGTCTCGGGCGCCCGACCGGTGAGCACCGATCCGAGCTTCCATCCGAGGTTGAATCCGTCCTGCATCGACACGTTCATCCCCTGGCCCGCCTTGGCACTGTGGGTGTGGCAGGCATCTCCGGTGAGGAACACGTGCGGCGTACGACCCGACCCGTCGATCACGTCGTCGAACCCGTCGGTGACCCGGTGCCCGACCTCGTAGACGCTGTGCCACGCGACCTCCTTCACGTCGAGCGTGTAGGGGCTGAGGATCGCGTTCGCCTTGGCGATGATGTCCTCGATGGGGGTCTGGCGCACGCGGTGGTCGTCGTCGTCGGCGACCTCGCCGAGGTCGATGTACATCCGGCTGAGGTAACCGCCCTCCCGCGGGATGTGCAGGATGTTGCCCGCCTCCGAGTTGATCGCGCACTTGGTGCGCCAGTCGGGGAAGTCGGTGTTCACGAGCACGTCCATGACGCCCCAGGCATGCGCCGCGCTGCCCCCGACGTGCGTGCGCCCGATCGCCTGGCGCACACCGCTGCGCGCGCCGTCGCAGCCGACGACGTACTTCGCGCGGATCGTGCGCTCTTCGCCCGCCCGCTCTCCCGCGACGTATCGCAGCGCGACCTCGACCGGGTACTCCCCCTCCTCGTGCACCGCGAGGCTCAAGAACTCGACGCCGTAGTCGGGGGTGATGCGGCCGGGCCCGTTCGCCGCTGCCTCCGCGAAGTAGTCGAGCACTCGCGCCTGATTGACGATGAGGTGCGGGAACTCGCAGATGTCGTAGGCGTAGTCGGCCGTCCGCGAGGTGCGGACGATCTCGTCGGGCTTCTCGGGGTTGGGGCCCCAGAAGTTCATCCAGCCGATGTTGTACGCCTCGGCGATGATCCGCTCGGCGAATCCGAAAGCCTGGAAGGTCTCGACGCTGCGCGGCTGGATGCCGTCGGCCTGCCCCAGCACCAGTCGACCCTCGCGCTTTTCTATGATGCGCGTGGAGATCTCGGGATACTGCGACATCTGCGCCGCGAGCAGCATGCCGGCCGGGCCCGAACCGACGATCAGCACGTCGATCTGGTCGGGGAGGTCTGCGGGCCGGTCCTCGCCGATCCCCGCGGCGTCCTTCACGCGGGGGTCTCCGGAGACATAGCCGTGGTGGTGGAACTGCATCGTCGTCGATTCCTTCCGGACTTCTCTGTCAGGTGTTGTCTTCGAACGAACAGTGTTCTATATTCGAACACAACGTTCTACTATTGAACACAGCTTAGGGACGGTCGTCCCGGAACGCAAGGGAGCGCACGCATGCCCGACGGCACTCCGGCCTCGCAGACGCTGAGCCGCGGCATCCGGATCCTGGAGGTCCTTGCCGATGCGCGGACCCCTCTGACGATCGATGAGATCGCCGCACGACTCGATGTACACCGCTCGGTCGCCTATCGGCTCCTGCGCACCCTGGAAGACCACCGACTCATCGGAAGGGACGCCTCGGGCGCCGTGACCCTGGGCCCGCGCATGGCGGCGCTCGCAGCGGGCGTGGCTCACGATCTGCAGGCCGAGGCCATCCCCGAGCTGACCGCGATCGCCAACGAGCTCGGCATGACCTGCTTCCTCGGCGTGCTCGACGGAGACGACTGCATCACACTGGCGAGCATCGAACCCCGCCATGCGATCGCGAGCGTCGCCCAGCGTCCGGGCGCCCGCCACTCGGTCACGGTCGGAGCACCGGGCAAGGCGATCCTCGCGCAGCTCCCGGCGTCCCAGTGGCCGCTCGACGCACGGGCGTCCCTGCGCGCCGAGGTCGACGAGGCGCGCGTGCGCGGATATGCCACGAGCCACGACGAGGTCATCCCGACCGTGCAGTCGGTCGCGGTACCGCTCGCACTGCGCGGCCAGCGCCCCTCGGCGATCGCGGTGGTGCACGTCGCGACGAATCTCGACGACGCCGAGATCGCGGACCGCCTCCGTCGCTCGGCATCCGCGATCCGCGAAGCCCTCGACGGCTGAGACGCCGATACGCAGAACGCACGCCCGCTGAGCGGACGTGCGTTCTCCGTGCGGACGCGGATCAGGCCCTGGCGAGCCCGCGGATCGGGCTGACGGACTGCTCCTCCTCGTGGTCCGGACCGAGCGGGATGCCCGAACGATCGCGCAGCAGGAGCGTCGCCACCAGGCCGAGCAGCGTCATGCCCGCAAGGTACCACGTGACGGCCTCTGTCGAGCCGGTGGCCTGCACGATGGCGGTCGCGATGGTGGGAGCGAAGGCGCCGCCGGCGATCGCGCCGATCGCGTACGAGATCGAGACGCCCGAGAAGCGGATGCTGGCGGGGAAGAGCTCGGTGTAGAGCGCCGCCTGCGGCCCGTACGTGAAGCCGAGACCGATCGTGAGGATCGCGAGGCCCGAGAACAGCAGACCGACCTGGCCGGTGTTCACGAGCGGGAACAGCGTGAACACGCCGACGAGCTGCAGCACCCAGCCGATGATGTAGGTGGTGCGCCGACCGATGCGGTCAGACAGCCACCCGGCGATGAGCGTCGTGATGAGCCAGGTGACGGCCGAGCCGGTGACGGCCCACAGCACGGGTCCGCGCTCGAGACCGATCGGGCCCTCGGGGTTGGTGGCGTAGCCCTGGATGTAGCCGCCGGTCGTCATGTACCCGACCGCGTTGTTCCCGGCGAAGACGAGAGCAGCGACGATCACGAGCAGCAGGTGCTTCCGGAACAGCTGCACGATCGGCATGCTCGCCTTCTCCTTGCGCTCGGCGAGTTCGAGGAAGACCGGGCTCTCCTCGACCTTGCGGCGCACGTAGTAGCCGACCAGGATCAGGACGACGCTGAGCAGGAACGGGATGCGCCAGCCCCACTGGATGAACTGGTCCCCCGGAGCGATCGCCGTCATCAGCGCCATCACTCCCGACGCGAGCAGCAGACCGAGCGGCACACCGATCTGCGGTGAGGCGCCGAAGATCCCGCGCTTCTTCTTCGGGGCGTGCTCGACGGCCATCAGCACCGCGCCGCCCCACTCGCCTCCGGCCGAGATGCCCTGCAGGATGCGCAGCAGCACGAGCAGGATCGGCGCGGCGATGCCGATCGCGTCATAGGTCGGCAGGACACCGATGAGCGCGGTGGCCGCACCCATCAGGATCAGCGTCCACATCAGCACGGTCTTGCGCCCGAGCTTGTCGCCGAAGTGGCCGGCGAGGAACGCTCCGAGCGGGCGGAAGAGGAAGCTGACGCCGACGGTGGCGAAGGCGACGATCGCGCTGTTCGCGCCGAGCGGCTCGAAGAAGAGCTGTCCGAAGACCAGCCCGACAGCCGTGGCGTAGATGAAGAAGTCGTACCACTCCACCGTGGTTCCGACGACGGTGGCGAACACGACCCGGCGCCGATCGGCCGGTGTCGCGATTGTTCCGGTGGGCGTGAACCCAGCCTGTGACTGCCCGCTCATAGGGGTGTCTCCTTTGATTGTGACCGCATTGTCACGGCTCGCGTACGAGGTGATGTCGAGTTGCTTGCCGAGGGGTGACACGATGATATATGATTTCGAATACGACGCACAAGGCGTCGGCATGAAGCGCGAGGAGGCGCCCCGTGACGGCATCCATGACCCGCCCCGGCAAGATCATCGCGATCCATCTGAGCTACGCCTCCCGCGCCGATCAGCGCGGTCGGCGCCCCGCAGCCCCCTCCTACTTCTTCAAACCGTCGAGTTCCGTCGGCGTCTCCGGCGGAACGGTCGAGCGTCCGGCCGGCACCGAGCTGCTCGCCTTCGAGGGCGAGATCGCCCTCGTCATCGGCACCACGGCCCGCCGAGTCTCGCTCGAGGACGCCTGGAGTCACGTCGGGTGGGTCACGGCCTCGAACGACCTCGGCCTCTACGACCTGCGCGCCAACGACAAGGGATCCAACGTCCGCTCCAAGGGCGGCGACGGCTACACCCCGCTCGGCCCCGAGCTGATCGACGCCCGTGCCGTCGACCCCGCCGCCCTGCGCGTGCGGGCGTGGGTCAACGGCGAGCTGCGCCAGGACGACACCACGGCCGGGCTCATCTTCCCGCTCGCACAGCTGGTCGCCGATCTGTCCCAGCACTTCACTCTCGAGCCCGGTGATGTCATCCTCACCGGCACACCCGCCGGATCGTCGGTCATCGTGCCGGGCGACGTCGTCGAGGTCGAGGTGGACGCGCCGGATGCCGAGGGCTCCCCCTCGTCGGGACGCCTCATCACCACGGTCACCCAGGGCGAAGTCGCCTTCGATGCGAACATCGGCTCGCTTCCGGCCGTCGACGACCTGCAGCGCACGGAGGCGTGGGGCTCCCGCGAAGAAGCCGGTCTCCCCGTCGAGGCGAGCACGTCCGGCCTCTCCTCCGAGCTCCGCGCCAAGCTGATGGAGGCTCCGACTGCCGGCCTCTCGTCGCAGCTGCGCAAGCGCGGACACCACTCGTGCTTCATCGACGGCGTCTCAGCGAACATCCCCGGCAGCAAGATCGTCGGCACGGCCAAGACCCTGCGCTTCGTGCCCTTCCGCGAAGATCTCTTCGCGAGCCATGGGGGCGGCTACAACGCCCAGAAGCGCGCGTTCGACGCCGTAGATGAGGGCGAGGTCATCGTGATCGAGGCGCGAGGCGACGCGACCACCGGCACGCTCGGCGACATCCTGGCGCTCCGCGCCCGAGCCCGAGGCGCCGCCGCAGTCGTGACCGACGGCGGCGTGCGCGACTTCGACGCCGTCGCTGAGATCGGCCTCCCGGTCTTCTCGCAGGGACCGCATCCCTCGGTCCTCGGACGCAAGCACGTGCCGTGGGACGTCGACGTCACCATCTCGTGCGGCGGCGCCACGGTGCAGCCGGGCGACATCATCGTGGGCGACGGCGACGGCGTCATCGTGATCCCTCCGGCTCTCGCCGAGCAGGTCGCCGACGATGCTCTCTCTCAGGAGGTCGAAGACGCGTGGATCGCTGAGCAGGTCGCCGCCGGGCACCCGGTCGACGGGCTGTTCCCGCTCAACGCCGCATGGCGGGAGAAGTACGAGGCCGCCACCGGCGCCGGAGCAGGCTCATGACCACGGTGGCGAGCTCCAGCAAGTCGGAGCAGGCGTACGCCTGGATCCGCTCGCGGATCTCGGGACACACCTTCGGGCCCGGCTACCGTCTGGTGCTCGGTTCCTTGGCCGACGAGCTCGGCATGAGCGTCGTGCCGGTGCGCGAAGCGATCCGTCGACTCGAGGCCGAGGGTCTCGTGACGTTCGAGCGCAACGTCGGAGCCCGAGTCACGCTCGTCGACGAGAGCGAGTACGCCCACACCATGCAGACGCTCGGGCTGGTCGAGGGCGCGGCGACCGCGCTCTCCGCTCCCCTGCTCGATGAGAGGATGCTCGACGCCGCCGAAGCCGTCAACGAGCGGATGATCCAGATGCTCGGCCATCTCGACGCCCACGCGTTCACGGAGCTCAACCGGCAGTTCCACTCACTGCTCTTCGAACCATGCCCGAACCCGCACCTGCTCGACCTCGTGCATCGCGGCTGGGCGCGTCTCTCCGGCATCCGCGATTCCACCTTCGCCTATGTGCCCGGCCGCGCACAGCATTCGGTCGAGGAGCACACGCAGATCCTCGAACTCATCCGTGCGGGGGCAGACCCGCTCGAGATCGAGCTCGCCGCCCGCAACCACCGCCTGCGCACGAGGGACGCCTTCCTCGACGCGCTGCACACCCGTTCTCACCACAACTCAGGAGACGAGTCATGACCGATTCCCGCATCCCCGCCGACCTGCCCGACCACATCCAGCACTACATCGACGGCGCGTTCGTCGACTCGGTCGACGGTGACACGTTCGATGTGCTCGACCCGGTGACGAACAAGACCTACACGACGGCAGCCGCCGGCAAGAAGGCCGACATCGAACTCGCGGTCGCCGCAGCGAAGCGCGCGTTCGACGAGGGCCCTTGGCCCCGGATGCTCCCCCGCGAGCGCTCGCGGGTGCTGCACCGGATCGCCGACATCGTCGAGTCGCGTGATGCCCGTCTCGCCGAGCTCGAGTCCTACGACTCCGGCCTGCCGATCACGCAGGCTCTGGGTCAGGCCCGCCGCGCCGCCGAGAACTTCCGCTTCTTCGCCGACCTGATCGTCGCCCAGTCCGACGACGCCTTCAAGGTCCCCGGCAAGCAGATGAACTACGTCAACCGCAAGCCGATCGGCGTCGCCGGCCTCATCACGCCGTGGAACACGCCGTTCATGCTCGAGTCGTGGAAGCTCGGCCCCGCGCTCGCGACCGGCAACACAGTCGTGCTCAAGCCCGCCGAGTTCACGCCTCTCTCCGCCTCTCTCTGGGCAGGGATCTTCGAGGAGGCCGGCTTGCCTGCGGGCGTCTTCAACCTCGTGAACGGCCTCGGCGAGGACGCCGGAGACGCTCTCGTGAAGCACCCCGATGTGCCGCTCATCTCGTTCACCGGCGAGAGCTCGACCGGACAGCTGATCTTCGGCAACGCCGCTCCCTTCCTCAAGGGTCTGTCGATGGAGCTCGGCGGCAAGTCCCCCGCCGTCGTCTTCGCCGATGCCGATCTCGACGCCGCGGTCGACGCGACGATCTTCGGCGTCTTCTCCCTCAACGGCGAGCGCTGCACCGCCGGTTCCCGCATCCTCGTCGAGCGCTCGATCTACGAGGAGTTCGTCGAGCGCTATGCCGCCCAGGCGAAGCGCGTGAAGGTCGGCTACCCGCACGACCCCGCCACCGAGGTCGGGGCCCTCGTGCACCCCGAGCACTACGACAAGGTGATGAGCTACGTCGAGATCGGCAAGACCGAGGGCCGTCTCGTGGCCGGCGGCGGACGGCCCGAGGGCTTCGACGAGGGCAACTTCGTCGCTCCCACGGTGTTCGCCGATGTCTCCCCCGATGCGCGCATCTTCCAGGAGGAGATCTTCGGACCCGTCGTCGCCATCACCCCGTTCGACTCCGATGACGAGGCGCTCTCACTCGCGAACAACACGAAGTACGGCCTCGCCGCCTACATCTGGACGAACGATCTGAAGCGCGCCCACAACTTCGCGCAGTCGGTCGAAGCGGGCATGGTGTGGCTGAACAGCAACAACGTGCGCGACCTCCGCACCCCGTTCGGCGGGGTCAAGGCCTCGGGCCTCGGACACGAGGGCGGCTACCGCTCGATCGACTTCTACACCGACCAGCAGAGCGTGCACATCACGCTCGGCGGTGCCCACAACCCGACCTTCGGCAAGAACTGAGCAAGGACCCGACATGACCGACAAGACTGCGAAGACGCTGACCTCCTCGGGCTACTACGTGAGCCAGGAGGCTCCGATCCAGACCGACAACCCCATCGCGACGCCGCAGAGCACGCCGCCCGACGTGCTGCGCTGCGCCTACATGGAGCTCGTCGTCACCGACCTCGCCGCCTCCCGGGTGTTCTACGTCGACGTCCTGGGACTGTATGTCACCGAGGAGGACGACGACGCGATCTACCTCCGCTCGACCGAGGAGTTCATCCACCACAACCTCGTGCTGCGCAAGGGACCGGTCGCCGCGGTGGCCGCGTTCTCGTACCGCGTGCGCTCGGCCGAGGATCTCGACCTCGCCGTGGCGTTCTACTCCGAGCTCGGCTGCGACGTGCGCCGCAACCCCGACGGCTTCGTGAAGGGCGTCGGTGACTCGGTGCGCGTGGTCGACCCGCTCGGCTTCCCCATCGAGTTCTTCCACCAGTCCGACCACGTCGAGCGCATGTCGTGGCGCTACGACCTGCACATCCCGGGCGAGCTCGTGCGCCTGGATCACTTCAACCAGGTCACCCCGGATGTCCCCCGCGCGGTGAAGTTCATGCAGGATCTGGGCTTCCGGGTCACGGAGGACATCCAGGACGACGAGGGAACCGTGTATGCGGCCTGGATGCGTCGCAAGCCCACCGTGCACGACACCGCGATGACCGGCGGCGACGGACCGCGCATGCACCACGTGTGCTTCGCGACGCACGAGAAGCACAACATCCTCGCGATCTGCGACAAGCTCGGCGCACTCCGCCGCTCGGATGCGATCGAGCGCGGTCCCGGCCGCCACGGCGTCTCGAACGCGTTCTACCTGTACCTGCGCGATCCCGACGGACACCGGGTCGAGGTGTACACGCAGGACTACTACACGGGCGACCCCGACAACCCGGTGATCACCTGGGACGTGCACGACAACCAGCGACGTGACTGGTGGGGCAACCCGGTCGTCCCCTCCTGGTACACCGAGGCATCGCTCGTGCTCGACCTCGACGGCAACCCGCAGCCCGTCGTCGCGCGCACCGACGACTCCGAGATGGCCGTCACGATCGGCGCAGACGGATTCTCGTACACACGACCCGACGATGCCGAGGCCATGCCGGAGTACAAGCAGGGCGAGTACAAGCTCGGCCACCAGCTGTAGGAGGAACGGATGCTGTCCGCAGACACCATCGAGCAGATCGCCGCGGAACTCGCCGAGGCCGACCGCGAGCACTCCGTGATCCCGCGGATCACCGCCCGGTATCCGGAGGCCACGGTCGAGGATTCGTACGCGATCCAGGGCGTATGGCGCGACTCGCAGATCGCCGCGGGACGGCGTCTCGTCGGCCGGAAGATCGGTCTGACGTCGAAGGCGATGCAGCAGGCCACCGGCATCACCGAGCCCGACTACGGTGTCATGTTCGACGACACCGTGTACGACTCGGGTGCCGAGATCCCGGTCGACCACTTCTCGAACGTGCGCATCGAGGTCGAGCTCGCGTTCGTTCTCAAGCATCCGCTCGAGGGGCCGGACTGCACGCTCGATGACGCACTCGCGGCGATCGACTACGCGGTGCCGGCGCTCGAGGTGCTGAACTCCCACATCGAGCTCCAGGGGCGCACGATCGTCGACACCATCAGCGACAACGCCGCCTATGGCGCGATGGTTCTCGGAACGGTGCACAAGCGCCCCGACGAGATCGATCTGCGTTGGGTGCCCGGCGTGCTCTCGCGCAACGGGGAGATCGAGGAGACCGGGGTCGCCGCGGGCGTGCTCGGTCACCCCGCCACCGGGGTCGCCTGGCTCGCGAACAAGTTCCATCAGCACGGCGCGCGTCTCGAAGCTGGCGAGGTCATCCTGGCAGGATCATTCACACGCCCGATGTGGGTGTCTCGCGGCGATCAGGTGCTGTGCGACTACGGACCGATGGGAACGATCGAATGCCGCTTCATCTGAGCCCCTCCTTCCGTGAGCAGCTCGCTGCGTCCGATCGCGCGCTCATCGGCATGTGGGCCTGCTCCGGCAGCGCCCTCGTCACCGAGGTGGCTGCGGGCTCGGGCCTCGACTGGCTGCTGATCGACATGGAGCACTCGGCGAACACGCTCGAGTCCACGCTGCTGCAGCTGCAGGTCGTCGCCGCCTACCCGATCACCCCGGTCGTGCGCGTGCCGTCCAACGACACCGTGGCGATCAAGCAGGTGCTCGACCTCGGCGCGCAGAACCTCATCGTGCCGATGGTCTCGTCCGCCGAGGAGGCGCGGGCTGCCGTCGCGGCCACCCGCTACCCACCCGAGGGCGTGCGCGGAGTGGGAAGCGCGCTCGCCCGCAGCGCCCGCTGGAACCGGGTCGACGGCTACCTGCGCGACTCGGCGCAGCACACCTCTCTCACCGTGCAGATCGAGACGGCCGCCGGAGTGGAGGCGGCCGCGGAGATCGCGGCGGTCGACGGCGTGGACGCCGTCTTCGTCGGTCCGTCCGACCTCTCGGCGTCGATGGGCCTACTGGGCCAGCAGACGCACCCGAAGGTCGTGACTGCGGTCGAACAGGTGTTCGCCGCGGTGAAGGATGCAGGAAAGCCAGTCGGCGTGAACGCCTTCGACCCGACCGCCGCCGATGCCTACATCGCCGCCGGCGCGGATTTCGTCGCCGTCGGGGCCGACGTGGCGATGCTGGCCCGCGCGTCCGAGGCTCTGGCCGCCCGCTTCATCCCGGCATCCGACGAGTCGACCCGCGCCAGCTACTGACGCCGGCTGCCGCTATCGGGTGGCAGGATTGACGGATGCAGAGCAGCGACAAGCCGTCATGATCCGCGCCCTCGCAGCGATGCAGGACCGAGGGTTCCGCTGGTTCTTCCTCGCGCGCGCAATCACTCTGATCGCAGGGTCGATGTCATCGATCGCGCTGGCCTTCGCCGTGCTCGAGATCGACAACGATGCCCGCTCGCTCTCCCTGGTCCTGGCCGCCTTCACGATCAGCAACATCGTCTTCCTGCTCTTCGGCGGAGTGATCGCCGACCGGCTGCCTCGCGCGCTGATCATCCAGTCCTGCTACGTCATCGACATCCTGACGGTCGGCGCGATGGCTGCCCTCCTGTTCAGCGACACCGCCACGGTTCCGCTGCTCGCGCTGCTGTCGGTCGTCAACGGCGCGTCCACCGCCTTCGTCCTGCCCGCCATGCAGGGGATCATCCCGCAGCTGACCTCCCCCGAGCACCTGCAGCAGGCCAACGCGATGCTCTCCTTCGTGCGCTCGGCGACCACGATCGGCGGCCCGATCATCGCGGGCATCGTCGTCGCAGCGGCAGGCCCCGCGTGGGCCATGGTCGTGCAGGCGATCGGCTGGGTCATCGCGATCCCCGTCCTGGCGATGGTCCGCCTGCCTCCACCCGACCATGCGGGCGGGACCACGATGTTCCACGACCTCAGAATCGGGTGGCAGGAGTTCTGGAGCCGCACGTGGCTGTGGGTCATCGTGCTCGCCTTCATGGTCATGAACGCGATCCACATCGGCGCGTGGGGCGTCGTCGGTCCGTACATCGCCAAGAACGACGAACGGCTCGGCATCGCCGGCTGGGGGTGGGTCGTCAGCGCCGAAGGCGTCGGCATCCTGCTCATGACCCTCGTGCTGATGTGGTTCCCGCTGAGACGCCCCCTGCGCTACGGCATGATCGGCATGGCGGCGTTCGCGATTCCACTGACCGTCCTCGGAGTGCATCCGGCGGTGGTCCTGCTGGCGATCGCCGCGTTCCTCGCCGGCGCGGGCGCCGAGGTGTTCAGCACCGGATGGAACCTCGCGATGATGGAGAACATCCCGGGAGACAAGCTGTCGCGCGTCTCGAGCTACGACATGCTCGGAAGCTACGTCGTGATGCCGATCGGCACCCTCGTGTACGGCTGGCTGATCACCCGCAGCGACGTCGAGACCGTGCTCGTCACCTCGGGAATCCTCTACGCCGTGCTCGCCGCCGTGACCCTGTTGGTACCGAGTGTCTGGCGGATGGGTCGTCCGTCCGATGCGGTGTCCCCCCGCGCGGAGTTGGCGGATTCATAGCAATCAGGGCGAGACTGTGGGCATGACCTTCGCCGCGCTCCAGCCGCTCGCAGACCGTGCCGCACTGTTCTCCGCCCTTCGTCAGGATTCCCTGGCCGCCGCTCTCGAGGACCTCGGCGACAATCGCTGGGACGCCGACATGGCGGCGGGGACCCTGACCTTCACGTCGAATGCCGATGCCACGCGGCAGCTCGTGACCCGCGCCCACCTCATCGCCACCATCGCCCCGGGACCCCGGTCGCTGCTCTGGGCCTGGGCGCACCCGCAGGGCGATCCTGCGGGAATCGCCGCCCAGCTGCGCGAGTACGGCACGGCGCACGGCATCTCGGAGCTGAGCGAGCAGGAGGTCCCGTTCCCCGTCGACGCCGCCGGCGACGCAGAGTGGATCACAGCGGCCGCCCACACCGTCGGCGCTGTGGCCGTCGAGCTCACCGGTCGCGCCCCGTACTACCTCGCGCCGGTCGGCGGAGGTACGTACGCGGTGTTCGTGCTCGACGCCCCGCTCCCCCCGCTGACAGTCGCCGCAGCGGCGATCGCTCTTCCGCGCATCCTGCCGGGCCTGGCTCTGCCCGACGCACGGACGGCGGTCTGGGATGCCGCACGCCTGGCCGGATGGAACCTCACCTGGACGGACGAGTCGTTCTCGGGGGCCACCGTCGTCGACGGCACGGGCACGGCGACCTTCCGGTTCGACGAGCAGGCACGCATCACGAACATCGAGAGCAGCCTGCACCCCCAGGCCTGATCGCCTGTCGGCAGCAGCGCGTCAGCGGCCCATCCGCTGGCGCGCTGTCTTCTGCCCCGGTCCGACCGGGACGTGCGCAGTGGCCGCCGCCAGTCCGAACGCCGGCATGTCGACGTAGACGGCCTCGAGGTCGGCGACAGGCACCTGATAGGTCTCATGCCACACGCCGACACTCCCCGTTCCCTGCAGTGTGCGCATGAAGTCTCTCCACGGCTGCAGATGCGGGGCGTCACGGTCGGCGGCGAAGCGCTGCAGGTGTTCCGGACTCTCCCAGTACGAGAGCAGGATCGTCGTGCGACCGAACCAACTGTGCACCCCGAGCATCCCCGCCTCAGGGTGAGCGCTGAGGTGCATCAGCATCGGCGGCATCTTGCTTGCGGTCCGCATCACGCGCCCGACCTGCCACCACTTGTTGGCGCGCATTCCGATCAAGAACACCGTGACGTCCGATCGCTCGGGGGCGGCGGTGAATCGGCCGGGAAAGACGGGATGGGACATGGAATGCTCCTCGCAACAATGTTATGTAACTGCGTTATGCAACAACGTTACGATAAGCTCATCTCCATGGCAAGACCTCCTCTGTACGACGACGCGCTGCGCAGCCGTCTGCTCGACGCGACAGCCGAGATGGTCGACGACAAAGGCCCTGAGCGCATCAGCCTTCGTGACATCGCGCAGAACGCGGGCACGTCGACGTCAGCCGTCTACGCGCTGTTCGGCGGGAAGACGGAGCTGCTGGTGGCCGTCATCGAGCACGGCTTCGCCTCATTCGGCGATGCTCAGGCGGCTGCCGAACCTCAGGGGCTGCGCGCGCTCGGTCTCGCGTACCGGACGTGGGCGATGGGGAATCCCGCGCTCTACCGCCTCATGTTCGGCGGCGGGGTGGCCACCGAGGACTGCCGGCCCGACGACGCGACCATGAGCACGGCGATGGCGCCGCTCGTCAGGTCCCTCGCCGCTCGCGTCGAGGAGCCCGAGGTGATGGCCGCGGCTCTCACCGTCTGGGCGCAGGTGCACGGCGCCGTCAGCCTCGAGCTCGCCGGGGTCACTCCCCCGCTCGTGCCCTGGGACTCGGTCTACGACACCGTGGTCGATGCGGTCGAGCGGGCCTTTCCCGCACACTGATCCGGTCAGAGGGCCGCGAGGAGATGCCGCGGCATCCGCAAGGGTGTGGAATTCTGGTCAGATGAAGAACGGAATCGTCCGGTTCGCCGCGCTCTATGTGTTCAACGTGGTCGTGCTGCTGCTCATCGGCCTGCTGTCGACGGGCGTCTCTGTCGGGTTCACCGCGCTCTGGGCGGCGGTCATCCTGACCCTCGCCGCGCTCTTCGTGAAGCCGCTGCTCACCGCGGCGTTCCGCAAGGCGGCAGCGAAGTCCGCAGCCGATCGCACGAGAACCGGCGAGAAGGTCGTCCAGTACGTCCTCGTCTATCTCGTCGAGCTGCTCATCTGGGTGGCCGTCGTCTGGCTGAGCGGCGTCCGAGCCTCGGGCTTCTGGAGCTACGCGCTCCCGCCCCTCTTCCTGCTGTTCGGCTGGATGATCTACGACCAGGTCGACGACAAGCTGCGAGCGAAAGCCGGTGAGCTGTACGACGCGGTGCAGGGCAGGGTGTCGCGTCGGAAGACAGCGCCCACCGCCTCGACGCCCGCCCCGAAGACATCCGCCACCGCCGCCGCCCGCGAGGAGCTGCACGACGGCCTGACCCCCGAGCAGCGTCGGATGTTCGACGAACTGGGCTGAGTCGCACCAACCGCGCCACGTCTCAGATACGCAGAGATGTCGCAGGGATCCGTGGATTCTCTGCGACATCTCTGCGTATCTGCGACAGTGCGCT
>JAZBLP010000034.1:0-7071 GCA_037033305.1 Actinomycetota bacterium | reverse complement strand
GGCGCCGGCGCCGGCGCCGAGAATCAGACCAGGCGTTCCGCCGCCTCGACGACATTCGTCATGAGCAGAGCGACCGTCATCGGACCGACGCCGCCGGGATTCGGCGAGACCCAGCCCGCGACCTCGGCGACATCCGGGTGCACGTCCCCGAAGACGAGGTTCTTGCCCGTCTCGGGATCGGTCTCCCGCGTCACGCCGACGTCGAGCACGGCGGCACCCGGCTTGACGTCTTCGGCGCGGATGAGGTGCTTGACCCCCGCAGCGGCGACGATGACGTCGGCCTCGCGCAGGTAGCGCGGCATGTCGACCGTGCCGGTGTGCGTGAGCGTGACCGTCGCGTTCAGGTCGCGGCGCGTCAGCAGCAGGCCGATCGAGCGGCCGATCGTGACACCACGCCCTACCACCACGACATGCTTGCCCGCGAAGTCGTAGCCGTTGCGCAGCAGCAGCTCGATCACCCCGCGCGGCGTGCACGGCAGCGGCGTGTGGATCGGACTGTTGACGTTGAGCACGAGCCGGCCGAGGTTGGTCGGATGCAGTCCGTCCGCGTCCTTGGCCGGGTCGATCCGCTCGAGGATCGCGTCCGTGTCGATGTGCTTCGGCAGCGGCAGCTGCACGATGTAGCCGTGGCAGTCGGGATCGGCGTTGAGCTCATCGATCAGCGCCTCGACGTCTGCCTGGGTGGCGTCGGCCGGCAGCTCGCGCTGGATCGAGTTCATCCCGATCGCCTCGGACTGACGGTGCTTCATGCCGACGTAGAGCTGGGATGCCGGGTCGGCGCCGACGAGCACGGTCGCGATGCCGGGAACCACGCCCTTCTCCTTCAGTGCGGCCACCCGCTCGGTCAGTTCGGCCTTGATCGCTGCCGACGCCGCCTTGCCGTCGAGGATCTTCGCGGTCACTGCTGCAGGTCCGGGTAGAGCGGGAAGCCGGCGGCGAGCGCGTCGACCCGCGCACGGAGCGCCTCGACGTCGGCACCCGGAAGCAGTGCGAGAGCGATCACGTCTGCGACCTCGGTGAACTCGGCGTCGCCGAAGCCGCGGGTCGCGAGTGCGGGGGTTCCGATGCGCAGGCCCGAGGTGACCATCGGCGGACGCGGGTCGTTCGGCACGGCGTTGCGGTTCACGGTGATGTGGATGTCGTGGAGCAGGTCTTCGGCCTGCTTGCCGTCGATCGCGGCGTCACGCAGGTCGACGAGCACCAGGTGCACGTCGGTGCCGCCGGAGCGCACCCCGATACCGGCATCCTTCACGTCCTGCTGCGAGAGGCGCTCGGCGAGGATGGATGCTCCACGCACCGTGCGCTCCTGGCGTTCCTTGAACTCGGGGGTGCCGGCGAGCTTGAACGCGGTCGCCTTGGCGGCGATCACGTGCATCAGGGGCCCACCCTGCTGTCCCGGGAAGACGGCCGTGTTGATCTTCTTCGCGAGGTCGGCGTCGTTCGTGAGGATGAAGCCCGAACGCGGTCCGCCGATGGTCTTGTGCACGGTCGACGAGACGACGTGCGCGTGCGGCACCGGGTTCGGGTGCAGTCCTGCGGCGACGAGGCCGGCGAAGTGCGCCATGTCGACCCACAGCAGCGCTCCGACCTCGTCGGCGATGGCGCGGAAGGCGGCGAAGTCGAGCGTGCGGGGGTAGGCGGACCAGCCGGCGATGATGACCTTGGGCTTGTGCTCGACGGCGAGGCGGCGCACCTCGTCCATGTCGATGGTCGAGGTCTCAGGGTCCACGCCGTAGGCGACGATGTCGTACAGGCGGCCCGAGAAGTTGATCTTCATGCCGTGAGTGAGGTGTCCGCCCTGGTCGAGCGCGAGGCCGAGAAGGGTGTCGCCGGGGCGCGCGATCGCGTGCAGCACGGCAGCGTTGGCGGATGCGCCCGAGTGCGGCTGCACGTTGGCGAACTCCGCGCCGAACAGGTCCTTGGCGCGCTGGATCGCGAGCTCCTCGGCGACGTCGACCTCTTCGCATCCGCCGTAGTAGCGACGGCCGGGGTACCCCTCGGCGTACTTGTTGGTCAGCACGGAGCCCTGCGACTGCAGGACCGAGACGGGAACGAAGTTCTCGGATGCGATCATCTCGAGGAACGTCTGCTGCCGCGCGAGCTCCCGGTCGAGGACCTGAGCGATCTCGGGGTCGACCTCGGAGAGGGGGGCGTTGAAGTAACGGTCGGTCATGACATGCTCCTCTGACAACGGATTCGAAGGGTGTACCTATCGGCCCAGGCGCGCGGTCGAATTCCGTGGTCAGTCGCTCCCCGGTGGTAGTCCACCCAGACGCCAGTCGCGACGTGAGAAAGCATAGCGGATTTCCCTGCGCTGCCGTCTCTGCGCACGGTAGGTTTTGTTCATGGTCCTTCCCCATTCCATGCCCCTCGTTCCTCTCCCTGCCTCCTCCATCGCCGTCGATGGCCGGCTGCCCGTCTCCGACGGGATGCGAGTCATCGGCGACTCCCCCACTGCGGCTCAGCTTGTCGACGCCGTCGCGCGCCGCAGCGGCATCCGGCTGTCGCACTCGAGCGATGACGCCGACGCCGACACCGGTGCCCAGACCGACACCGCGTCGACGATCGCCCTCCGCATCGACGCCGCCACAGCTCCCGAGGGATACGCGCTCTCGGTCGGCGACTCCGTCGAGGTCGTGGGCGGCGACGAGGCAGGACTCTTCTACGGCGTGCAGACCCTGCTGCAGCTGCTTCGCGAGGACGACGAGGGGTGGGCGTTCCTGCGCGCCGAGATCACCGACGCACCGCGATTCGCGCGCCGCGGCGTCATGCTCGACGTCACCCGTCACTTCTTCGATGTCGACGAGGTCAAGAAGTTCATCGACAGCACCAGCGCGCTGAAGTTCAACCACCTGCACCTGCACCTCAGCGACGACCAGGGCTGGCGCATCCAGATCGACTCGTGGCCGAAGCTCACCGAGCTCGCCTCCTCCACGGCCTCCCTCGGCGACCCCGGTGGCTTCTACACGAAGGACGACTATCGCGAGATCGTGGCGTACGCCGCCGAGCGGCACATGGTCGTGATCCCCGAGATCGACCTTCCCGGTCACACCCACGCCATCGGGGTCGCGTATCCGGAGCTCGTCGAGGATCCGGTCATGAACGACAGCCTGATCGCCGAATCGGCGCGCCTCGGGCAGCCGCTCCCCGTCGCGGGCGAACCCTATCTCGGGTGGGGCGTCGGGCATTCGAGCGTCCGCATCCATGAGGAGCGCACCTACGACTTCGTCCGTGACGTCGTGCGCGAGCTCGCGGAGATGACCCCGGGTCCGTACATCCACATCGGCGGCGATGAGTCCCTCGGCACCCCGCAGGCCGACTTCGACCTGTTCGTCGAGCGTGCGACAGCGATCGTGTTCGAAGAGGGCAAGATCCCCGTCGCCTGGCACGAGGTGGGCGCAGCGAAAGACATCGCCGAGGGGACGATCGGTCAGTACTGGGGCAAGACGACGCCCGAGGGATCGCACGCCGAAGAGGCGGCGCACTTCGTCGAGCGCGGCGGGGCGCTGATCATGTCGACCGCCGATGTCGCCTACCTCGACATGAAGTACACCGCGGATTTCCCTCTGGGGCTCACGTGGGCCGCGATCATCGACGTCCGCAGAGCATACGAGTGGGAGCCGACCGCGGTGCTCGACGTGCCGGAGTCCGCGATCCTCGGCATCGAGGCTCCGCTGTGGAGCGAGACCACGCGCACACTGAGCGAGGTCGAGCAGCTGGTCTTCCCCCGGGCCGCCGCGCAGGCCGAGGTCGCCTGGTCGCCGCGCAGCGGCGACGGACGGCACTGGGAGTCCTTCCGCGGACGACTCGGCGCACTCGCCCCGCTGTGGAAGGCTGAGGGCGTGGACTTCCACCCCGCAGACGAGATCCCCTGGAGTGAGCGATGACACCCGGTTCCACAACGACGGGATCGCTCGTGATCCACTCGGCTCGACTGATCGACCACGGCGTCGAGGTCGCGGACGCCTGGGTGCGCATGGAACAGGGCCGGGTCGCCGCCCTCGGCACCGGCCGGACGTGGGCTCCTGCCGACGAGGTCGTCGACGCGAGCGTCGTCGCCGGGCCGGATGCCGTGCTCACACCGGGGTTCGTCGACATCCACTGTCACGGCGGCGCGGGAGCATCGTTCGACGACGGGCCGGAGGCGATCCGAACGGCTCGAGCTCTCCACCGCGATCATGGCACGACGCGCTCGGTGATCTCTCTCGTCACCGCCCCTGTCGACGCCCTCGCTCGACGGGTGGCGGAGATCGCCGACCTGATGGAGTCGGATGCCGACATCCTGGGTTCGCACCTGGAAGGGCCCTTCCTCGACCCGGCGCACCACGGAGCACACGAGCCGTCGCTGCTGCGTGCTCCGACGCAGGAGGACGTCGCCCGGCTGCTCGAGGCCGGCCGTGGCACGATCCGCCAGGTGACCATCGCACCGGAGCTCCCCGGCGGTCTCGACGCGATCCGGATGATCGTGGACGCGGGCTCCGTCGCCGCGGTGGGACACACGAGCGCGGATGCCGCGACCGCGGACGCGGCGTTCGAGTCCGGCGCCTCCGTGCTGACTCACGCGTTCAACGCCATGCCCGGCATCCATCACCGAGCGCCGGGCCCGGTACTGGCCGCGGCGGCTGACCGCCGCGTGGTGCTCGAGGTCATCGCCGACGACGTCCACCTCGACCCACACGTGGTCAAGCTCGTGTTCGACTCGGCGCCCGGTCGCGTCGCGCTCATCACGGACGCCATGGCGGCCGCGGGCAGCGCTGACGGGCACTACGACCTGGGCGCTGTGAGCGTGACGGTCGAAGACGGCATCGCGCGTGCAGACGACACCGGCTCGATCGCGGGGTCGACGCTCACCCTCGATGTGGCGCTGCGCAGGGCGACCGCGGCGGGAGTTCCGCTCCCAGAGGCGGTCCGGGCGCTCACCGAGACACCGGCAGGAGCGATCGGGTACGGCGACCGGATCGGTCGTCTCGCAGTCGGGTTCGTCGCCGATGCGGTGCTGATGAACGCACAGCTGCAGGTCGTGCGCGTGTGGGTGGGCGAGCGCCCGTAGCCCGACGGACGCGAGCGAGCAGACGCGTGCGTTCGTGCGTGCGGTGCTCGCGTCGCCTGTGCGGGTGAGGGGCCGCCGTTCCCCAGATCGACGACCCCGTCACAGTTCCCCCCACGTGCGAGAGCTGGCGGGCCGAGCGCTCCTCCCCCGAGGTGCCCGACCCGCCATGCCGGTGCACTTACCCCTTGCACCAGCGCCTGGGCTCCGCCCCCCGGTGGAGCCGCATGGCTGTCTCTAGTGATGAGACGACGGGGACGGCGATTCATTACGCGATTTCTCAGATGTTTTTTCTCGGATCCTCCCTGCGGCCGAGTGATCTGGCTGGGATCAGGACTTTATCGGCCGACTGTCAGCTGCCGGCACTTTTCGAGAAGGGGTGGCAAGGCTGGGAGATTGGAGAGAGAATGGAGATGACGCGTGATGAAAATGGGGTTCACGCGTCTCTTCATGTGGAGGCGCGCTCGCGCTCCACGACAGATGGATGACAGTGGATCAGGACAGCACTTCACACGAATCGATCGCCGACGCCGATCTCATCCTGCGCACCCGCTCAGGCGACGCAGCGGCGTTCGGCGAACTGTGGAGGCGGCACTATCCCTCGGGCATGTCCGTCGCACGATCGATCACGTCGTCGATCGACCCCGACGACCTCGTGCAGGAGTCCTACACCCGCATCTATCAGGCGATCATCAAAGGCGGCGGACCGAACGGATCGTTCCGTGCCTACCTGTTCACGAGCATCCGCAACACGGCCGCCGCGTGGGGCCGCTCTCGACGCGAGTCCGCGATCGACGAGCTCGACTCCGTCGCCGATCCCGACAGCACCGACCAGGCGGCCAACGAGGCCCTCGACCGCAGCCTGACCGCGCAGGCCTTCCGCAGCCTTCCCTCCCGCTGGCAGGAAGTGCTCTGGTATACCGAGATCGAGCAGATGAAGCCGCACGAGGCCGCGCCCCTGCTCGGCATGAAGTCCGGCGCCGTCTCGCAACTCGCGTTCAGAGCGCGCGAAGGACTCCGCGAAGCGTGGATCCAGGCTCACCTCCGCAGTGCGGCCGAAGGCTCCGACTGCCAGTGGACCATCGAGCACCTGGGGGCCTACTCGCGCGGCAACCTCAGCACGCGAGACCACAACCGCCTCGAGCAGCACCTCGACCAGTGCGCACGCTGCATGATCGTCGCCGCTGAGGCGAAAGACGTCTCGAAGCGGCTGGCCCTCGTGCTGCTGCCGCTCGTCCTCGGCGTCACAGGTTCCGCCGGCTACCTCGCCACGCTCCAGGGCGGAGGCACGCCCATCGTCGCGCTCGCGGCCATGCCCTCCGCGATCACCGAGGGAGCCGTCGTGGCCGCAGGCGGCGGCGCAGCGGCCGCTGGATCATCGAGTGGCACCGGCGGAGGCGGAGCGGCCGGCGCAGGCACAGCAACCGGCAGCGGAGCGGGTGGCACGGCGACCGGTGGCATCTTCAGCGGCGTCGGTGCGCTCGTCGGCGCAGGATCAGCAGCCCTCGTGGTCGCAGGCGTCGTGGCCGCCGCAACGATCATCCCGAGCCTCACCGGCGCGACTCCGGCTGCGTCGATGCCGAGCGCGGGCGACAGCGATTCCTCCTCGATCAGCGCAGACGTCGGACCCGACGAGTCGATGTCCGACGACAAGACGCCGATCGTCGACGAAGCGGAGACCGAGCCCGAGCCCGAGCCCGTCACCCCGCCCGTCGAAGCACCCGTCGCCCCTCAGCCGGGCGAGGACACCGCTCCTGCGATCGTCTCGCCCCCGGCCCCCATCACGTCGACCGCTC
Source organism: Actinomycetota bacterium (assembly GCA_037033305.1). Classification (GTDB taxonomy): domain Bacteria; phylum Actinomycetota; class Actinomycetes; order Actinomycetales; family Microbacteriaceae; genus Microbacterium. The sequence continues at coordinate 228 of JAZBLP010000034.1, read as the reverse complement.
CGGCACCGCCCGTCGGCGCGACACCTCCGGTCGACGAAGAGCCTGACGACGAGACCCCGGACGGCGAAACCCCCGGAGGCGAGAACCCCGGAGACAACCCCGACGGCGAGACCCCGGGCGAAGAGCCCGGAGAGACCCCCGGCGGCGAAACCCCGGGCGAGCAGCCCGGAGAAACCCCCGGCGGCGAAACCCCGGGCGAGCAGCCCGGAGAAACCCCCGGCGGCGAAA
>JAZBLP010000033.1:0-37408 GCA_037033305.1 Actinomycetota bacterium | reverse complement strand
CCCATCAGGCGGGCCTTGCGGATGCGGTCCTGCCACTGGTCGGGGTGCACCCGGAAGTAGTGGATGGCGCCGGAGATCACCTGGTGGGGGAGCCCGTCGCGGAGGAAGTCTGTCTCGCCGATGGAGAAGGAGGTCACGATGAGGTGCTTTCGATGGGCGGGCCGGACGGAGAGCGAGTCCCCGCCCGGCCCGGACGTGCGATTACTTGTTGACGGCGAAGCCCTGGGAGTTGCCGTACTCGACCAGCGCGTCCTGCCAGGTCATGAGGCCCTCGTTCAGGTCGGTGCCGTTCTGGTACGACTGGCCCACGGTGTCTCCGAAGATGCTGTTGCCGTAGACCTGGTAGGGCAGGTAGCTCCAGCCCTCGACCACGTCATCGGCCGCTGCGGCGAGGACCTCGTTGATCTTCTGGCCGCCGAAGTACTCGGGCGCGTCGGCGAGGAACTCCTCGCTGGACAGCTCGGCGGTGGTCGACGGGAATCCGCCGGACTCGAGGAAGGTCGAGATGCTCTCCTCGGAGTTGTTCAGCCACCACAGGAATCCGGCGGCGAGGGCCGGGTTCTTGCTCTGCGTGGTCACGGCCTGTCCGCCGCCGCCGTTCTCGGCGGTCGCCGGAGTGCCGTCGTAGGTGGGCATCGGCGCGACGCGCCAGTCACCGGCTCCGTCGGGCGCACCGGTGATCAGGTTGCCGGGCATCCAGGCGCCGATCACGAGGGTCGCGAGGCTGCCGTCGCCCAGGGCGCGGAACCACTCGTCGCTCCAGCTGCCGTAGGGCGCGAGCAGATCCTCCTCGACGAGGCGATTCCAGTTCTCGGTCCACTTCTTCGATCCGTCGTCCTGCAGGTCGATCGTGACGTCGGTGCCCGAGGTCGCGAAGGGCTCTCCGCCGGCCTGCCAGATCATCGAGGTCGCGAAGCCGGCGTCTCCGGTGTCGTTCGTGATGTAGGCGTTCGGGTTCGCGGCGTGGATCGCCTTCGCCGCCTCGTAGTACTCGTCCCACGTGGTGGGCACGGCGACGCCGGCGGCATCGAACACGGCCTTGTTGTAGAAGAGCGCCATGGGGCCGGAGTCCTGGGGCAGGCCGTAGATCGCGTCGCCGTCGGTGACGGAGTTCCAGGTCGAAGCGGTGTAGTCGTCCTCGAAGTCGGCGAAGCCGTACTGCGACAGGTCGACGAATGCATCGGTGAGGGCGAACTGCGGGAAGGCGTAGTACTCCATCTGCACGACGTCGGGGGCGCCGGAGCCGGCCTTGATGGCGTTCTGCAGCTTGGTGTACTCCTCGTTGTTGGTGCCCGCGTTGACCACGTTCACCTTCACGTTCGGGTACTCCTTCTCGAACGCCTCGACCTGGGCCTCGGCAGAGGGGGTCCACGACCAGTACGTGATCTCGCCGCCCTTCTCGAGAGCCGCCTCGACGGAGTCGAACGAGCCGTCGCCGGCAGCGCTGCCGCCGGAGCCGGAGTCGCCGGTGCTGCAGCCGGCCAGCGCCAGCGCTGCCACGGTTCCGGCCGCGAGCACCGCGAGGGTGCGCCGTGCGGCGGGTGAGGGAAGGTGCTTCATTGCTGTGTCCTTTCGGGGTGCGGTCCAGCGTCGGACCGACGGGGGCGGTGCGGAGGGATGCCGGAGGCTACTGCTTGACGCTTCCGGCGGTGAGACCTGACTGCCAGAACCTCTGCAGCAGCAGGAAGGCGATGACGATCGGGATGATGGTGAGGAGGGAGCCCATGATCACGAGGTTGTAGATCGGCTGCGATCCTGCGCCGATCGCCTGGGCGCTCCACTGGTTCAGGCCCACGGTGAGCGGGTACCAGGCAGGGTCGGACAGCATGATCAGCGGCAGGAAGTAGTTGTTCCACGTCGCGACCACGGTGAACAGGGTCACCGTGACGATTCCCGGTGCGAGCAGTCGCATCGAGATCGTGAAGAAGGTGCGGAATTCACCGGCGCCGTCGATGCGGGCGGCCTCCAGCAGCTCCGTCGGCACCGACTCCGAGGCGAACACCCAGATCAGGTAGAGGCCGAACGGGCTGATCAGCGAGGGGATGATCACGGCCCACGGGGTGTTGGTGAGCCCGAGCTCGCTGAAGAGAAGGAAGGTCGGCACGGCGAGGGCGGTGCCGGGCACGGCGACCGCGCCGAGCACGACGGCGAACACCGCGCGGCGGCCGGGGAAGCGGTACTTCGCCAGGCCGTAGCCGGCCATGGTGGCGAGCAGGGTCGCGCCTCCGGCTCCGACCACCACGTAGAGGAGCGTGTTGCCGAGCCAGCGCAGGAAGATCCCGTCCTGGTACGAGAAGGTGGCCACGAGGTTGTCGACGAAGGCGAAGTCGTCGGAGAACCACAGGCCGAACGAGCTGAAGAGGCCGGACTGCGTCTTGGTCGAGCTGAAGAGCAGCCAGACGAGCGGGACCAGTGTGTACAGCGCGTACATCACCATCACGATCAGCAGGATCTTCGACTTGCGCGGATTCATCACGTCGTGACGCTTCTGCGAGGGGCGGGCGAGGGGGAGTGCCATGTCAGCGCACCTCCGACTTCGAGCCGCGCAGCTGCACGACGTAGGCGATCACTGCGGTGATGACGCCCATGATGATGGCGATCGTCGCGGCGTAGTTGAACTGCTGTCCGGCGAACGAGAGGTTGTACGCGTACATGTTCGGTGTGAAGTACGTCGTGATCACGTTCGGGGCCAGAGGGCGCAGGATGTTGGGCTCGTTGAAGAGCTGGAAGCTGCCGATGATCGAGAAGATCGTCGCGATCACCAGGGCGCCGCGGACGTTCGGGATCTTGATGGAGAAGATCGTGCGCCATGCTCCGGCGCCGTCGAGCGACGCCGCCTCGTACATGTCGGTGGGGATCGTCTTCAGCGACGAGTAGAAGATCAGCATGTTGTAGCCGACGAACTGCCAGGTCACGATGTTGCCGATCGAGACCAGGATCCACTCCCGCGCGAACGGGGTGATGAGATCGCTGCCGAGGAAGTCGTTGACGTTCGACGTCAGGCCGAACTGGTCGCCGTAGATGTAGCCCCACATGAGCACCGCGACGACCGCAGGCACCGCGTACGGCAGGAAGATGAGGATGCGGAAGAACGATGCACCGCGCAGACGTGCGCTGTCGAGAGCGAGAGCCGCCGCCAGCGCGAGAGCGAGCATGATCGGCACCTGCACCACGAGGAACAGCACCACGCGGCCGAACGCCTCCCAGAACTGGGGGTCGGTGAGCGCGCGCAAGTAGTTGTCGAACCCGACGAACGCTGTGCCGCCGATCAGCTTCTCCTGGAAGAAGCTGAGGTAGAGCGCGTAGGCGAGCGGGGTCAGGAAGACCAGGGCGAAGACCACCATGAACGGGCCGACGAAGGCCCAGCCCTTCCAGTCGCGCTTCTCGCGCCGGCGGATGCCGTTGCCCGCGAGTACTGCGGAGTCTTGAGTCGTCATTGACGAGAACCTTCTTAGAGATCGGGCGCTCACGGCGCCGTGTGTCAACGTCAACATATTCGATGCGCTGCTAGTGTGTCAACGTCAACACATGAATGGATGAGTGCTCGTGACCTCGGTACAGTCGGCAGAGCCGCCGCAACGGCGGCGAGACCCCTCCATGGAAGACGTGGCCCGCGAGGCCGGTGTCTCCGGGCAGACCGTGTCGCGCGTCGTGAACGCGCGCGGCTACGTCGGTGCCGCCACGCGAGAGCGGGTCGAAGACGCCATGCAGCGCCTCGGCTATCGGCCGAACAGTGCCGCCCGTGCTCTCCGCTCCGGTCGCTTCCGCGCGATCGGCGTCATCATGTTCTCGTTCAGCTCGTACGGAAACCAGCGCACGCTCGACGCGATCGCTGTCCGCGCGTCGCAGATGGGCTATGCGCTCACCCTCATCCCCGTCGAGTCGAGCGCCCGCGATACGGTCGCTGGCGCTTTCCGCCGACTCGAGGAGCACGCGGTCGACGGCATCATCATCGTGATCGAGGCGCATCAGCTCGATGAGGCCGAGGTCGAGATCCCCGACGGACTGCCCGTCGTGCTCGTGGACTCGAATCGCGGCACGACCCATCCCTTCGTCGACACGGATCAGGCACAGGGTGCGCGCCTCGCCACGGAGCACCTGCTCGACCTCGGACACGAGACGGTCTGGCATGTCTCAGGACCCGCGAAGTCCTACTCCGCCGAGAGACGACGGGATTCGTGGCGGCAGACGCTCGAGGCCCGCGGAGTCGTGGCGCCCGAACCGCTGCAGGGGGACTGGTCCGCCGAGTCCGGATATCAGGCGGGAGTCCTCCTGCGCGACGACGACGGCGTCACCGCGGTCTTCGCGGCGAACGACCAGATGGCGATCGGCGTCGTCCGGGCGTTCCGTGAGGCGGGGCGCGACATTCCGGGCGACGTCAGCGTGGTCGGCTTCGACGGTCTGCCGGACGCCGCGCAGCTGTGGCCGCCGCTGACCACCGTGCAGCAGCACCCCGAGAAGGTCGGCGCCCTGGCGGTCGACGCCCTGCTCGCGGAGCTCGACGGGGGAGAGCGCGCTCAGACTCCGCTGGTCGGTACCGAACTCGTGGTGCGGCAGAGCTCGGCCGCGCCCCGGACGTCGGCGGACCGAGCAGCCGCGCCCGCTTCTCCTCCGGTGTGATCACCGAGACATGTTCCCAGCCGCCTCCGGCGACGGCATCCCTGTCGCAGCCGGTGCGCCGTGCGTGTTGCGCAGGAACAGCAGCAACCAGGTGAACACCAGGAGGAACGCGATGAGTTCCACCGCCGTGAGGTTGTAGTACCCGGTGATGAAGAAGACGGCGAGCACGGCGATGCAGCCGACGAACACGTATCCCAGGGTGAGGAAGACCTGAGGGGTGCCCGGGACCGTCCGACGCAGACTCAGCACCATGGCGATGAAGACCACCACCATCCCCGTGGCGCACAGATTGTGCACGGCGAGGAACCTGTCGACGGGGAAGAGCCCGACGCCGCACAGCAGCAGCCCCATGACGGTGAGCTCCAGTCGCACGATGCGGCGGCCGCGAGCGGCTCGCGCGTCGGCCGCAGGAATGGTCGCGGTGCCGAAGTGGGCGACCGTCGTCACGATGATGCCGCCGATGATGAGCGTGATGTTGAACGTGAGAGCCGACACATCGTCGGTCACGCCGAGGCTGCTGAGATGCAGCTTCCACCACTGCTCGTCCGATGCGCTCAGCATGCTGGCGAAAGTCCCCACGACGAGGAAGAGCATGAGCACCACGGAGAGAGTGCTCGGGCTCATGTTCGCCGCGGAGAGCACGACGATGTACGCAGTGCAGGCCATCGCGGCTCCGGCCAGCGCGGCACCGGCGAAGGAGAAGACCTCCGCGCCGGTGAAGCTGCGCTGCACGATGTCGGTGATCGCGATCCACCCGAGCAGCGCGATGATGCCGTGCGCGATCGAGAGGGCGGCCACGTCGAACCATCGCATCGTCGCGCGCGGTGCCCGCCCGTCGGGCTGGACGTACGCGAGCGATCGCGCCGCGACGAAGACGATGATCGCAGTGATCGCCGACCCGATGGCCGTGAACTGACCGATGGACCCCGGCCCGGAGATGGGGAGCGTACGGCCCCAGAATGCCAGCAGCGACACGACACCGCCGACGATCAGGGTGGCTGCGCCGACGAGCAGCGCGGTCGATTCGCGCGAACCCGCGCTGGCGAGCGGGTGCCGAAGCACCTCAGCGAACGAGAGTCGGTCCTCCATGCGGCTCATTCTGGCCGCGGCACCGCACTACCGCGTCACCCGGCGCGTGTGATCACGACGGTGCGGTGCGGTGGACTCAGCGCCAGATCGCGGCGATACCGGCGTTGAGCGCGGTCAGGATGCCGACCAGCCAGAACATCACGGGCGGGATGCCGGCGCCGCGCTTCTGCCGCGCAGTGCCGATGCCGAGGAGCGCGCCGATCGCGAGCAGCACCACGAGCTTGGTGCCGATCTTGGCGTAGTTCATCTCCACGCCCTCGGGCAGGCCCCACGGAGCGGCGAGGGCGAGCCCCGCGATGGCGGCGATGGTCATGCCGATGCTCATCAGACGGGTGAACTCGTGCTTTCCGCCGAACGCCTGAACGGCCCAGGCGCCGAAGAGCACGGCGAAGCCGATGAGATGGACGAACAGAACGACGTGGCGCAGAGTCTCCATGCCCTCACGGTAGGAGAACCGGAGGTCGGTCCGCCAGCAAGGGCAGGCTGACCTCAGCCTCTCAGATCGCGAACGACGAGGGCGGTGCGCAGCGCAGCATCCGCCGCCTCGGCGCCCTTGTCCTCCTTCGAGCCCTCGAGTCCGGCGCGGTCGAGGCCCTGCTTCTCGTCGTCGAGCGTCAGCACGCCGAATCCGACCGGCTTGCCGGCATCGAGAGAGACGCGCGTCAGTCCGTCGGTCGTGGCCGCCGAGACGTACTCGAAATGCGGGGTGCCCCCGCGGATGATCACGCCGAGCGCGACCACGGCATCCGCTCCACCGGCGAAGGCGGCCTGCGCGGCGAGCGCGAGCTCGAAGGATCCCGGCACGCGGACGAGACGGTAGTCGGCGTCTGCGTCGTCGAGCACGCGCTGCGCGCCGGCGATCAGACCATTCGTGATGACGTCGTGCCAGGTTCCGGCGACGATGACGACCTTCAGGCCGCTTCCGTCGATCTTCTCGGTCTTGGGTGCTCCTGCGCCGCTCATGCGTCGTCCTTCCGTCCGTCGGCGAGAGCCTGTGCGAGCTCCGCCTCACCGATGATGTGACCCATCCGGTCACGCTTGGTCTCGAGATACTGATGGTTGTTGGGGCCCACTCCGACGATGAGCGGCACCTGCTCGACGACGTCGAGCCCGAGGGTGCGCAGCTGGTTCACCTTGTCGGAGTTGTTCGTCAGCAGGCGCACCTTCGAGACCCCGAGGTCGGCGAGGATGCCGGCGGCAGCCGCGTAGTCCCGGGCATCGGCCGGCAGCCCCAGCGCGAGGTTGGCGTCGACGGTGTCGAGGCCCTCCTCCTGCAGGCTGTAGGCGCGGAGCTTGTTGATCAGGCCGATACCTCGACCCTCGTGGCCGCGCATGTAGATGACGATGCCGCCGTCCTGCTCGATCGCGTCGAGGGCGGCGTCGAGTTGCGGACCGCATTCGCACTTGAGCGAGCCGAACGCCTCTCCGGTCAGGCACTCCGAGTGCACGCGCACGAGCGCGGTCTCGCTCGGCTCGCCCGACACCACGGCGATGTGATCGGTGCCCGTCACTCGGTCTTTATAGGCGAGGAACCGGAAGGCCCCGTGGGTCGTCGGCACGGTCGCATCGGCGCGCAGGCTGACACGACGACTGGCGCGTTCGGGTGACCAGCCGGTGGGGTCGACCTCGTTGAGGTGCGCGATGAGCTGCTCGATCGTGATGACCGGCACCCCGTCGCGTGCGCCCAGCTCGATGAGTCCGGGGAGGCGCATCATGCTGCCGTCCTCGGCGACGACCTCGGCGATCGCGCCCACGGGGCGCAGCCCTGCGAGCTTCATCAGATCGACCGCGGCCTCGGTGTGACCGCTGCGCTCGCGTACGCCGCCGTCGACGGCGCGCAGCGGCAGGACGTGCCCCGGTCGGATGATGCTCGTCGCGGTCGACTCGGGGTTCGCCAGGACGTTGAGCGTGTGCGCGCGGTCGTGGGCGCTGATCCCCGTCGTGACACCTTCGGCGGCGTCGACGCTCACCGTGTAGGCGGTCGAACGAACATCCTCCGAGGCGGCCACCATGGGCTGCAGGTTGAGGTTGTCGGCGAGATCAGCGGGCATCGGCGCGCAGATGAACCCGGACGACCAGCGCACGGTCCACGCGACCCACTCGGGTGTGGCGAGCTCGGCCGACATGATGACGTCGCCCTCGTTCTCGCGGTTCTCGTCGTCTGCGACGAGCACGGGGCGCCCCGCGCGCAGGGCCTCGAGGGCCTCGGTGATGGTGGAAAGGCTCATCGTGAGCCTCCTTCCGGTGCTGCCCGGAACGCCAGCAGGCGTTCGACGTGACGGGCGAGGATGTCGGTCTCGAGGTTGACGCGGTCGCCGACAGCGCGCGAGCCGAGCGTCGTGGCGGCGAGGGTCTCGGGGATGAGCGAGATCTCGAACCAGTGCGCGTCCGCGTCGACGGGGCTCACCGCGCTCACGGTGAGCGAGGTGCCGTCGACCGAGAGGGAGCCCTTGTCGACCACGAGCGGCGCGAGGTCGACGGGGAGTGAGATGCGCAGCACGCTCCACTGCTCGCCGGGGCGCACGTCGAGCACGTCGCCGACGCCGTCGACATGCCCCTGCACGATGTGGCCGCCGAGTCGGGCGCCGACCGGCATCGCCTTTTCGATGTTCACCCGGGTGCCGACGGATGCTCCGCCGAGAGCGGCCACGTCGAGGGTCTGTCTCATGACGTCGGCGTCGAAGGTGTCGACGGTCGAATCGACGACCGTGAGGCAGACGCCCGAGACCGCGATGGACTCGCCGTGCACGGCGTCGGAGACCGCCCTGGGTGCGCGAACCGTGAGCCGCCACCCGTCTCCGGCGGGCGCGATCGCGGTGATCTCGCCGATCTCCTCGATGATTCCGGTGAACATCAGGCGGCTCCTTCTTCTGTGGTGAGCGCGGGATGAGCGATCGCGAGCAGGTCGGCGCCGAGGGGCTGCCATTCGTCGATCGTCAGTCGGTGGGCGGCGTCGATGGAATCGACGCCGATGTCGGTCAGGGCCGGCCGGTCGCCGCCGAGCAGCACCGGGGCGATGTAGGCGAGCACCCGGTCGACCAGCCCCGCGGCGACGAAGGCGCTCGCGAGCGTCGGGCCGCCCTCGACGAACACGGTCTGGATGCCACGTGTCTGAAGGTCGGCGACGACGGCATGCAGGTCATGGGTGTCGTAGAAGAGCGGAGCCTTCGGATGCCGTCGGATCGCCGCATCGTCGGGCGTGGCGCGCGAGCCGATCACGACCGGGATGGGCTGCTTTTCGTAGAGCGCGTCGCCGTCGCGAGCTGTCAGCGAGGGATCGTCGGCGAGCAGAGTGCCCGTGCCGATGACGATCGCATCGGCCGCAGCGCGACGGCGGTGGACGTCGGCGCGGGCTTCCGGTCCGGTGATCCACTGGCTGCTGCCGTCGGATGCCGCCGCGCGGCCGTCGAGGGACTGCGCCCACTTCACGGTGACGTGGGGGCGGCCGAGTCTCTGTGCGGTGAGCCAGCCGTCGATGATGCCGTGCGCGACGTCGCTCTGCTCGCCCGCGTCGACGCTGACGCCGGCCGAGCGGAGGCGATCGGCACCGCCGCCCGAGACGGCTCCCGGGTCGTCGAGGGCATAGACGACACGCGAGACGCCGGCGTCGATCAGCGCGACGGCGCAGGGGCCCGTTCGCCCGGTGTGGTTGCACGGTTCGAGGGTGACGACAGCGGTCGCCCCCTGGGCGGCTCCGGGTGCGAGTCTCGAGAGCGCATCGACCTCGGCGTGGGGTGTGCCCGCGCCGTGGTGCCATCCTTCGGCGATGATCTCGCCGTCGGGGGAGAGGATGACGGCACCGACCTGCGGGTTCACGCCGCGAGGGCCGAGCGTCGCGAGCTCGAGCGCACGGGTCATCGCCCGACGTTCCGCGTCGTTCACTGCCATCCGTGGTCCTCTCTGAGGCTCCGGGGTTCTCCTCGAGGGAGACGTCGGCAGAACGCGCGCGCGGCGGCGCACCGTGCTGCCTCCCTTCCGGACTAGCGAGGCTGGGCCTCGCACCACCGTCGGTCCCGGATTTCCACCGGATCGGCATCTCGGAGAACCGAGACGCTCGCGGACTGTCACCGCCGGTTCGGATTCTCACCGACCCCGGAGCACGTTGATGCTCTGAGTGTACTCAACACATCCGGATGCATTTCATTCCGCGTCGAAGTGCTACTTGAGCAGTCGTGACAGGCGACGATCGGCGAGCGGTTTGCCGCCGGTCTGGCACGTGGGGCAGTACTCCATCGAACGGTCTGCGAAGAAGACGCTGCGCACCGTGTCGCCGCAGACGGGGCACGCCTCCCCGCGCCGCGCATGCACCTGCATTCCGCGGCGTTTGGCGTCTTTGAGGTCGGCCGGCGGCTTGCCGGACGCCTCGGCGACCGCATCGGTGAGAGTCGTCTGCATGGCGGCATACAGACGATCGATCTCGTCGCTGCCGAGCTTGTCTGCGATCGCGTAGGGCGACATCCGCGCGGCGTGCAGGATCTCGTCGGAGTACGCGTTGCCGATTCCGGCGATCACGCTCTGGTCGCGCAGAAGCCCCTTGATCTGCGTTCGTCGGCCGTCGAGCAGGGCGACGAAGACGTCGCGGGTGAACGTCTCGTCGAGAGGATCGGGCCCGAGGCGGGCGATGCCCGGGACGTCCTGCGGGTCACGCACCACGTAGACGGCCAGCGACTTCTTCGTGCCGGCCTCGGTGAGGTCGAATCCGCTCTCGTCGTCGAGCCCGACGCGCAGCGCGATCGGCGATTTGCCGGGCTTGATCGGTGTCGCCGGCAGGGTCTCGTACCAGCGCAGCCAGCCGGCCTTGGCGAGGTGGAAGACGAGGTGCAGGTCGGCACCGCACGAGAGCACGATGAACTTGCCGCGGCGAGAGGCCTCGGTGATCCGCTGCCCGTGCAGCGCGGTGTTGGGCGGGTCGTACGTCTTGAGCGCGGCGATCGCGCCCACGCTGGTGCGCACGATGGTGCGCCCCACCGCGCGCTGGGTGAGGAAGGCGGTCAGGCCCTGTACTTCCGGCATCTCCGGCATGCGTTCATCCTGCCATCGGAGCCGGACACGCGACTAGAGCACCGGCCAGTCGACCGGCGTGCGGTCGTCGGCGGCGAGGAGTCCGCCGAACCAGCCGTCGTCGCGTCCGCGCTCGCTCGTGAGCGCCTGACGCGCGAATCCTTCGTAGCGGAATCCGAGGGCCCGCGCCGACCGCGCGGACGGGACGTTTCCCGCGACCGCTCGCCAGCCGAGCCGTGCCAGACCGAGCTCGTCGAAGCCCCAGTCGACGACGGCGCGCGCGGCCTCGACGAGATAGCCCCTGCCGCGCGCGGCCGGAGCCACCCAGTATCCGAGCTCCGCGTGCCCGCCGGTATGGTGCGGCGTGATGTGGTGCAGTCCGATCGAGGCGACCAGCTCCTCCTCGCGATAGGCGCACCAGATCGTCTGGCTGCCATCGGCCCACCACTCGCCGATCAGGCGCACGTAGTCCTCGGCATCCGTGCGCGTGTACGGGCTCGGCACGGTGGTCCATCGGGGGATCTCCGGATCCTGGCAGGCCGCGGTGATCGCGTCGATGTCCGACTCGTCCGGCACATGCAGCGTGAGGCGATCCGTGGTGAGGGCGACCGGTTCCATTCCGGCATCCTACGGCTCCGAAGAATCCGGGGCGGGCCGCTCCCGGTCCCGGTGTCGGTGGCCGCGACTAGGCTTGTCCGGTGACTGTTCCGGGGATTCTGCGCGCCTTGGAAGAGGCGTCTCTTTTTCGTGACGCCCTCGGCTGGGCGCAGACCGATGCCGATCTCGGCCTCGTCGACGGCCTCGACGCGCCGGCGCTCGCCGGTCTGCTCGAGAAGCGCCGCGCCGCGGGTCATCCCGCAGCGCTGCTGACGGTCGTCCCCACCGGTCGGAGGGCAGAGAGCCTCGCGGCGGCGCTCACCGCATACATCCCCGACGCCGAGGTGGTGACCTTCCCCGCGTGGGAGACGCTGCCGCACGAGCGGCTCAGCCCGAGCCCCGACACGGTCGGCCTGCGTCTGCAGACCCTGCGTCGCATCGCGGAGTGGTCGGGCGACCATCCGCTGGTCGTGGTCGCATCCGTGCGCGCAGCCCTGCAGCCCATCGCCGGCAACCTCGGCGAGATCGCCCCGCTCGAGCTGCGCGCCGGCACGCGCGGCCACGAACTCGACCGAGTCGTCGAGCAGCTGGTCGAGCGCGCCTACTCGCGCGTCGACATGGTGTCGCGCCGTGGCGAGTTCGCCGTGCGCGGCGGCATCCTCGACGTCTTCCCCGCGATCTCGGAGCATCCCTTCCGCGTCGAGTTCTTCGGCGACGAGGTCGACCAGATCCGCGCGTTCTCGGTCGCCGACCAGCGCTCGCTCCCGGGCGACGTCGACGGCGTCGATCTGCCGCCGAGCCGCGAGCTGCTGCTGACCCCCGATGTGCGCGACCGTGCGCGGGCGCTGATCGGCGGGTTCCCGGCGATCGCCGGCATGCTCGAGAAGATGGCCGAGGGCATTCCGGTCGAGGGCATGGAGTCGCTGCTCCCGGCGGTGTCCGGTCCGCTCAAGTCCCTGGCCGAGTATCTGCCGGAGGGCAGTGCGACCGCGGTCGTCGATCCCGAGCGCTCGAGCGCACGGGCCATCACTCTGGGCGAGACGAACCGCGAGTTCCTCGATGCGGCCTGGAGCGCGGCGACCTCGGGCGCTTCGGCTCCCATCGACCTCGGGGCCGGCGACTTCCTCACGATCGCCCGGCTGCGCGAGGTCGTCCGCGACCGTGGCGGCGTGTGGTGGCGGCTGAGCCCGTTCGCAATCGGCGGCGAGGATGCCGAGACCATCGACGCCCAGGTCATCCCGTCGTTCCACGGCAACGTCGACGGTGCGATCTCGTTCGTCGAGTCCAAGGTGGCCGACGGGTGGCGCGTGGTGGTCATCGCCGCCGGCGCCGGCCTCGTCGATCGTGCCCGAGACGTGCTCTCCGACCGCGGCATCGCCGCGCGCATCGTGCCCGAGCTCGTTCAGGCTCCCGACACCGGCGTCGCGACCCTCGTCACTGGCTCCGTCGAGGCAGGCTTCCAGATCGCCGAGGCGAAGCTCGCGGTTCTCACCGACAACGAGTTCTACGGCCGCACGATCGGCGGTGACCAGCGCGTCGTCAAGAAGCTCGCGTCGCGTCGCAAGAACGTCGTCGACCCTCTGCAGCTCAAGCAGGGCGACTTCGTCGTGCACAACACCCACGGCATCGGCCGCTTCGTCGAGATGACCCAGCGCGAAGTGTCGACAGGCGGTCGCAATGCGACCAAGTCGGTGCGCGACTACCTCGTTCTCGAGTACGCGCCGTCGAAGCGCGGCTATCCGGGCGACAAGCTCTACGTGCCCACCGATCAGCTCGACCTGCTCTCGAAGTACGTCGGCGGCGAGGGGCCGACCCTCTCGAAGATGGGCGGCAGCGACTGGTCGCAGGCCAAGGGCAAGGCGCGCAAGGCCGTGCGCGACATCGCCGTCGAGCTCGTGAAGCTGTATTCGGCGCGGATGAGCGCCAAGGGGCACGCCTTCGGGCCGGACACGCCGTGGCAGCGCGAGCTCGAAGAGGCGTTCCCCTTCGCCGAGACCCTCGATCAGCTGCAGACCATCGACGAGATCAAGGCCGACATGGAGCGGCCGATCCCGATGGACCGCCTGCTGTCGGGCGACGTCGGCTTCGGCAAGACCGAGGTCGCCGTGCGTGCGGCCTTCAAGGCCATCCAGGACGGCAAGCAGGTCGCGATGCTGGTGCCGACCACGCTGCTCGTGAAGCAGCACCTCGAGACCTTCACCGAGCGCTTCGCCGGATTCCCGGTCAAGGTGCGGCCGCTGTCCCGTTTCCAGACCGACAAGGAGGCTCGCCTCACCCTCGACGGACTGCTCGACGGCACGGTCGACATGGTGATCGGCACGCACCGCATCCTCACCGACCAGGTCATGTTCAAGGACCTCGGTCTGATGATCATCGACGAGGAGCAGCGCTTCGGCGTCGAGCACAAGGACACTCTCAAGAAGATGAAGACCAACGTCGACATCCTCGCGATGAGCGCGACACCGATCCCTCGCACGCTCGAGATGGCGGTCACCGGGATCCGCGAGATGTCGACCCTCGCCACGCCGCCGGAGGACCGGCATCCGATCCTCTCGTTCGTCGGCCCTCGCAGCGACAAGCAGATCGCCGCGGCGATCCGGCGCGAGATCCTGCGCGAGGGGCAGGTGTTCTTCGTGCACAACCGAGTGCAGTCGATCCAGCGGGTCGCGGCGCAGCTCGCCGAGCTCGTGCCTGAGGCGCGCATCGCGGTCGCGCACGGTCAGATGGGCGAGCACGCGCTCGAGCAGGTCGTCGACGACTTCTGGGAGCGCAAGTTCGACGTGCTCGTCTCGACGACGATCATCGAGACCGGCCTCGACATCTCGAATGCCAACACGATCATCATCGACAGGGCCGACAAGTACGGACTCAGCCAGCTGCATCAGCTGCGCGGACGCGTCGGGCGAGGTCGCGAACGTGCGTACGCCTACTTCCTGTACGACGAGATGAAGCCGCTGAGCGAGACGGCGGCCGACCGGCTCCAGACGATCGCCGTGAACAACGACCTCGGCTCCGGCATGCAGGTCGCGCTCAAGGACCTCGAGCTGCGCGGCGCGGGCAACCTGCTCGGCGGTGAGCAGGCAGGGCATATCGCCGGCGTGGGATTCGACCTCTACCTCCGGATGATCGGGGAGGCCGTCGCGACGTTCCGCGGCGAGGACGTGGAGTCGGGGCAGGAGCTGCGACTCGAGCTGCCTCTCGACGCGCGCATTCCCGAGCACTACATCGACAGCGAGCGACTTCGCCTCGAGGCCTACCAGAAGCTCTCCGCCGCCTCGGCGGCCACGGCGAAGGACGACGCGATCGACCTCGTCATCGACGAGCTCACCGATCGCTACGGCACCCCGCCCGACGAGGTCGAGGGTCTGATCGCCGTCGCACGTCTGCGTCGGCGGGCCGCGAGAGCAGGACTCTCCGACGTGGTGGTCATGGGGTCGAACCTGCGAATCGCGCCGGCGCGGCTCGAGGATTCGATCAAGGTGCGGCTGCAGCGGCTGTACCCCAAGGCGAAGCTGGTCGCCGGCGGCGAGGCGCTCGTCGTGCCGATGCCCACCGTGCCCGCAGCCGTCGGGGTCGGACTCGAACCGCTGCAGGCGGCCGAGCTGCTCGAGTGGGTGGGACAGCTGTTCACGGCGATCTTCCCCGAGCCCGTCTCCGCTGAGAAGAGCGTCGACGCCTAGAGGCGCGGCCGCGACGTCTCGTGCGTCACAGCGAGAACCCGCCGTCGGTGGTCAGCACCTGACCCACCACCCACGAGCCGGCGTCAGTGCACAGCCAGCCGATCAGGCGGGCCGGGTCGTCCGCCCGACCGACGCGGCCGAAGGGTGTGCCGGCGATCCAGTCGTCGACGCCCGTGAGATCGCGATCTGTGGTGTCCGCATCCAGGTAGCCCGTGTTCACCGGGCCCGGGTTGACCGTGTTCAGCACGATCCCGACGTCGAGGAGCTCAGCCGCCGTCGACCTCGTGATGCCCGCCAACGCCGCCTTGCTCGTCGCGTAGGAGATCTCTCCCCGCATCGCTCCGTGGCCCTGCCCTGAGGTCATCCAGACCACGTGCGCCGTCGGCTTCTCGAAGGGGCCGAGCGAGGGGATGCTGTCGCCGGGGCGTGCGACGGGGGAGTCCGCTCCACCGAGGTCGTGGCGTACCCGACGTGCCAGTCCGGCCGTGAGCAGCAGTGATGCGCGCGCGTTGGCCTGCCAGTGCGCATCGAGCCGGTCGGCGGTCATGTCGAAGATCGTCCCGTCGCCACCGCTCATCGCCTGATTGCAGACGACGATGTCGAGTCGCCCTGACAGCGAGGTCGCCGCGTCGAGCAGCGGCTCGATGCTGTCGGGGTCACGGAGATCCGCCTCGGCGTCGCCCATCACAGCGCCGGACGCGAGAGAGTCCCGGATGCCGGCGCGGACGGCGTCGAGATCGTCGCCGCCCCAGGGATGGTCGAGATCATGTGGACGGTAGTGGTGGATGAAGACGTTCGCGCCGAGGGAGGCGAGCGTCGTCGCCGTCGCGAATCCGATGCCGCGTCGGCGGGAGACGCCGGTGACCAACGCGGTGCGTCCGAGGAGGGGAAGGTCGGTGGAGTGCATGAGGATGCCTTTCGATCGAGATGCCGCGGCATGCCGCGAGGGCGCCGGAGGCGGGGGAAGAGATCGAGTCACCTGCATTGCATGGGCGTCAGCGTAGCAGGACGGCTGCGTCGACCTTCTCGGCACGGGCGATGCACCACTACGCTGGCGACATGTTGTACGAGCACCTCGGGGCTCGGCCCCGGATCCATGACACCGCCGTCGTCGCTCCGACCGCCGTGATCTCCGGAGACGTGACGATCGGACCGGACTGCCAAGTGCTGCACGGCGCCGTCATCACCGCCGAAGGCGGGCCCATCACGCTGGGCGAGCACGTGATCGTGATGGAGAACGCCCTCATCAGGGCGACGGCCGCGAATGCCGTGCACATCGGCTCGCACACGCTCGTCGGAACCCTCGCCAGCATCGCGGGTGCGATCGTCGGCGAAGAAGTCTTCCTGGCGTCGGGCGCGCGGGTCTTCAACGGCGCCCTGGTCGGGGATCGGTGCGAGGTCCGAGTGAACGCCATCGTGCATCGCCGCGCGGTGCTGCCGTCCGGTACCGTCGTGCCGATCGGCTGGGTCGCGGTCGGGGATCCCGTGCAGCTCCTCTCGCCCGACCGCGAGGAGGAGATCTCCGCCGCTCAGCCTGAGCTCGACTTTCCCGGGCACGTCTTCGGCGTGGATCGGGACACCCCCGACCTGATGGTGCAGCTCACCGAGCGGTACGGCAGCTCGCTGGCCCGGCATGCCGACGACGTGCGTCTCGATGCAGGCGGCCGCGCGGCGGGCCGAGGGTGAGTGAGGGGGCGGGGCTCGTCCGGCCGGACATCAGCGCGGAGGACGCCGCGCTGATCGCGCGCGACTGCTACGGGGTCGATGTGCAGGCGAGAGAGCTCGGAAGCAACCAGGACCGCAATTTCGTTCTGGTCGAGCCGGACGGATCGCGCAGCGTCCTGCGCGTCGACAACCCGGTGTTCGGCGACGACGCGCGAGCCGCGCAGCATGCGGCGCTCGACGCGTACCGCGCGGCCGGCGTTCCGGTGCCCGCCGTGCTCCCAGGGCTCGACGGCGAGCTCACCCAGCGCTGGCGCGGATTCGCGGTGCGGCGCAGCGAGTTCGCCGAGGGCGAGCCGATCGTCGACGCGGGCTATCTCGCTCCTGTGGTCATGGCGGAGTTCGGCACCCTGGCGGCGGCATCCGTGAACGCGCTCGCAGGTCTCGTGCATCCCGGGCTCGACCGCGAGCAGATGTGGGACATGCGCGTCGCGTACGAGCAGATCATCGCGCTCGCACCCGCAGTGACCGAGGCCGAGCTGCGTGTGCGCGTGCGCACGGCAGCGGACGAGGCTCACGCCGCCGTCTCGACTGTCGCAGCCGAGCTGCCTGTGCAGCCGATCCACGGCGACCTGACCGACGACAACGTCACCGGGGTGCGCGGCGCCGACTCGAGGCTGCACCCGCACACGGTGCTCGACCTGGGAGACCTGGGTCTCGGTTGGCGGGTCGCCGAACTGGCTGTCTGCGTCTCGTCGATGCTGCACCACGAGCCGGAGCGCCCGCTTCGCGCACTCGACACCGTTGCCGCGTTCCACGCCGATGCTCCGCTCTCGCGCGACGAGGCGGCCGCCGTGTGGCCCCTCGTGGCGCTGCGAGCGGCACTCCTCGTCGCGAGCGGCTGGCGTCAGCTCGCGATCGACGGAGACAACGAGTACGCCCGCGAGCGGATCGAGGGGGAGCAGGCGATCTTCGACGCGGCGACCGCGCTGCCGCTCGCAGAGATGTCGGAGCATGTGCTGGCTCGGCTCGGGTTCACGTCGCCGGAGTTCGAGAGCGCGGATGCCGAGACTTCGGATGCCGAGTCTCCGGATGCCGAGTCTCCGCCCGCCGATGCGGTCGCGGCCGAGGCTTCCGAGGATGCCCGCAGGGAACTGTCGATGCTGCTTCCCGACCTCGACGGTCGCGTCGTCGTGGTCGATCCGGGTGTCGAAGCCGAGGGACTCGACGCAGGGCGCTGGTCGCATCCGGATGCCGAGGCGATCCTCGTGGCCGAGGCGCACGCGCGGGGCGCTCGTGCGGCCGTGGTTCCCTACGGCGTCTTCCGGCTCACCCGGACGACCGTCGACACCGTGAGCGCTGCAGCCACCTGGCCGGTGGAGACGGAGGTGCACGTCGCCCCCGGTCCGTCGTCGCGACTGATCGCGCCGACCGCGGGGGAGCTGAAGATCGCCGAGGACGGCGTGCGCATCGAGCTCGACGGCGGGTGGACGCTCGGGCTCCGCGGCACCGACATCGAGCCGAATCGCAACGGGAGGGTCGAGAGGGGCGAGAGCATCGGCAGGCTCGCCGCGTCGTTCGAGAACCGCACGATGGTCGTCGGGCTGACACGGGTGGATGCGCCATCTCTCCCGTCCCCGCTCCCGACGGCGCCGACCGCGGCCCGTCTCGTGACCCCGGAACGCGTCGCGGCCTGGCGTCGCTTCACCGCCGATCCCGCCCCGCTGCTCGGCCTCGCGTCGTCTGCGCAGCGGGACGAGGCCGGTCAGGAGCTCGAGCGCAGGGAGCGCATCTTCGCCGCCGCGCAGGAGCGCTACTACGAGCGACCACCGCAGATCGAGCGAGGCTGGCGGCACCACCTCGTCGACACGACCGGTCGCAGCTACATCGACATGGTGAACAACGTCGCCGGGCTCGGACACGGGCATCCGCGAGTGGCGGCGGCGGCGAATCGCCAGCTGAAGACCCTCGCCACGAACTCGAGGTTCCTGTTCCGCGGCCTGGCCGAGTACAGCGAGAGACTGGTCGCCCTGATGCCCGAAGGGAGCGGCCTCGACACCGTGCTGCTCGTGAACAGCGGTTCGGAGGCGGTGGACCTCGGCATCCGTCTCGCGCAGGCGGCCACCGGCCGGCGAACCCTGGTCGCGCTGCGAGAGGCGTATCACGGGTGGACCATGGCGAGCGATGCGGTCACCACCAGCGCCTACGACAATCCGGACGCGCTCGCGACGCGGCCCGATTGGGTGCACATCGCCGACGTGCCCAATGCGTTCCGTGGCACGTACCGCGGCCAGGAGACGGCGCAGCGGTACCTCGCCGATCTCGCCGTCGACCTCGACCGCCTGGCGGCAGAGGGCAGGGATCCGGCCGGGTTCGTGTGCGAGTCCGTGCTCGGCAACGCGGGCGGGGTGATCCTGCCCGACGGCTATCTGGCCGGCGCGTACGAGCTCGTGCGCTCGCGCGGCGGGCTCTGCATCGCCGACGAGGTGCAGGTGGGCTTCGGCCGCATGGGGTCCACGTTCTGGGGGTTCGAGCAGTCCGGAGTGATCCCCGACATCGTCACGATCGCGAAGCCGATGGGCAACGGATTCCCGATCGGCGGAGTGATCACCTCGAAGAGGATCGCCGACGCCCTGAGCGAGCAGGGCCAGTTCTTCTCCTCTGCGGGTGGCAGCACGCTCAGCAGCAGTGTCGGCCTCGCGGTCCTCGATGCGATGGTCGAGGATGACCTGCAGCGCAACGCGCTCGACGTCGGTCGGCATCTGGCGGAGTCCCTCCGTGCGCTCGCGCAACGGCATCCGATCGTCGGTCCCGTGCACGGGCAGGGGCTGTACCTCGGGGTCGAGCTCGTCAGCGACCCCGAGACCCTGCAGCCGGCGGCGGCCGAGGCTGCCGCGATCTGCGAGAGGCTCCGCGAACTCGGTGTGATCGTGCTCACGACCTCGGAGCGCTCGAATGTGCTGAAGATCAAACCGCCGCTCTGCCTGTCGGTCGAGAGTGCCGACCATGTCGTCGCGATGCTCGACCGTGTGCTCACCGAGGGCTGGTGATCCCCGCGGTCTTCGAATCGAGTCGGTTCTCGTCATGTTAAATGCGTATTTCGAATCAGATCCGCTCTTCCGCTGACGAATATCCCGGGTACATACTGAGCGTCAGTGTCGGATCGCCCGAAGTCCGGCCCATGCGCTGTTCCCGAAGGAGTACTCATGGTCACGCCCCTCAAGACGAAGCCGCTCGCGCAGGGCGGAGGAAAGCTGCGCCGCAACCTCGGTCTCTGGGCGATCGTCGGCCTCGGTCTCGGCTACATGACGCCGACCGTCGTGTTCGACACATTCGGCATGGTGGCTCGCGACACCGACAACGTCGTCCCCGCCGCGTACCTCGTCGCCCTCGTCGTGATGGTGTTCACGGCCATCAGCTACGGCAAGATCTCCCGTGCCATCCCGAGCGCCGGGTCTGCGTACACGTACGTCCGCGAGTCGATCCACCCGAACCTCGGGTTCATGGTCGGGTGGACCTCGCTGATCGACTACGTGCTGCTGCCGATGGTCAACTGCCTCATCATCCGCAGCTACCTCGAAGCACTGTTCCCCGACATCCCCGGCTGGATCTGGGTCGTGCTCTACTGCATCCTCGTCACGAGCATCATCTACATGACCATGCGCGGCACCTCGAACATGAACATGATCCTGCTCGTGTTCTCGATCGTCGTGATGGTCGTGTTCGTCGTGATGGTCGTCGCGCAGCTGATGCGCGGCGAGGGAGCGGGCACGATCGCATCCGCCGCGCCGTTCATCCACGACGGCGCGACGATCGGCGCGGTGCTCATGGGCGCGACCATCGTGTGCTTCTCGTTCATCGGGTTCGACGCCGTGACGATGTACGCCGAGGAGGCGAAGGATCCGAAGACCATGCCGAAGGCGATCCTGCTGACCGTGCTGCTCGGCGGCGCGATCTTCCTCGTCGCCGCATACGTCACGCAGCTGCGCTTCCCCGACTGGAACGAGTTCGCACCCGGCGGCGACATGCAGTACGTCGAGGATTCGACGCTGCCGATCATCGGAAACCTCGTCGGAGGCAACGTGCTCATGGCCGTGCTGACGGCTGCGGGCTTCTGCGCGACGCTCGCCTCGGGTCTCGCCTCGCACGCATCGGTCTCGCGGATGCTGCTCGTGATGGGGCGCAACAACGTCCTGCCGCAGAAGGCCTTCGGATACATCAACCCCCGCACTCACACGCCGACCTTCAACATCGTGCTGGTCGGCGCGATCTCACTGCTCGCGATTCCGTTCACCCTCGAGCTGATCGCGGCGTGGATCAACTACGGCGCGCTGATCGCGTTCACCTTCGTCAACATCTCGGTGATCGCCTGGTTCGCCGTGCGCAAGGGCCGGCGCAAGACGCCGCGCGACATCATCAACTACATCGTCATGCCCGGCATCGGGATGCTTCTGACCGGACTCCTGTGGGCGAACCTGCATCAGGATGCATTGGTCGGCGGTCTCACCTGGACGGCGCTGGGCCTGATCTACCTCGCCGTGATCACCAAGGGCTTCCGCAAGAAGGTGGTCGCATTCGACGAGAACCAGGCCGTCACGGGATTCAACAAGGTCGTCAAGGAGCCCGTCGACGAGCGCTGACGGGGCTCACCCGCTTTCGAATCGCGCACTTTGCAGGAATCGATGATCGAAACCTGCGAAGTGCGCGATTCGAAACGAGATGGGAGCTGTCAGATCACACCCTGCGCGAGCATCGCGCCCGCGACGCGCTCGAAGCCCGCGATGTTCGCGCCGGCGACGTAGTCGCCGGCGACGTCGTATCGCTCGGCTGCGTCGAACGCGGCGCTGTGGATGTCGGCCATGATCTCGCGCAGCTTGTTCTCGCTCGCGTCGAAGGTCCAGCGCTGACGAGACGCGTTCTGGCTCATCTCGAGGGCGGAGGTCGCGACGCCTCCCGCGTTCGCGGCCTTGCCCGGAGCGAACAGGACGCCCGCGGCCTGGAACGCGTCGACGGCGGCGGGGACGCAGGGCATGTTCGCGCCTTCCGAAACGGCCCGCACGCCGTTGGCGATCAGGGCCTCGGCGGCGTCGAGATCGAGTTCGTTCTGCGTCGCCGACGGCACGGCGATGTCGACCGGTACCTCCCAGACGCTGCCGCCTTCGACGAATCGAGCGCCGGGCCGACGGTTGGCGTACTCCACGATGCGCGCACGCTCGACCTCCTTGATCTGGCGCAGCAGGTCGACGTCGATGCCGGCGTCGTCGACCACGTAGCCCGACGAGTCGGATGCCGTGACAGCGGTGGCTCCGAGCTGGGATGCCTTCTGGATCGCGTAGATCGCGACGTTGCCCGAGCCCGAGACGCCGACGCGCTTGCCGTCGAGCGAGTCGCCGTGCACGCCGAGCATCTCCTGGGCGAAGAACACCGCTCCGTAGCCGGTCGCCTCTGTGCGCACCTCTGCGCCACCCCAGCCGGTGCCCTTGCCGGTGAACATGCCCGACTCATGGCGGTTGGTGATCTTGCGGTACTGGCCGAACAGGTAGCCGATCTCGCGACCGCCGACGCCGATGTCACCCGCGGGGACGTCGGTGTGCTCGCCGAGATGACGGTAGAGCTCGTTCATGAACGACTGGCAGAACCGCATGATCTCTGCATCCGACCTGCCGTGCGGGTCGAAGTCGGACCCGCCCTTGCCGCCGCCGATGCCCTGCCCGGTCAGCGCGTTCTTGAAGATCTGCTCGAACCCGAGGAACTTGATGATCGACAGGTTGACCGAGGGGTGGAAGCGCAGGCCGCCCTTGTACGGTCCGAGCACCGAGGAGAACTGGATGCGGTACCCGCGGTTGACCTGCAGCCGCCCGGCGTCGTCGACCCACGGCACGCGGAAGAGGATCTGCCGCTCGGGCTCCACGAGACGCTCGAGGATGCCGCCGTCGACGTACTGCGGGTTGCGCGCGAGCACCGGTGCGATCGAGTTCAGCACCTCGTGCACGGCCTGTTGGAACTCGGGCTCGTGCGGGCTGCGGGCGAGCACCGTGTCGAAGACGGGCTGCACGTCGTCGGCGAGCGGATGGAAGTCGGCGGAAGACGGAGAGGTCACGCGGAAGAGCTTTCTGATCGGGGGATGGTGCTGCGTGCGATCGTGTCGCGTGAGGGGTCGCCGGATCGGGCGGAGTTTTCACTCTATCGGGCACGCCGATGCGAGGTCTGTCGCACCGGAAGGCCCTCGACGACGGAGAGGCTGCGGCTCAGCCGGTGTTCTGCAGACCCGCTGCGACACCGCTCACGGAGAGCAGCAGCAGGCGCCGCTGTTCCTCGTCGGCGCCGGATCCGGACGCCTCTGCGGGGGCGCGCAGCGCGCGGAGGGCCCGCAGCTGCAGGAGGGACAGGGCGTCGACGTACGGAGTGCGCAGCTGCACGGCGCGCTGCAGGATCGGCTTGTTCTCGAGGAGTCCGACACCGCCCGTCAGGCGGATCACCCACTCGCGGGTGAGAGTCATCTCGTCGAGCACGAGCTGGGCCAGATCATCGCGGTCGCCCAGGGCCAGATACTGGCGGGCGATGCGCTCGTCCGTCTTCGCAAGGCTCATCGCGACGTTGTCGATCATGGTGCGCAGCAGCGGCCAGTCGCGGTACGCCTCGATGAGACGAGCCTCGTCGCCGACGGCGGCCAGCGCCGTGCCCAGACCGAACCAGCCTGCGAGGTTGATGCGCGCCTGCGTCCACGCGAACACCCAGGGGATCGCGCGAAGGTCTTCGAGCGACTCGACCGACAGGCCTCGTCGGGCGGGGCGAGAGCCCAGGGCGAGCAGACCGATCTCCTCCATCGGAGTGACGGTGGCGAACCAGGGCGCGAATCCCTCGGCCTTCACGAGCGAGAAGAAGCGCTCGCGTGAAGACCGGTCCATCACCGAGGCGATGTCCGCGAACCGCGCTGCGGCCTCGCTCGTGTGCTTCTCCACCGTCGGCGAAGACGCGAGCAGGGTCGCCGCGGCCACCTGGTCGATGTGGCGCATCGCGATGGCCGGCTCGCCGTAACGGGCGAAGATGACTTCTCCCTGCTCGGTGAGCTTGAAGCGACCGTCGACCGAGTGCGGCGGCTGCGCGAGGATGGCCGAGTTGGCCGGTCCGCCGCCGCGACCGAGGGCACCGCCGCGGCCGTGGAACAGCGTCAGCTCGATATCGGAGTCCTTCGCCCACTGCGCGATCTTCTCCTGGGCCTCGTACAGCGCGAGGTTCGCGGCGACCGGTCCGACGTCCTTCGACGAATCGGAGTAACCGAGCATGACCTCGAGCCGGTTGCCGGTGGCGGACATCCTCTCCTGGAACTCAGGGAATGTCACCGCCTCGGCGAGGATCGCGGGTGCGGCCTGGAGGTCGGCGAAGGTCTCGAACAGCGGGACGACATCGAGCACGGGGGCGTCGTCGCCGAGCGCACGCCGCGCGAGTGCGTACACGTTCGCGAGGTCGGATGCCGACTGCGTGAACGACACGACGTAGCGGCCGGCCGCTCGGAGGCCACGGTCGCGCTGGATCTCGGCGATGGCACGGAAGACCTCGAGCACCTCTTCGGTCTGCGCACTGATCGGCTCGCCGCTGGAGAGCTCCGAGAGCGCCGTGCGGTGCACCTGCGAGTGCTGACGGACCTCGAGCTCGGTCAGATGGAAGCCGTAGGTCTCCACCTGCCAGATGAGGTGCTGCACGCCGCCGAACGCATGGCGCTTCGCTCCGGCATCCGACAGCGACGCCTGCACGACGCGGAGGTCGGCGAGGAGCTCTTCGGGGCGGCTGTAGCGCTGCTCATCGCCGCGGCGGGTGGCCGCGACGCGGTGGGCGAGAGCGAGCAGCACCCGACGGTGCGGCTCACCGGGGGAGCGGGCGCCCAACTCCTCGGCGACGCGCGGCTCTGCGGTGGCGAAATCCTCCCAGAGAGCCGAGATCTCGGCGCTCGGGGGTGTGTCCTCGGCATCCAGCGTGAGGGCGCGACCGATGCGCTCGAGCGCGCGCTCGAGTCCGCGCAGCACGTGGTCGGAGGCGATCTGCGACGCCTCACGGGTGACGGATGCCGTCACGAACGGGTTGCCGTCGCGGTCGCCGCCGACCCAGGATCCGATGCGCACGAAAGCGGGGACCACGGGCTCGGTCGCACCGGAGTCGTCGCCGCGCAGGGCGTCGTCGATGCGGCGGTACACATGGGGGACCGTCGTGAACAGGGTCTCGTCGAACACGCCCATGACCGTGCGCACCTCGTCGGTCGGCGACGGCTTCTCGGCGCGCAGCGGAGCGGTGCGCCAGAGGGTGTCGATCTCCTCCAGCATCCGGCGACGCGCGCGGTGCTCCTCGGCCCCGCCCTCGCTCGCCGCATCGTGCTGCGTGAGCAGCTCGGAAAGACGCCGGATGCTCGACGACACCGCCCGGCGACGGGCTTCGGTCGGGTGAGCCGTGAAGACGGGATGGAAGCGTAGGCCCTGCAGGCGGCGGCGCGCCTCGTCGTCGCCGACCTCGGTCTTCAGGCGGGCGTATGCCGTGGCGACCGTGTCGGCGGCGTCCTCGCGGCCGGGTTGGCCTGCACGCTCGCGCAGGACCCGCACCCGCTGGTGCTCCTCGGCGAGGTTCACGAGGTGGAAGTAGCACGTGAACGCCCGCGCGACCTCGTCGGCACGCGCGATGCTGAAGGATTCGGCGATCGCCGCGGCGCGCTCGAACGCGTCAGACGTCTCCTCGTCGTAGGCCTGGATGGTGGCGAGGCGCAGCTTCTCGACGTCCTCGAAGAGGTCGTCGCCGCCGGCTTCGCGCAGTACCTGGCCGAGAAGGGCGCCGAGCATTCTGACGTCGGTGCGCATGGCATCCGGAATGCCGCGGCCCGCTTCGAAACGGCCGATGATGCGGATGGCCGAGGTGTCAGTGGGCTCGGGGAAGGCGTGTTCGGGGGTCACGGTTCGAGAGTATCCCGGGTCGGGGCCGTGCTCGGAACGCATGACGATGTGAGACCGGCGAGGTCCGAGAACTAGCATGGAGACGATGCGCATCTCGGCGAACCCCCTCCGTGGTCAGCAGTTCCCGGCTGTCCTGCTGCTGGTCGCGGCAGGACTCGGACTGCTCCTGGCCAATCTCCCGACGCACGACGCGCTCGCCGCGGTGCTCGACTTCCACATCGCGATCCCGGGCACGGTGCTCGACCTCTCGATCGAGCACTGGGTCTCCGACGGCCTTCTCGCGATCTTCTTCCTCGTGGTGGCGATCGAGCTGCGCCATGAGCTCACCCATGGGGAGCTCGACTCGCCGGGCAAGGCCGTGCAGCCGGCCATCGCCGCGGCAGGCGGTGTACTCGTCCCCATCGCCGTCTACCTCCTGATCGCCGGAGACTCCGCCACCGCCACCGGGTGGCCGATCCCGACCGCCACCGACATCGCCTTCGCGCTCGGCGTGCTCGCGATGTTCGGCCGAGGACTCCCCTCGAACGTGCGCGTGTTCCTGCTCGCGCTCGCGATCCTCGACGACATCATCGGCATCATCTTCATCGCCGTGCTGTTCGCACACGACGTGGAGTGGCTGTTCCTCGTGCTCGCCGTCGTGGCCGTCGTCGTCTTCTGGCTGCTCAGCAGGCTGCTGCACGCGAAGGGACACCCGGGCATCGCCGTCGCGATGATCGTCGTCGGTGTCGTCGCCTGGGGGCTCGTCGCCTCGTCGGGAATCCACGCGACGATCGCCGGTGTGATGCTCGGCCTGGTGATGTCGCCGGTGCCCGCCGCGCGCACCCGGCATGCCCTCGAGCCGACCGTGAACGGCGCGATCCTGCCGATCTTCGCCTTCGTCGCGGCCTTCGTGGTGATCCCCGCGCTCGCGCCCTCGGAGCTGTCTCCCGCCTTCTGGGGGATCGTCGTAGCCCTGCCCGTCGGCAAGATCGTCGGCATCTCCCTCTTCG
Source organism: Actinomycetota bacterium (assembly GCA_037033305.1). Taxonomy (GTDB): domain Bacteria; phylum Actinomycetota; class Actinomycetes; order Actinomycetales; family Microbacteriaceae; genus Microbacterium. The sequence goes on along the minus strand of JAZBLP010000033.1, from coordinate 10,834 downwards.
GCTGGCTCGCGATGCGGATCCGGCCCCGTGGCTCGGCTCCGGCTCTTCCGTTCGCCGACATCGTCGCCGCCGGCGCACTCGGAGGCATCGGCTTCACGGTCTCGCTGCTGCTCGCCAACCTCGCCTTCGCCGCGGATCCGGGCACCCGCGATCAGGCGATCCTCGGTGTGCTCGTCGGCTCGCTCGCGGCTCTCGTGCTGTCGGGCGTCGTCGTATCGCTCCGTGCCCGGACATACCGACGACGGGGCGTCGTCGCGTCGTGATCACGTGGTGCGCCGAGTGGCGTAGGAAGGAGGAGGACCGATGAGTGCAGAGCCCGACCTCGACGATGGGTCGAGTCGCGACCCGCTGCGCGCCGCAGCCGAGACGATGCGCGAGGTGCGGGAGCGCTGCGTCTGGTCGCAGCAGATCACCCACCGCGACCTCGTTCCGTATCTCATCGAGGAATCGCACGAGGTGATCGACGCCGTCGAGGGCGGCTCGCGGGCCGACCTGCGCGAAGAACTCGGCGACCTTCTCTGGCAGGTGCTGTTCCATTCCGCGATCGCCGCGCAGGACCCGGATGACCCGTTCGACATCGACGACGTCGCGGCCACGCTCACAGAGAAGATGGTCCGCCGGCATCCGCACGTCTTCGCGGGCGAGGTCGCGACGACGCCCGAAGAGGTCCTGGTGCACTGGAACGCCGCGAAGGCCGCGGAGAAGCGCACGAGACGCAGCGTCCTCGACGGGATACCGCGCGGCATGCCGGCGCTCGCCCTCGCGCAGAAGGTCGTCGGTCGAGCCGAGGGGGCCGGTGTCGTCGTCGCTCGGACCGATGTGGACGGGGCTGCGACGGATCCGTCGTCGGAGGCAGAGCTCGGTGATGCACTGCTGCGCCTCGTGTCGGTGGCGCGCGCTGAAGGCTGGGATGCCGAACGAGCGCTGCGAGAACGGCTCCGAGCGGTCGAGGCCGAGGTCCGCGAGGCGGAATCGGAGGCCTGAGTCCACGGCCTGCCTCGCCGACCTGGAAAGATGGAGGTGTGGCTACTGTGAACCCGCCGCGCGGAATGCGCGACATCCTCCCCGCCGACAAGTCGCGCCGCGAGCGCGTCCTCTCCGTGATCCGTGATCGCTACCGCTCGCACGGCTTCGACGAGATCGAGACCCCGGCACTCGAGGAGTACTCGAGACTCCACGCCGGCATCGGCGGCGACAACGAGAAGCTCGCCTACAACGTGCTGCGTCGCGGTCTCGATGCCGAGGCGATCCGCGAGGCCGCCGACGATCAGAGCGCACTCGCGGACCTGGGCCTGCGATACGACCTCACGGTGCCGCTCGCGCGCTTCTATGCCAGCAACCGTGCTCAGCTCCCTGGGGTGTTCCGCGCGATCCAGATCGGTCCGGTCTGGCGTGCAGAGCGCCCGCAGAAGGGTCGCTACCGCCAGTTCGTGCAGTGCGACATCGACATCATCGGCGACGACTCCTCGCGCGCCGAGGCCGAGCTCATGGTCGCCTCGCTCGATGCGGTCGACGCGCTGGGACTCGAGGGCGCGACCGTGCGCATCAACGACCGCCGAGCGCTGGACTGGATGCTCGACAGCTTCGGGTTCTCCGGCGACGAGCGCCCCGGCGTGCAGATCACGATCGACAAGCTCGACAAGATCGGGCCGGGCGGCGTGGCCGCCGAACTGCGCGAGCGCGGCTCCGCACCGGCGGCCGTCGACGCATTCGAAGCCTTCCTCCTGCGTCCGCAGACCATGGAGTACAACCCGTTCGGCGAGCGGCAGATCCGCAAGGCGCTTCCCGCCGGAGCCCCGGACGAGGTCGTCGAGCACCTGGTCGCGATCGGGGAGGCCGTGGCCGCCGGACGAGGCGCGAGCGACATCCCGCTGGTCTTCGACCCGTTCCTCGTGCGCGGCATGGGCTACTACACGGGCACGATCTTCGAGCTGGCGCACCCTTCGGTGTCGTACTCGCTCGGCGGCGGTGGCCGCTATGACGGCATGATCGGCCGCTTCCTCGGTCAGCAGGTCCCTGCCGTCGGCTTCTCGCTCGGTTTCGAGCGCCTCGTCGATCTCGTGACCGCGGGGGCGGATGCCGCGGAGCGCGCCGTCGTGCTCATTCACGACGCCGACGTTCCGGTCGCCGAGCTCGTCATGCACAAGGCCGGTCTCGTGGACTCTGGGGCTCGGGTGCGGCTGGAACGGCGTACGAAGAACGTGAAAGCACTGCTGGAGCGTTCGGCTGCCGACGGATACACGGAGTTCGCGACCGTCTCGGCGGGCGCCGCGGGGCTGGAGCTCAAGCCCCTCTCCTGACGTCGGCGGATGCCGTTCACTCGGCGTTCACGCGGTTCCGGTCGAATCGGAGCATGAGCAGACCGCCGTTCGTCGCCGTCGCGGCGGTGGGCGTCGCCGCTGGGGTGGCCGTCGCCGGAATCCGAGTCGGCCTCATCAGACAGGCCGCGATCGCACGTCGACGCATCGGCAAGCCGCTCGGCGAGCAGTCGATCGACGCCGACCGTGTCTGGCGTCGATCGCTCGACGGCCTGCCGATCGATCTGCTCGTGCTCGGAGACTCGCTCGCGGCCGGTCTCGGCGCCGAGCGCCGCAAGGAGACGCTGGGCGGACGCCTCGCCAAAGGCCTGGCGCGACGGATGCGGCGACCGGTGCATCTGCGCACCGCCGCGGTCGTCGGATCCGAATCGCCCGACCTCGTCGACCAGCTCGCCACCCTGCCGGAGGACTATGCGCCGCACGTCGCCGTGATCATCGTCGGGGGCAACGACGTGACACACCGCATCCCCGTCGCTGTCTCGACCCAGCACCTGCGGGAGGCGATCCGATGGCTGCGCGGGCGGAATGCGCAGGTGGTGGTCGGCACCTGCCCCGATCTCGGCGCGCTCCGCCCGGTACCGCAGCCTCTGCGGCGGCTGATGTCGAGCATGTCGCGTCGGCTCGCGAAGGTCCAGGCCGAGACCGCCCGTGCCGAGGGAGCGCACCCCGTCGATCTCCGCCGCGCCGTCGGCCCGATGTTCTTCGACGATCCTGATGCGATGTTCAGCCTCGATCGCTTCCACCCCAGCCCGCTCGGCTATCGGCGCACGGCAGAGGCGCTGCTCCCTGCCGCGTGCCTCGCTGCCGGGAGGGCGCTCAGCTCGCGTCGTCGGACGGCGCAGCGCTGAACGATGCCGCCCAGTCGGCGACCCGCCGCGCGCTCTCCTCGTCCGAGAGGTCCTCGACCCGCGTCATCACCGACCAGCGCACGCCGAACGGATCCCGGATGCTGGCGAAGCGGTCTCCCGACACGAACGCCGACGGCGCCTCGCGCACGGTGGCTCCCGCGGCGACGGCTCGCTCGACGACGGCGTCGACATCTGAGACGTAGAGTCCCATCGAGTAGCAGTCATCATCTCCCGACGGTGCGGGGACCAGGTGATAGTCCGGGCTCGGCTCGCCCAGCTGCAGGCGGCCGAGGCCGAAGTCGAGATCCGCGTGGGCGACGACATCGCCGAACTCCGTGATGTCCACGACGCGAGCGCCGAAGACGTCACGGTAGAAGTCGATCGCGTCGCGCGCCCGTGGGATGGCGAGGAACGGAGTGAGGGAGGTCGCGCTGTTCGGTCGGCCGTCTGTCGTGTGCTCGCCGGTCACGCCGGTTCTGTTCTCGGTGCTCATGCAGCCACCGTACGGAGCAGCCGTCGCGGCGCGCTTGAACATCCGCGACACGATCGCGGGTCAGATCCTGGGGTCGGATCCTGGGGACGGGTCCTAGGGTCGAGGCATGGACATCGACGACCTCGGACCGACCGTGTCCGCCCCCGTGGTCGCCGGGGGCGTCTCGCCGGTGCTGAGCGATGCGTGACACGCGGGGTGTGCTGTACCCGGCGCGGCTGCCGCAGTTCCATCGCCTGCCGCCCGCAGCAGCAGCGCGCGATCTCGCGGTGTGGTTCTGGATCCCCGAGTGGAGCATCGAGCCGGGGCGATCGTCTCGCCAGGAGATCGTCGGGTACCCGGCGCTGAACCTCGTCGTGGAGAACGGCGAGGTGAGTGTGTCCGGTGCGACGACGCGGGGGTCGCACCGCGATCTGACCGGCACGGGCTGGGCGGTGGGCGCGCTGCTGCGACCGGCGGCCGTCGCGGCGCTCGTCGACGAGCCTGCGGCGCTCGTCGATTCCGAACAGCCCGTCGACGCGCCGGAGCTCGCCGACGCGGTGAGTTCGGCGATGGCCTCGGGAGCGGGATACCGAGAACGCGGGGTCGCGGTGTTCTCGGAGTGGCTCGCGCGTAGGGTCGGACCCCTCGATGACGGCGCGAGGCAGGCGAACGCGCTCGTGGATGTGCTGATGGGGGAGGGCGCAGCCGATTCGGTCGAGGAGGCCGCGACCCGACTCGCGGTCTCGACCCGCACGCTCCAGCGCATCGCCCATCGCCACGTCGGTGTGGCGCCGGCAGCCATGATCCGTCGCCGCAGGCTGCAGGAGGCAGCGGAGCAGCTTCGCCTCGACCCGGCAGCGGATCTCGCCGCGCTCGCCGCCGACCTGGGGTACGCGGATCACGCCCATCTCACCCGCGACTTCCGACGCGTACTCGGCATCGCGCCGCGGACGTACCGGACGGCGACCGCCGATGACGGCTCGGGAGCCAGCGCGCAGTCCTGATCAGCGAGCGAGCCGCAGCCGGATCATCCGGTACAGCACCCCGATGAGCACGACCGCGGTGCCGATCACCGAGGCCAGCACCGGCAGCGTGTTCACCAGCACGAGGCACCCGAGCGCACCGACGACCTGCAGCGCCCGCGGATAGCGGCGAGCCGTCGCGGTCTGACGGAACGCGGCAGCGTTCGCGATCAGGTAATAGAGCAGCACGCCGAACGACGAGAAACCGATCGCATCCCGCAGATCGGCGACGAGCACGATCCCTACGATGATGACCGCGATCGTGATCTCCGCCCGCCGGGGCACGTGCCGACGCTCGTCGACCTTCGCGAGGAAACGGGGCAGATCCGCCTCACGAGCCATCGCCAGCGTCGTCCGACCGATGCCCGTGAGGAGGGCGAGCAGCGCGCCGAGCGAGGCCGCGGCCGCGGCGAAGCGGACGACCGGGATGAGAGCGGTCCACCCGGAGGCCCCGACGACATCGGCCAGAGGGGCGCTGCTCGAGACCGCGCCCCCGCCGAGCACGACCACGACGGTGATCGCGACGAGTGTGTAGACGACGACCGTGGCGCCGAGTGAAAGGGCGATCGCGCGCGGGATCGTCCGGGCCGGGTCGACGACCTCCTCGCCCATCGTCGCGATGCGTGCGTATCCCGCGAACGCGAAGAAGAGCAGGCCCGCGCCCTGCAGCACGCCGTATGCCGACGCGTCCGCGAGGGGAGCGGGCTCGGCCGATGACGACCCGCCGAGACCGACCGAGACCACCATCGCGAGTCCCAGCAGCGAGCACACGACGAGGGCGCGGGTGACGAGCGCGGTGCGCGTGACGCCGAAGCAGTTGAGGGTCGCGAGAGCGACGACCGCTGCGATGGCGACCGGTACACGCCATCCCTGCGGTGCGGCGTAGGCCGCGAAGGTGAGGGCCATCGCCGCGCAGCTCGCGATCTTCCCGATCACGAAGCTCCAGCCCGCGATGAATCCCCACCACGGGCCGATCTCGGCTCTGGCGTACGCGTAGGTGCCGCCCGCGACGGGGTGCACGGCGGCGAGCTGTGCCGACGCGGTCGCGTTGCAGTAGGCGACGACTGCGGCGATCGCCAGGGCGATGAGGATGCCGCTTCCGGCGACGCCCATCGCGGGCGCCCACACCGAGAACACACCGGCGCCGATCATCGAACCGAGACCGATGGCGACGGCGTCGGCGAGGTTCAGACGGCGGGCGAGGGGCATCCCGTCATCGTGTCATGTCGGGGTGAACGTCCGGTATCGCCGTCGCCGTCAGCGCCGAGCAGCGGTGATGCGCTGCTTCTCGCGGATGTAGACCTGTCGACGCACCGTGGCGACGACGTCTCCGTCACGGTCGGTGATGACGGTCTCGAACCACTCGAGCACCTTCGCGCCGCCGTGCGCCCGCTCGCGGATGTCCTCGACCCGCTCGCGGCTGACCTCGAACTCCGCGGTCAGCACTCCGCGCCCTGGCTTGAGGAACTCGATCTCGCCGCGAGTGTCCCAGACGACGTAGTCCCGACCGAGCTGGTGCATCACGAGCATGAAGAAGTACGGGTCGGTCATCGCCGACATCGAGCCGCCGAACGCCGTCTTCACGTAGTTGCGGGTGAAGAGGTTGACGTGCAGCTCGACGGAGGCGTGCGTCCAGTCCTCGCTGAAGCGGCGGACACGGATGCCGCTGAACAGATTGGGGATCCACAGGCTCATGCCCGTGGCGAGACGACGGGGAGTGATGCGCATGAGGTCAGTGTGGATGACGCCAGATCCCGGACAAAGCTTGCTGGAGGGTTTCGACAGTTGTTATAGTTTGTGTAGAACTACTAGAAGATTGGAGACGGGATGCTGATCCGCATCGACCCCGACAGCGCTCGTCCGCTCTTCGACCAGGTGGCCGCATCCGTCCGGTCCGACGTGCTCGCCGGCCGCCTCGTGCCCGGCGACCGTCTCCCCGCCGCGCGTGAACTCGCCGAGGCGCTCGAGATCAATCTGCACACCGTGCTGCGTGCGTACCAGCAGCTGCGGGACGAGGGCCTGATCGATCTGCGCCGCGGCAGGGGAGCGGTCGTAGCCGCCGCCGCCGCGCCTCTCGCCGAACTCTCACAGGACATCGCCGCGCTCGTCGCGCGTGCGGCGTCCCTCGGACTCTCTTCCTCGACCCTGGCCGCCCTCATCAAGGAGATCGACGCATGACCCCCGAGATTCGCCGCGCCCGCACCGCTTTCTGGTGGGTCGGGGTGATCATCCCCGCATCGCTCATCGTGCTCGCCGCCATCCTCGTCCTGGCCTGGCTGCCGGAACTCCCCGATCCTGCCGCGATCCACTGGGGCCTCGACGGGGCCGACGGCTTCGGCCCGCGATGGATGCCGCTGGTCATGCTGATCGGTCTGGGCGGGGGCGTCGTCGCCCTTCTGTCGATGATCGCGCTCTTCTCGCATCGCGCGCCCCGGCGCGGGGCGGGAGCTGCGATCCGCCGGCCGCAGTGGTCGACGACCGCCCGCGTGCTCGGAGCCGCCAACCTCGCGATGGCCGGTCTGTTGTCTCTGCTCGCCATCGTGACGACTGCCTCCCAGCGGGGGCTCTCCGATGCGACCGAGGCCGCCGACATCACCCCGTGGATGCTCGTCATCGTCGCCATCGCGGCGGGCCTGGGGGCGGCCGGATGGTTCCTGCAGCCGAAGGTGCTGTTCGACTCGCCCGCGTCAGCGACGCCGGCGGCACCGCTGCCTCTCGCCGATCACGAGCGCGCCGTATGGATGAAGACCGTCACAGTGGCGCGCAGCGGTCAGATCGTCCTCGGAATCGGTGTCTTCGTCACGGTCGCCATGAGCGTGCTGCTGCTCGCTCGTGGCATTGCGGCCGGGTGGATCGTGGCGGGCATCACGGTGATCCTCGTCATCCTCGTGGCGACCGGACTCTCGTTCCGTATCCGGGCGAGCGCCGCCGGCCTTCGGGTGCGCTCGGTGGCCGGATGGCCCCGTCTGGAGATCGCCGCTCACGACATCGCCAGCGCTCGAGCGGTGCAGGTCGATCCCTTCGCCGAGTTCGGCGGCTGGGGCTATCGCATCGGCACCGACGGGCGGCGCGGATTCGTCCTGCGCGCCGGCGAGGCGCTCGAGGTCACCCGCACCGACGGCAGGGTGTTCGTCGTCACGGTCGACGACGCCTCCACCGCGGCATCCGTCCTGGCCGCCGCGGCATCCCGATGATCGAACAGCCGGTCGACACCGAATAGGGAGTCACACCATGACCCGCATGAGAGCTGCATCCGTCGTCCTCTTCGTCGCGCTGGCGTGCGGACTCGCATGGCTGGTCGCCCTGCCGCTGTGGCTGGGCGACGGCCTCGCCGAGCCCAGCGCCTGGTTCCTGCTGCCCGTGATGATGCTGACCCCGGCGGTCGCAGCGCTCGTCGTCACTTTCGCGCTGCGCGTGCCGGCGCCGGGGGAGCGACTGCGCTTCCTGGGCGTGTGGCCGCTGCGTCCTGCCAGACGGGTCGTCTGGCTGATGGTGGCCGGGTGGCTCGTCCCTCCACTTCTCGTCGCACTCGGCATCGCGGTCGCGACAGCCCTCGGGTGGGTGCAGCTCGACCCGACGTTCGAGGGGTTCTCCGCTGAGATCGCGAGGTCGCTGCCCGCCGGCGTGCCGATGCCCCCGATCGAGATCGTCGTGATCTCGCAGATTGTGATGATCCCCGTCGGCGCCCTCATCAACAGCGTCTTGGCGTTCGGCGAAGAACTCGGCTGGCGCGGGTGGCTCGTCCCAGCGCTGCGGCCGCTCGGCACGTGGCCGACACTCCTCATCAGCGGAGCGATCTGGGGCGTCTGGCACAGTCCGGTGATCCTGCTCGGCTACAACTTCGGGCGCACCGACATCACCGGCGTGCTGTTCATGATCGGCGGCTGCATCGCCTGGGGCGTGCTGCTGGGCTGGCTGCGCCTGCGCTCCGCATCGGTCTGGCCTGCGGTCCTGGCCCACGGCTCGCTGAACGCGGCGGCCGGACTCATCCTCATCTTCGCGGCATCGCAACCCGATCTCGCACTCGCCGGGCCTCTCGGCGTCGCCGGGTGGATCGTGGCGGCAGCCGTGATCGTCGCCCTGGCCGTCACCGGCCAGTTCCGTCATCAGCCCGAGCTCGCCGGCGCGCCCGGGCGGCTGCTGTCCGCTCCCCGAGCCGGGAGGGGTTCGCAAGCCTCTTGACGCTCCCGGGGCGTCGCGGTTGGCTGAGGGCATGGACTCCACCCCCGCCGCCTGGTCGAACGCCGACGCCTATCTCGCTGATCTCCTGGTCGGGCATGATCCGCAGCTGGAGGCGGCGCTGTCCGCTCAGCGCGACGCCGGTCTTCCGGACATCGAGGTGGCGCCGGTCGGCGGCAAGCTCCTCAACCTCCTCGCCCGTATCAGCGGCGCTCGCCGCGTGCTGGAGATCGGAACGCTCGGCGGCTACTCGACGATCTGGCTCGCACGCGCGGTCGGTCCCGAGGGGCGTGTGATCACCGTCGAAGCCGAAGCGGACAATGCCGCCGTGGCCCGCGCGAGCATCGATGCCGCCGGCGTCGGAGACCGTGTCGACATCCGGATCGGCCGGGGCGCCGACGTGCTGCCCACGTTGGTGGGCGGCTTCGACCTCGTCTTCATCGACGCCGACAAGGAGTCGAACACGGTCTATCTCGACTGGGCCGCGAAGCTGGGGCATCCGGGAACGGTCGTCGTGCTCGACAACATCGGACGGGAGGGCGAGATCGTCCGCGACGACGCCACCGATTCCAAGGTCGTCGGCACCAGGGACGCGCTGCGGATGCTGAGCGAAGACCCGCGCTTCGACGCCACCGCGCTGCAGACGGTCGGAGTCAAAGGCTGGGACGGCGTCGCGCTCGCCCTCGTCGTGTGAACCGCCGACCCTGACCCGGGAGCGGAGGACCGGGCGGGCTAGACTGGGGCGCGGATCGACGACGCTCCACACACCTTTTCTCTGAGCAAGGAGCACATCAGTGGCACTGATCGAGGCTGTAGGCGCACGCGAGATTCTCGACTCGCGCGGAAACCCGACCGTCGAGGTGGAGGTGCTCCTCGACGACGGCGTAGTCCAGCGGGCAGCCGTCCCGTCGGGTGCATCCACCGGCGCATTCGAGGCGTACGAGCTGCGCGACGGCGACAAGAGCCGGTACGGCGGCAAGGGCGTGCTCAAGGCCGTCGACGCCATCATCGACGAGCTCGGACCGGCGCTCGAGGGCGTCGAGGCGAGCGAGCAGCGCATCGTCGACGAGATCCTGATCGAGACCGACGGCACCGAGAACAAGCAGCGCACCGGCGCCAACGCGATCCTCGGCGTCAGCCTCGCGGTCGCGAAGGCCGCGGCCGACTCGGCCGATCTGCCGCTGTTCCGCTACCTGGGCGGCCCCAACGCGCACGTGCTGCCCGTGCCGCTCTTCAACGTGATCAACGGTGGCGAGCACGCGGACAACGGCATCGACATGCAGGAGTTCTTCCTTGCGCCGATCGGCGCCGAGACCTACTCCGAGGCGCTCCGCTGGGGTGTCGAGACCTACCACGTGCTGCGCGGCGAGCTGAAGGCCGCCGGCTACGCGACGGGCCTCGGCGACGAGGGCGGCTTCGCCCCCGACCTGCCCAGCAACCGCGAGGGTCTCGACTTCCTCGTCAAGGCGATCGAGAAGGCGGGCTTCAAGCCGGGCACCGAGATCGCGCTCGGCCTCGACGTCGCAGCGACCGAGTTCTTCAGCGACGGCGTCTACCGCCTCGACAACAAGGACTGGACCGGACCCGAGCTGATCGAGTACTACCAGGGCCTGGTCAACGACTTCCCGATCGTCACGATCGAGGACGCCCTCGCCGAGGACGACTGGGACAACTGGAAGCTTCTCACCGATGCCCTCGGCTCGAAGGTCCAGCTCGTCGGAGACGACCTGTTCGTCACGAACCCGACGCGTCTGGCCGACGGCATCAAGCGCGGCGTCGCCAACTCGCTGCTCGTCAAGGTCAACCAGATCGGAACGCTCACCGAGACGTTCGACGCGGTCAGCCTGGCGCAGCGCTCGGGGTACACGGCGATGCTGTCGCACCGGTCGGGCGAGACCGAGGACACCACGATCGCCGACCTCGTCGTCGCGACGAACGCAGGTCAGATCAAGGCGGGTGCGCCTGCTCGCAGCGAGCGCGTCGCGAAGTACAATC
>JAZBLP010000032.1:0-38047 GCA_037033305.1 Actinomycetota bacterium | reverse complement strand
CGATGAGGAAGTACAGCTGGCGCAGACCCATGAGGGCGAACGCGTTGGCCGTGAAGACGATGTACGCCTCTTCGGTCAGACCGTAGATCGCGGGGATCGAGTCGACGGCGAAGATCAGGTCGACGAAGCCGATCGCGATGATCACGAGGAACATCGGGGTGAAGAAGCGCTTGCCGTCGCGCTTCACCGTGAGGCGGTCGCCGTTGTACTCGTCGCTCACCGGCAGGATGCGGCGGACGAAGCGCATGAAACGGCCGTTCGCCGGGTTGTGATCACCCTGCGCGAAGGCCTGGCGGTAGGCCAGGAACAGCAGCAGCGCGCCGAAGAGATAGAAGATCCACGAGAAGTTCTCGATCAGAGTCGCGCCGAGGGCGATGAAGCCACCCCGCATGATCAGCGCGATGACGATGCCGATCATCAGCACCTTCTGCTGATAGATGCGAGGCACGGCGAAGCCGGTCATCACGATGAGGAAGACGAAGAGGTTGTCGATCGACAGAGCCTTCTCGGTCAGGTATCCGGCGAAGTACTCACCGCCGTAGGTCCACCCCGAGACCGTGCCGATCCCGACACCGAAGAGCAGCGCGAGGCCGATGTAGAACGCCGACCAGCGGGCGGACTCGCCGATGGTCGGCTCATGGGGCTTTCGCACGTGCGCGAAGAACTCGTACACGAAGAAGGCGATCGTGACCGCGATCGTGATGATCCACACGAGGGGGGTGATGTTCAAGGGGTCTCCAGAGACGAGGCGTGACGATGTCGACGCCAAGGTCTTCTCCATTCTCGCGAGCGAGAACCGGGGACCCGGGATGCAGGGACATCCGTAATGACGAGCCGCCCGTGGTGGAGTACTCCCCTTGGGTTCATTGAATGGTAGCGAATACACCGGCATTCCACCTATGAGAAAGCTGAGTGGATGCCGAGCGCGCCGGGCGACGGGGCGTCAGGCCGTGGGTCCGAGGATGAAGTTCCACGAACCCGTGAGCACCGCCGCCGCGATAGCCACCACCGGGATCACCGCCGCGACGACGACGAGCGCCGTGTCACGTCGGTCCCACCTCGACTCCCGCGCCCACGAACGAGGCGCCGTGCCCCCGAAGCCACGCGCCTCCATGGCTGTCGCCAGCGATGACCCCCGGCGGATCGCGAGCACGAACAGCGCGAACGCCATGCCGAGCGCACGACGGGCCCGCCCCTCGTCGGCGACCCCGCGCGCGCGCCGCGCGAGCGCCAGCGCCCGCCAGTCGTCGACGAGCAGCCCCAGCATGCGCATCCCCGCCAGAGCGCCGACGACGAACCGTGCCGGCAGCTTCACCCGCTGCGCCAGGTCGTCGGCGAGATCGGTGGGGTCGACCGTGACGAAGAGCACCACCGCGGGCAGCCCGATCGCGAGCACGCGCACCGCGGTCGCTGCCGCCAGCGCGAGCGATCCGTCGCTGATCCGCATGACGAACCATTCGACGTATACGGTGCCGCTGGTCGCCCCGTAGAGCGCGATCGTGACCGCGCTGAGCGGCGCCGCGATCCACAGCACGGCGGTACGGGCCCAGAACTCCTTCGCGCGCAGACCCGCGAGCACGAGCAGCGGTATCTCGAGCAGCAGGGCGACGGATGCCGACACCACGTCGATCGTCAGCACGAGAGGCACGGCGATGAGCAGCGCGGCCGCCAGTTTCGCCAGGGCGGAGCGAGGGGCGATCGGACCGGAGCGCTCGACGCGGGCCGTCAGCGGATCGATCATCGCCGAACCTCGATGCGTCGAGCGTGCAGGGCCTCGAGTACGGTCTCGTCATGGCTGATCGCCACGATCGCCGTTCCTTCCTCACGCAGCCGTGCGATGAGGCCGACGAGCTCGGCCCACGTCGTCGCATCCTGTCCGAAAGTCGGCTCGTCGAGCACCAGCATCCGAGGCCGGGTGGCGAGGGCTGCGGCGACAGTGAGCCGCCGCTTCTCACCGCCCGACAGCGTGTAGGGGTTGGCTGCGGCGAGCGCGGTGAGCCGCAGCCTTTCGAGCAGGTCATCGACCCGGGAGGCGATCTCGGCGTCCGGCAGCTTCAGCGCGCGCGGCCCCACACACAGCTCGTCGCGCACGGTCTTGGCGAGCAACTGGTGCTCGGGCGTCTGCATGACCGACGCGATGCGCGTGAGCAGAGCGCGCGACGACCACTGGATGGGGTCGGGCCTCTCTCCGGCGGCAAGGGGCGGCAGCGCGGCGACCCTGCCTGCTTCGGCCGGGATCAATCCCGCGAGCGTGAGCCCGAGCGTCGATTTGCCCGCGCCGTTCGCGCCGGTGACCCCGAGCACTTCCCCAGCGCGGACGTCGACATCGAACGGGCCGGCGACGGCGAGTCCGCGCCTGCGGGCGACAGTGAGCCCGCGGGCCTCGAGCAGCGTCGCGCCCGGGCGCTGCGTCGGCGCGGGAGGGACGGCGGGCGGGTGCCCGGGAACCCAGACACCGGATGCCGCGAGCTCCGCGCCCCGCGCGCCGAGGACCTCGTCCGGGCCGCCGTCGGCGAGCACGACCGTCCCGCCCGGCTCGGCACCGAGCACGATCACTCGGGTCACGAGCGGCAGCCAGATGTCGATGCGGTGCTCGATGACGACGAGGGTCGCGCCCGTCGCATCGAGGGCGGCGGCCACGGCATCCCGAACGTCCCGCACACCCTCGGGGTCGAGGTTCGCGGTCGGCTCATCGAGCAGGATGGCGCCGGGTCGCATCGCGAGCACGCCGGCGAGGGCGAGACGCTGCTTCTGACCACCCGACAGCGCCGCCGTCGATCGATCGAGCGCGACGTCGAGCTCTACGGCATCCAACGCCGCGCGAACCCGCTGCCAGATCTCGTCTCGCGGGACGCCGAGGTTCTCGCAGCCGAAGGCGACGTCGTCGCCGACCCTCGCGAGGATCGTCTGCGTATCAGGATCCTGCAGGACCATCCCGACTCGACCTCGGGCATCGGTGGGCGGCACGCCGTCGACGAGCAGTGCACCGTGCGTCTCGCCCTCATCGGCCCCACCGAGCACCCCACCGAATCCCTGGAGCAGGGTCGACTTTCCCGATCCGGAGGCGCCGAGCAACAGCACCCGTTCCCCCGGTTCGATGCGAAGGTCGACGTCGCGTACCGCCCAGCGCCGCCGCGTCGCGTACCGCCACCCCCAGCCGCGGGCTTCGAGGGTGGCGGGCGTCGTGAGCGAGCTCACACCCGTGCGGTGACCTCGCGGCCGGCGGCGAACCGGCTGAGGGCGCCCGTGGCTGCGAGCCCTCGGGCGATCAGCCACGCGCCGAGCCCGGCGATGACCGCACCCGAGATGGTCGTCGAGACGATGTAGACGCTCGTGAAGAGCGTGTCGGCGCCGGCGTACCAGAGGATGCGGTCGTTGATGCCGCAGGCGAGGCCGGCGCCGGCACCCGCCAGCATCGCCACAGGCAGCCGCCAGACGCCGTACAGGAAGATCAGGAAGACCAGCTCTGCACCGAGCCCCTGTACGAGACCTGAGACGATCGTGAGCGGGCCCCACGCGTTGCCGACGAGCGCCGAGATGATCGCGGCGACCAGCTCGGTGTACAGAGCGGCACCGGGCTTGCGGATGATCAGCCCTCCGAGCACGCCGGCGATCAGCCAGGGGCCGGCGAGCAGGCCCTGCACACCGGGGAGCAGGGGCGTGAGGATGCTGCTCGGCACCTCGTAGCCGACGTTCCAGAGCAGGAAGATCAGCGCGCACGCGACGGCGATGACGCTGGCGACGACGATGTCGACGACCCGCCAGCGCCAGAGTTCTGGGCGACCGAGGCCCTTCGACGGCTGCGTGACCGATGCCGATCCCGTAGTGGATCCGGACGTGGATGTACTCATCTGTGACTCCTCCCTGCGCTGGCATGACCCAGATCAGGTTCGACGGTCGAAGCGCGATTCGCTCCCTCTCAGCCCGGCTCGCCGGACTCCCGTGGTTGTACCCACGATCCTACCCGGAGGCGACACCCGCGTCCTCTCCCGATGCGGCGACGCGGATCCGCGCACGAGTTCGGTACCGTGAGGAGGTGACCGCTCCCGATTCCGCCGAGGCCACCGCCTCCGCCGTTCCTGCGGATGACGACGCCTCTGCGATCTTCACCCCTGAGGCGACTCCCGCCGCACAGTGGGCCGAGGGAGACAGCGGCGGCACTCCGCTGACGTGGGTGGACCCGATCGACGTGGCCGAGCACCCGGCGACCGACGCGCTCGATGACGCGCCGGCCGTGGAGAGCGGTGGCGCTCTGCTGACCGGAGCGCACCTGCGCCCGGCGATCACCCGACCCGGAGTGCTGGTGCCGCTCGGCGTGCTCGTCGGCTTGTTCGGCACGTACGCCGGATCGGCCATGCTGTGGCCCTTGCACGAGGTCGCTCCGACGGTTCAGTCCATCGAGCTCGCTCCTGTCGCGGCGCCCGCCGCCGCGATCACCTTCCCTGCCCAGGGAAGCGCTGCCGTCGGAATCGGCGGCATCGGCACGACGACGTCGTCGCTCGATGCCGCGGCGATCGCGAGCGTCACCAAGGTCGTCTCCAGCCTGATGGTGCTCGAGCGGATGCCCCTGGCCGTAGGCGAGCAGGGTCCCGCGTTCTCGTTCACACGGGCCGACAACCTCGCATACTGGGACTACCGCCGCTCCGACCAGTCAGCCCTCGATGTGCCAGTGGGTGGCACCCTCACCGAGTTCCAGCTCCTGCAGGGGACGCTGCTCGGATCGGCCAACAACTACATCGATCGGCTGTCAGCGGAGATCTGGGGCTCCCCGTCGGCGTTCACTGCCGCTGCTGCTGTATGGCTGCGCGACCGCGGCCTGGACGACATCACGATCATCACTCCGTCCGGCTTCGACGACCGCAACCGGGCCACGCCCGAGTCGCTCGTCGCGTTGGCCGAGCTGGCGATGCAGAATCCCGTCTTCGCCGGCATCGTCGGCACTGCATCGGTCGACCTTCCGGGTGCGGGCACGGTCGTGAACACGAACGGGATGCTCGCAGACCCCGGCGTCGTCGGCGTGAAGACCGGCACGCTCGGCGACAGCTGGAATCTGTTGACCGCGAAGGTCATCACCGTTGACGACACGACCGTGCATCTGTATGCCGCTGTTCTCGGCCAGGCTGATGATGCACAGCGCCTCACCGAGACGCGTTCGCTGTTCACCCAGGTCGAGACGGCTCTGGAGCAGCAGATCCCCGCTGTCGCAGCCGGCACGGTCGTCGGGACCGTCAGCACGGCGTGGGGAGCCACCACTGATGTCGTCACGGATGCGGATGCCGACGTGGTTCTCTGGAACGGCGCAGTCGCCGAAGCCTCGACGGACTTCTCACTCGGCGACAACCGCGAAGCGGGCGACGAGGTCGGCACGATGACGAGTGTCGGCCCGTTGAACACGGTGACGACGTCGCTGTCACTCGCCGACGATGTCGATGCTCCCAGCCCGTGGTGGCGACTGACCCACCCTCTCGAGCTCCTCGGGATCACCGACGCTCAGCGCTGAGGTCGCTCCCTTCGGAGAAGGGCGGCGCATGCAGAACGCCCCGCCCTCCGAGCGTTCGGGAGGCGGGGCGTTCTGGCGCTCAGGCGTTCTGGCGCTAAGCGTTCAGTCGCTCAGGCGTGAGCCTCCGGCGTCGGGCTGTTCGACGACCGCCTGCGCAGCTGCGGCCTCGGCCGCGGGGGTCTGAGCTCCCACCGAGACGCCGACCTGTGCCGCAGCAGCTGCCTCTTCGGCGTCGCCGCTGATGACGACGGGAGTCGAGCCGGTGAGCGCGTCGTCGGCGTCGATGTCGGTCGCCGCCTGTTCGAACTGAGACTGGTAGAGGCGCCAGTAGGCGCCCTGCGCGGCGATCAGCTCGTCGTGCGTGCCCTTCTCGACGATGTCTCCGTGCTCCATCACGAGGATGAGGTCGGCATCGCGGATGGTCGACAGGCGGTGCGCGATCACGAAGGACGTGCGCCCCTGTCGGAGCGCCGCCATCGCGTGCTGCAGCAGCAGTTCAGTGCGGGTGTCGACCGCCGACGTGGCCTCGTCGAGGATCAGGATCGACGGCTGGGCCACGAACGCTCGCGCGATCGTGATCAGCTGACGCTCGCCTGCCGACACGTTCGAGGCATCCTCGTCGAGCACCGTGTCGTATCCCTCGGGGAGCGCATGAACGAAGCGGTCCACATAGGTCGCCTTCGCCGCTTCGAGGACCTCGTCATCGGTCGCGGTCGAGCGACCGTAGCGGATGTTCTCGCGGATGCTTCCGGCGAACAGCCACGGGTCCTGCAGGACCATGCCCGTGCGCGACCGGAGCTGATCGCGTGTGACCTCTGAGATGTCCTGGCCGTCGAGCAGGATACGCCCGCCGTTCAGTTCATAGAACCGCATGATGAGGTTGACGAGAGTGGTCTTGCCCGCTCCCGTCGGACCGACGATCGCGACTGTCTGGCCGGGCTCGACCCGGAACGAGAGGTCGGTGATGAGGGGGCGCTCGGGAGTGTACGAGAACGCGACGTTCTCGAACTCCACGACGCCCTTGCCCTCGGCGAGCTTCGGAGCATCGGCGGCATCGGCCTCCTGCTCTTCGGTGTCGAGGAGCTCGAACACCCGCTCTGCCGACGCGGTGCCGGACTGCACGACGGCGGCCATTCCGCCGAGCTCGGACAGCGGCTGCGTGAACTGCTGCGAGTACTGGATGAATGCCTGCACATCGCCGAGACGCAGCTGCCCGCTGGCGACCATGAGGCCACCGAGCACGGCGATTCCCACATAGGTGAGGCTGCCGACGAAGGTCATCGCGGGCATGATGATGCCCGAGAGGAACTGCGCCTTGAAGCTCGCCTGGAACAGCTCCTCGTTCTCGCCCTGGAACTTCTCGAGTGCGTCCTGCTCCCGCCCGAAGACCTTCACGAGCGCGTGTCCGGAGAACGCCTCCTCGACGCGGGCGTTCAGACGGCCGACCTTGCGCCACTGGGTTCCGAACGCCTTCTGCGAGCGTGGACCGATGACGCCGAAGATCACACCCATGAGCGGGAGCGCCACGAGGGCCACGAGCGCGAGCTGCCAAGAGATCGAGAACATCAGCACCAGCACGCCCACGACCGTGAGAACGGCCGTGATCGCCCCAGACAGGGACTGCTGCATGGTCTGGGTGATGTTGTCGATGTCGTTGGTCACGCGCGAGATCAGATCACCGCGCTGCACCTTGTCGAAGTACGACAGCGGCAGGCGGTTGATCTTCGCTTCGACCGACTCGCGCAGGCGCCACATCGTGCGGACCATGATCACGTTGATGACATAGCCCTGGATCCAGCTCAGGAAGGCCGCGGCGACGTAGATCGCCAGCACGGCGATGATGATCCACCGCAGCGCGTCGAAATCC
Organism: Actinomycetota bacterium; assembly: GCA_037033305.1. Classification (GTDB taxonomy): domain Bacteria; phylum Actinomycetota; class Actinomycetes; order Actinomycetales; family Microbacteriaceae; genus Microbacterium. Next base: position 30,680 of record JAZBLP010000032.1, on the reverse strand, counting down.
ACTCCGTCTCCGACCTGGAAGCTGCCGAGGGCCGCGACCTGGTTCGCGAAGTCGTCCTGTCCGCCCTGTCGTAGCGCGCTGACCACGTCGTCCTGCGAGGTACCTGCCGGGAACCCTGGGAAGTCTCCGTTCGGCTGCCCGAGCTGTACCGAGATGAAGCCCTTGTAGATGAGGTTCGTCGCCTCGCCGAGCACCTTCGGTGCCGCGACGGTCAGCACGACGCCGATGGCTCCGGCAATCGATACCAGGATGAACCAGACGGCGGACGGCTTGAGCAGGCCGATCATCCGGCCGAAGCTCTGACCGAAGTTGTCGGCTTTGCCCGGCGCGACGCTGTCCCAGCCGCCTCCGTTCTGGCGAGCCTTCTCGGCGAGCTCGGCCTCGTACTTCTCCTCATCGGTCAGTTCGGGTTCCACCACCACAGTCGTATCCGTCGACCTGCGCGCGCGACCGCGGCGGGACTCCGTCGCGTTCTGCTCGCTCATGCGTCCACCCCCAACTGCGATTCGACGATCTCTCGGTAGGTCGTGCTCGTCTCGAGAAGCTCCTCGTGAGTGCCGACGCCGACCATGGTGCCCCCTTCGAGGACGACGATGCGATCCGCATCGGTGATGGACGAGACGCGCTGGGCGACCACGATCTTGGTCACGTGGGGCAACTCACGCCACAGGGCTTGCCTGAGGCGAGCATCGGTGGTGAGGTCGAGAGCCGAGAACGAGTCGTCGAACACGAGGATCTGCGGCTGTCGGACGATCGCACGCGCGATCGCGAGGCGCTGACGCTGACCGCCGGACACGTTCGTGCCGCCCTGCGTGATGCGTGACTCGAGCCCCTCGGGCATCTCCTCGACGAAGTCGCGCCCCTGAGCGATCTCGAGCGCATGCCAGAGCTCTTCGTCTGTGGCGTCCTCTCTGCCGTAGCGGAGGTTCGATGCCACGGTGCCTGTGAACAGGAACGGGCGCTGCGGAACGAGACCGATCGTCGCCCACAGCGACTCGACGTCGGCATCGCGGACGTCTGAACCGCCCACGAAGACGGCGCCGCCCGTCGCGTCGAAGAGCCGTGGGATCAGTGAGACCAGAGTCGTCTTGCCCGCACCGGTCGAGCCGACGATGGCGACGGTCTCGCCGGGCTGGGCCGCGAAACTGATGCCCGTGAGCACCGGGGAGTCGGCCCCTGGGTAAGTGAACTCGACGTCGTCGAAGGCGACTGAACCGGGGGTCGGGAAGTCAGTCACGCCGTCGGTCGGACGCTCCATGCTCGACGTCGTCTCGAGGACCTCTCCGATGCGCTCGGCCGACACGGCCGCGCGCGGGATCATGATCGCCATGAAGCTGGCCATGATGACACCGCCCATGATCTGGCCGATGTACTGCATGAAGGCGAAGATCGTGCCGACCTGCACCGTGCCGCTGTTGACCTCGATGCCACCGAACCACACGACCGCCACGACCGTGACGTTGAGAATGAGCATGAACAGCGGGAACAGCAGGACGAACAGCGAGCCGACCTTGCGGCCGACCACCATGATGTCGGTGTTGGCGCCGCGGAAGCGCTCCTCTTCGATGCCCTCCCGGACGAAGGCACGCACCACGCGCACGCCGGTGAGCTGCTCACGCAGCACGCGGTTCACCGTGTCGAGCTTGCCCTGGTAGCTGCGGAACAGCGGAACCATGCGACTGACGACGAGACCGGCGACGATCAGCAGCAACGGCACGGACACGGCGATGAGCCAGCTCAGACCGATGTTCGTCTGCACGGCGAAGATGATGCCGCCGATCGCGAGCAGCGGCGCGGTGACGAGCATGGTCGCGCCCATCATCGCGAGCATCTGCACCTGCTGCACGTCGTTCGTGTTGCGGGTGATGAGTGACCCGGCGCCGAACTGCGAGACCTCGCGCTCGGAGAAGCCGCTGACCTTGCCGAAGACGTCGGCGCGGATGTCGCGACCCGCGGCCATCGACGCCCGTGCGGCGAAGTAGGTCGCGATGATCGAGGCGATGATCTGGCCGAGAGAGACCGCGAGCATGAACAGGCCGGTGCGCCAGATGTAGTCGGTGTCTGACTGCGCGACGCCCTTGTTGATGATGTCTTCGTTCAGGCGAGGCAGGTAGAGGGTGGCGAGTGCACTGGCGAACTGGAACACCAGCACCGCGACGAGCAGCCACTTATAGCGGGCGAGATATCGGAGGAGGATTTTTCCCAGCACAGGCTGACTTTCTAGGAAGGATGAAGCGGCGGATCTCCCGACGGGCGGACGCAGGCCGACGATCGCGCACATGCAAGAGTGCCACGAACTGCGGACATTCGTATCCCCCTGCAGGTGGACCTTCGCTGACAGCGAACCATTTGCCTTGCGGCCAGCGGTTTATGCACCGCGGCGAACAACCGCCGATATACCGAAATGCTTCAAAAGAGGGGCGTCTCGGGGGTGAAATTCCTCGCATCGGCTCCGGCATCGGCAGGGAGCTCGGAGATGTTCGCGGGGTTCCACTTCGGATTGCGGTCCTTGTCGATCAGCTGCGCCCGGATCCCCTCCACGAGGTCGGGATGCTGCAGGACGAACCACATCACGCGGCGGTACTCCCCCTCCAGCGCGGCACGCAGGTTCGGCAGAGCACGCGCTTCCCGCACGGCGTCGAGCGTGACAGCGAGTCCGTTCGGCGCCAGGCTCTCCAACAGATCCGCGGTCGCCGCGGCATCCGCGGCCTCGTCCGAGCGCAGTCGCGACACGATCTCCGCGACCGTGTCGGCGGAGAATGCGTGGTCGATCCATCCCCGAGAGGCCGGAAGCGTCGACGGATCAGGGGTCTCGTCGAACAGCAGCACGATCTCGGCCGGTCCTGTCGGATCGGCACGATACGCGAGCGCTTCGCGCAGCGCATCGAGTCGATCGGACGGCACGAAGTGATCGGCGAAGCCGAGCAGCACGGCATCCGCTCCGTTCATCGTCGAGCCCGTGAGCCCGAAGTACTCGCCGAACCTCCCAGGAGCGCGCCCGAGCAGCCACGTTCCGCCCACGTCGGGTGTGAAGCCGATCCGAGTCTCCGGCATCGCGAGCTTCGACCGCTCGGTCACGATGCGGATCGCCGCGTGGCCGGACAGCCCGACACCTCCGCCCATCGTTATGCCGTCGGCGACCGTCACCACAGGCTTCGCGTACTCGGCGATCATCGCGTTCAGCGCATACTCCGCGCGAAAGAACTCCGCCGCCTCATCGGATCGGCCCGCCACGATCTGCGCGTGCAGCCCCCGCACGTCGCCACCGGCGCACATGCCGCGCTCGCCCTCGCCGTCTATCAGAACGATCTGCACATCGGTGTCGTCCCGCCACCGCTCCAGCGCGCGCGTGATCTCCTGGACCATGCCGAAGTCGAGCGCATTGATCGCTTCCGGCCGGTTCAGAGTCAGCCTGCCGAGGGCTCCTTCGGTGCGGACGAGGACCCGGGAAGCGGCACTGGATTCGGTCACGATTGCCAGGCTACCCCCTGGTTCGAGCCTTGCATCCGGCCGTGTCCGTGCGGTAAATGCGCGATCCGGCGGCTTTTCCGGCAGGATAGGAAGAACTGCCCACTGCAACGAGAGGTCGCAGATGCCCGACGGACAGGTGCTCGAGTTCACGCACGTCACGAAGCGCTTCAACGACGTGACGGCGGTGTCCGACTTCTCTGCGCGGGTCGAGCCCGGCGTCGTGACCGCTTTCCTCGGCCCGAACGGCGCCGGCAAGACCACCACACTGCGCATCCTCCTCGGCCAGGTGCGCGCCACGAGCGGCACGGCCACGATCGGCGGAGTCGCACATCCGGAGCTGCGTCATCCGCTGCGCACCATCGGCTCGGTCCTCGAGGAGACCGCCTACCGTCCGAGGCGTTCGGCGGCCCGCCAGCTGACGATCGCGGCCAAGGCCAACGGCATCCCGCTCTCGCGTGTCGACGAGGTCCTCTCTCTCGTCGGACTCGAGCACGAAGCGGAAGGACGCATCGGCAGCTTCTCGCTCGGGATGCGTCAGCGGCTGAGCGTCGCGCACGCGCTGCTCGGAGATCCGGGCGCGCTCGTCTTCGATGAACCGGCGAACGGCCTCGATCCTGAGGGCATCCGGTGGATCCGCCTCCTTCTGCGCCGCCTCGCCGACGAGGGCCGCACGGTTCTCGTCTCCTCGCACGTGCTGAGCGAGATCGAACAGGTCGCAGACCACGTGCTCGTGCTCTCGAAGGGCCAGCTGGTCCTCTCGAGCGGCATCGAGACGCTTGCCGACCCGTCCGCCGGGTCCGTGGTGGTGGATGCCGAGGATCGCGCAGCTCTGACGGCCGCGCTCTCGGCAGCGGGCCTCGAAGTCGAGGTGCTCCGCTCGGGGCTCACCGTTCGCGGCAGCAACGCCGGGGCCGTCGGCGCCATCGCAGCATCGGCCGGCATCGCCCTGGCCACCCTCGTGCAGCGCGGCCCCACACTCGAGGACGTCTTCATCGACCTCGTGCGCGGTGGAAGGCTCGCAACTCAGGCCATCACGGCCGCACCGGCCACCGAGCCCGAGGCGCCGACGGCGGTCGCGACAGCACCGCTTGCGGCGGTCGCTGCGGCGCCCGATGCCCAGGATGCGTCCGAGCCGGAGGCATCCGACACGGTCACCGCCGATTCCGATGCATCCGAGTCCGTTGTGTCCGATCCCGACGGGACCGATGCCGACGCGTCCGACGCCGAGGACGCGGCCGATGTCGCCTCCGACGCGGCCCAGCCGGGCGGCGACGAGTCCTCCCGCGACGACGACTCGACAGGGGAGTCCACCGAGCACGAGACCCCGGCAGAGGATCACCCTCAGCCCTCCTTCGACGACATCCTCTTCGGCACCGCCCCTGTCGATGCTTCCGCCGATTCCGATGTCCCCCCGGCGACCGAGAGCGGCGCGGCGGAGCATTCCGGAGTCGAGTTCTTCAGCGAAGCGCAGGACTCGGAAGAACCGTCGGACTCCTCTGACGACGTCGCCGCGCCGTCCGACGACGACCCCCGGTCCGCGGCCGTCACCTCGATGCTCGCCGCAGCAGCGCGCGCGTACTACGAGGACGAGCCGAAGGACTATCCGCTCGGAGACGCCGATGCACCGGCCGACGCGCAGCCGGCATCGGATGTCGTCGGCGAGCACCACGAGAACCACGAGGACGAGCACCACGACGGCGAGCACCACGACGGCGAGCACGACCGCTCCTGACGTCCGCTCCGCGTTGCGAAACGCCCTCCGCGCCACGAGGCTGCGGAGGGCGTTTCGCGTGACAGTCGCGTCAGGCGGGCCGCGGGCGGATCACCGGGCGGCGGCTGCCCTTCGAGATCGGCGTGGGCGACGTCGCCACGATCTCTTCGACGTCCGCCGGCTCGTCCGACACATCCAGTCGGAGCGCCTGGGTCAGGGCGAGACCATGCCTCGTCGTGAGGATCAGTCGCCGGTACTGCGCGTCGCCGGAGAGGTCGATGACAACGCTGGGACGCCGTTTGCGGATGAGGACGAAATCGACGCTGCCTGCAGCCTTCCAGGTGCCTGCGGCGAGCACGCCGGGGATGTGCGTCCCCGGGTTCGGCACGCCACGCAACCAGGTCCACGCATCATCGATGAGTTGCACCTTGGTGATGGTGTCGCGCACGAGCCGCACATTGTCACGGTGGAAGCTCGCCGCACGCTCGATCGGCGAGAGCACGATCTCGAGTTGCGTCTGGTCCAGCAGCAACGTCACCATGCGTCCAGTCTGCCAGCGGCACCCTTCCAGATGTCTGCGTCTTGTTCACAGGAAGGCAACGATCCGTTGTCGGTTCCCACTATTCCACCCCTCTTTCATTCCAGCATTTCGCTCGACATGACGAGAACATCGACCGACTGACCGACCCGAATCGTTCAGGCGGTCACAGCGGCTTCAGCTGCCGCGCGCGCGGCGACGGGCAGAGCCGCCTCGATGCGCTGGAGCTCTTCCTCACCGTGAGCAGCGGTGAGGAACCACGCCTCGAACACGCTGGGCGGAAGTGCAACTCCCTGCTCCCGCATCGCGTGGAAGAACGGGGCGTACCGGAACGAGTCCTGCGCCTGCGCCTCGGCGTAGTCGCGAGGTGCAGACTCTCGGAACGAGGCGCTGAAGAGATTGCCGGCGTGGGCGACGGCGTGGGTCACGCCCGCCTCGGTGAGCGCATCGCCCAGGGCACGGGAGACTCGAGCCGCGGCCGAGTCGACCGACGCGTACACCTCGGGCGTGGCGAGGCGCAGCGTCGCGAGACCCGCAGCGACCGACAGCGGGTTACCCGAGAGCGTCCCCGCCTGATACACCGGCCCGAGGGGCGCGAGAAGGTCCATGACGTCCGCGCGACCGCCGAGCGCCGCCAGCGGCATCCCTCCGCCGACGACCTTGCCGAAGGTGAAGATGTCGGGAAGGTAATCCTCGCCGGCGGCCGCCTGGAGTCCCCAGAAACCCGCGGGATGCACACGGAAGCCCGTCAGCACCTCGTCGAGGATCAGCAGGGCGCCGTGAGCGTGGGCGGTCTCGGCGAGCAACCGGTTGAACCCTGGCAGCGGCGGAACGACGCCCATGTTCGCGGCTGCTGCCTCGACGATCACCGCTGCGATGCGCGGACCGTGCTCGGCGAACACCTGCGCGAGAGCATCGGGATCGTTGTAGTCGATCACCAGCGTCTGAGCCGCGATGGGCGCAGGCACACCGGCGGACCCGGGAAGCGCGAGCGTGGCGACACCGGAGCCCGCCGCGGCGAGCAGACCGTCGGAGTGCCCGTGATAGTGACCGGCGAACTTCACCAGCAGGTCGCGTCCGGTGGCACCGCGGGCGAGACGGATCGCGGTCATCGTCGCTTCGGTCCCGGTCGACACGAGCCGCACCCGCTCCACGGGTCGAACCTCGCCGAACCGCACCCGGTCCGCGATCAGCTGAGCGAGTTCGACCTCGCCCTCGGTGGGGGCGCCGAACGAGAGGCCTCGCGTGGCCGCCTCCTGCACTGCGGCGACGACCTCCGGCCGAGCGTGGCCGAGCAGCGCGGGGCCCCAGGACGCCACGAGGTCGACGTAGCGCGTGCCTGCCGCATCCGTCACCGTCGCGCCGTTCGCGGAAGCGAGGAAGCGCGGTGTGCCGCCGACCGATCCATACGCGCGCACCGGCGAGTTCACCCCACCGGGGATCACCGTGCGGGCAGCGGAGAACAGGTCGTCATTACGGTCGGTCACAGCACACTCCTCAACGATGCGCGGACCTCTCCCGGCATCCCGTCCAGGCTAATGCGCCGACCTGAAGACGGGACTCAGATCGACGAGCTTAGCCGCAGGATCGAGCGGATCAGCCGCGCAGCCAGCGAGCGGCCTCGGTGGCCCAGTAGGTCAGGACCACGTCGGCACCCGCTCGGCGGATCGAGAGCAGCGACTCGAGAATCGACGCACGACGATCGATCCAGCCGTTCGCCGCGGCCGCCTCGATCATGGCGTACTCGCCGGAGACCTGGTATGCCCAGACAGGGATATGCACGGTGTCGCGCACCTCCCGCAGCACGTCGAGGAACGCCATCGCCGGCTTCACCATGACGATGTCGGCGCCTTCTTCTTCATCGACGACGGCCTCGCGCACACCCTCGCGACGGTTGCCCGGGTCGAGCTGATACGTGCGGCGGTCTCCGGTGAGCTGCGAGTCGACGGCTTCACGGAACGGGCCGTAGAAGGCGCTCGCGTACTTGGCGGCATACGCGAGCAGCAGCACGTCGGTGTAGCCGTCCGAGTCGAGCGCCTCGCGGATGACCGCGACCTGGCCGTCCATCATCCCCGACAGGCCGAGCAGCTGCGAGCCTGCACGGGCCTGTGCGAGCGCCATCGACGCGTAGCGGTCGAGCGTCGCATCGTTGTCGACCGATCCGTCAGCCGCGAGAACGCCGCAGTGGCCGTGATCGGTGAACTCGTCGAGGCAGAGATCCGTCTGCACCACGAGCGCATCGCCCACCTCGGCGGCCAGCGCCTCGGTCGCGACGTTCAGGATGCCCTTCGGATCGTCGGCGCCCGAGCCCTGAGCGTCGCGCACAGCGGGCACGCCGAACAGCATCACACCGCCGACACCCGCCTCGGCCGCCTCGGTCGCAGCGGCGCGCAGAGAGTCGAGCGAGTGCTGAGCCACCCCGGGCATCGATCCGATGGGCGCGGCGTCTGTGAGTCCCTCTCGGACGAACAGCGGGAGCACCAGCTGACGAGATTCGAGCGAGGTCTCGCGCACCAGTCCACGAACCGCCGGAGACTGGCGGAGGCGGCGCAGTCGAACGTCGGGGAAGCTCACGGTGCCACCTCATCCGCCGCGTGCGGGAGGGTGAAGCTCGACACCGCGTCGATCAGCGCGTCGACGGTCTGACGGTCGGCGACGACCGTGATCGGCAGGCCGGCCCGATCGGCATCCTTCGCGGTCCGCGGACCGATCGCCGCCAGCAGCGTGTCGTCCGGGATCAGCGGGAACTGCTCGCGCACCTGTTCGGCGACCGAACCGCTCGTGATCAGGATCGCGTTGATCCGTCCGTTCTCGACGTCGCGCTTGATACGCTCCGTGACCGGGACGCCGACCGTGCGATATGCGACGACGCTGTCGACGTCGTGACCGGCCTCCTGCAGGAGGACGCTGAGCACGGGCTTCGCGATCTCGCTGCGCAGCGCCAGGATGCGTCGAGGCTCCGTCTCGAGTGCGATGAGCTGCTCGGCCATGCCCGCAGCCGAGTTGTCTTCGTCCGGCACCATCGCGACCTCGTACCCGACCGCCTGCAGAGCGGCCGCGGTCGTCTCGCCGACGGCCGCGATCTTCGTGCGGCGCGGGACGACGGCACGATGCGCGAACATCACGTCCACGGTCGTCGCGCTCGTCACCGTCAGCCAGTCGTACTCTCCGTCGGCGAGCCGGGTGAGAGCCACGTCGAGGGCGGCCTGATCGGTGGTCGCGGCGAAGTTGATCAGCGGCGCCACCACGGGCACCGCGCCACGGGAACGCAGACTGGCGGCGACACCGTCGCCCCATGGCCCTCCGCGGGGTACGAGGATGCGCCAGCCGTCCAGCGGTCGGTCCTGCTTCGAATTGGTCATGATGAGGAATGCTCTCGGGAGACGAGGTCGGCCGCCCCTTGCTCGAGCAGCCGATGGGCGACAGACAACCCGATCTCGCGTGCTGCGTGCATCGGGTCTGCACCATCGGCAGCATCCGCTCCGTTGCCGCTGCCGTTCCGACGAATATACTCCCCGTTCACGGCTTCGGTGACGTCGAGGCCGATACGACGCCCGCCGTCGGTCGCGTAGACCACCGTCCTGATGCGGATCTCATCGCCCTCGACGGCCGCATGCGCCGCCATCGGCGCCTGGCATCCGGCATCCAAACCCTCCAGAACGGCGCGCTCGACGGTCACCGCGAGTCGGGTCTCGAGGTCGTCGAGCTCGGCGAGCGCGGCGAGCAGCTCTGCGGGGGCATCGGTGCGCGTCTCCACGGCGAGCGATCCCTGCCCCGGCGCGGTCGGCCATTCCGAAAGGCCCAGCTCTTCACGGCGCAGCGGGGAGTCGGTGCCGAGACGCGACAGACCGGCCGCCGCGAGGATCACAGCGTCCAGCTCGCCGGAGGCGACTCGCTGCAGACGGGAATCGACGTTGCCCCGGATGTCGACGACCTCGGCGTGTGGAGCCCTGCGGTGCACCTGGGCGATGCGGCGGGGTGATCCCGTGCCGACCTTGCTTCCGGAACGGAGCTGGTGCAGCGGCGTGCCACCGCGGGTGATCGCGACGTCGCGGGCGTCCTCACGCACCGGCGTGGCCGCGATGACGAGGCCGTCGGGGATCGCGGTGGGAAGGTCCTTGAGCGAATGCACGAGGAAGTCGCACTCGCCGGCGAGCAGCGCCTCGCGCAGACGCGTGGCGAAGATGCCCTGGCCGCCGATCTCCGACAGCGACGCACGATTCGTATCGCCCTCGCTGGTGATCGGCACGAGCTCGACGGGGCGCCCCGAGATCTTCTCGAGCGCGGCGGCGACGTGCCCGGACTGCGCCTGGGCGAGCGCGCTGCGGCGGGTGCCCAGTCGGATCGGGGAGGCCTTCTGACTGTGAGTGTTCATCGTCGGCCTACTGCAGCACGTCCGCGATCTCGTCGAAGCGGAGACGTCGGCCCGTGTAGAACGGAATCTCCTCCTTCACATACAGACGCGCGTCGGTGTAGCGCAGGTCGCGCATGAGATCGACCAGGTCGGTGACCTCATCGGCTTCGAGCGGCAGGATCCACTCGTAGTCGCCCAGCGCGAAGGCGGCGACCGTGTTCGCGATGACGCCGGTGAATGCCGCTCCCTTGCGCCCGTGGTCGGCGAGCATCTTCCGGCGCTCCTCTTCGGGCGCGAGATACCACTCCGGCGTCCGGACGAACGGGTACAGGCACAGCCAGTCCTTCGGCTCCACGCCGCGGAGGAACCCGGGGACGTGAGCCCGATTGAACTCCGCGTCGCGGTGCACGCCCATGACGTTCCAGACGGGCAGCAGCGTGCGCAGCAGCTCGGTGCGGCGGAGGCGTCGGAGAGCCTTCTGCAGGTCCTCCGCAGTGTCGCCGTGCAGCCACACGAGCAGATCGGCGTCTGCCTTCAGACCGGAGACGTCGTAGAAGCCGCGGACCGTGACCCCGGAGTCCTCGATGTAGGAGACGATCGTCTCGAGCTCCGTCGAGTCGGACTCGGTGACGGCCACATCGGGGTTTCGTCGCCAGACCGCCCAGAGGGTGAAGCCGGACGGGTTCTCTTCGCGCGCATCGGACATGGATCCAGTCTGCCCCCTTTGTGAAGCACTCGCGAACGCGAGTCAGGTTGCGAGAATTTCGGCCTGCGGTCAGCGTGAGAGCGCGCGGGCGATGGCCCAGACGGCTCCACCCACGATCACCGCGACGCCTACGGCGCCCGCGATCGCGGCAGCCGGGTTTCGGTCGGCGAAGACCCGCGCCTTCGCGGCGGCGCGCTTGGACGCGTTGTCGATGCGCCGGGGGAAGTTGCCCTTCACCTCGATGGCTGCGAGCGCCGCCTTGAGCTCGGCGCGAGCGGACTGCACAGGGTCGACGATCCCCGCCGGAACCGCGGTCTTGGGCAGGGGCCTCGTGATCTCAGAGTTCGTCATTGCCGGCTTCCTTCACGAGTCGGATGTCCTCGCCCACCGCCTGCGCGGGATTCTTGCGAGCGAGCACCTTGCGGAACTTCAGGATGCCGAGCAGCGCGAACAGCAGCACGGCGAGGATCAGGATGCCGAGCACCGCCAGTGCGGACAGCCAGACCGGCCACCACGACGACAGGCCGGCGATCGCGAACACCAGGATCACCGGCACGGCCCAGAACAGGAAGAACAGCGCGACGAGGAACCATACGGAGCCGATCCCCGCGTCCTTCGCCGTCTTCGAGATCCAGGTCTTGGCCGCGTTGATCTCGGCTTTGACGAGGCTGCTGATCAGCTCGGGAAGATCGCCGATCAGGGACAGCAGGCTGTCTTCGGCGCGATCGCGGTATCCGCGGGGCATGTCAGCTGCCAGACTTCGCGGCGGTGGAACCCGGCGTTGCCGGCTTCTTGGCCGCGGGCTTCTTCGCGTCGTCCTTCTTCGCGGCGTCCTTGACCTCTTCCACGGCGTCCTCGGTCGCGTCGACGATGTCGTCAGCGGCCTTGCGGCCCGCAGACACCGCGGAGTCGAGTCGCTGCCCCGCGGTCTTGCCGCCGCCGCTGGCGGACTTGACGACCTTCTGCACGCCGTTCCAGACCGCACCGGGAACTGCCGCCGCCTTGTCGCCGACATAGCCCTTGACCTTGTCGACCTGCTCCTGCACGGGGTCGAGGTTCCAGACCTTCAGCCACTGGTCCTTGATCTGCTCGTACCGCTCTTGCCCTGCACGGGTTCCGAGCACGTATCCCACGCCGAGTCCTACGACGAGTCCGATCTTCCCCTTCATGGGGTCTCCTCACGTTGTTACGGTGTGAACGCCTGGGGCGAACCGACGACTCGGAGCCGTCTGTCAGGTGTCCAGCGTAGCCCCGTATGCCCATTTCGGCATCTGTCACGCAGAGGGTTGACAGCGGGGCGACTTTCGGGTTCGCGGACGGCGTCAGTCCCAGAGCAGCGCCCGACGCAGCCTGTCCGCTTCCTCGCTCGCGTCGGGGATGACCTGGGCGAGCCCGGTGCCCGCCAGCCACGCTCCGACGGCGGCGAGCCCGTGCTCGCCCTGCACAGCCGTCCTCGCGGCCGCTCGGCGTGCACCGGAGCCGATGATCGATGCAGGCTGCGACTGCACGTACCTGGCGCGATGGGAGGCGATCAGGTCACCCTCGGCGAGCGGCACGCCGAGGAGAGCGGATGCTTCGCTCAGCGCCAGCCGAGCCGCGGCATCGTCGTCGAGGGCGGTGGTCGCCGCGGGTTCGCCCTGGGCTCCGAACGAGACCCGGACGACGTGCCTGTCGCCGGCAGCGGCCCGCACCCAGTCCCACTTCGCGCTGGAGTGGGTGAGTGCTTTGGCGGTGTGACTGCCGGGCACGGTCAGCACACCGGTGCCTCGAGGAGCGCCCGCGAGGGCCGACGGCGCCACCAGCAGCGTGACGATCTCGATCTCCGGAGCATCCGCCGGCGCCGTCTGCGCCAATGCGGGCACGCTCGCCTCGAGGAGTCGCCTCGCCGCGGCCTCCGAGGTCGCGATGACGACGCCGTCTGCGGCGAACTCGATCTCCTCCGTGTGAGCGTCGCCGATGACGGCGTCCACCTCGGGAAGGACGTCTGCGTCAGCCTTCACCGTCCACGCCTCGCCGGTGCGGGAGAGGCCGGTCACCCGCACGCCGGTGCGCACGACGCCGCCGAGCTTCGCGATGTCCGCGACCAGCGCCTCGATCAGAACCGTCATCCCGCCGTCGAGGCCTTCCACAGCCGCGCCCGGCGCAAGTGCGGGGCCTTCGCCACCCGCGGCCCCGCGGGCCTTCGCGGCTCTGGCCGCGCTCTCCTGACGCATCGTCTGCACCGCACCCGAGAGAGATCCGACTCGGGTGAGGGCGGCGTTGAGGCCGGGGGCCGCGATGTCGACGTCGACGTCGTCCGGCGATGCCGAGTACACGCCCGTGGTGACGGGCGCCACGAGACGATCGCGCACCCTGGCCCCCATGCGCGACGACACCAGCCTGCCGAGGCTCTGACTGTGGCCGATCGTCAGCGGCGGGCGAACGCGATCGAGGTAGGCCCGCCATGCGCCCGACCACCCGATGATGCGCCGGACGTCCTCCTGGAACGGATTGCCGGGAATCCCGAGTATCCCGCCGACGGGCAGCGGTGCCGCGCCGACGCCGGGGATCCCCGCGAGCCACGCGCTTCCCGCTGCGGGCGCGACGATGCGGTCGGCAAGGCCGAGCTCAGCGATCAGCGCGCGCACACGGCCGCCCCTCGTCGCGTAGCTCTCGGCGCCTGCATCCACCACGACGCTGTCGAGCTCGGCGCGACGGATCGCGCCACCGACGGCATCCGCCTCCTCCAGCAGTGTGACGCGCATGCCGACCTTGACACACTCCCGCGCGGCTATCAGGCCTCCGATGCCTCCACCGACGACGACGACGTGCCGCTCCGCCGCGCTTGCGGCGAGGTCAGCCGGTTCGGCGCGGGGCGTCTCATTGTTCGCTGGCTTCGACGTCATGCGTCAATCCTTCCATCCGCTGCCCGGCCGGTGCCCGGCCTGCGGCCGGACAAACCCGTCACGCCTCGGTATGCACCGTGGATTCGCGGCCGGTGCCGCGCTTGCGCACCTCGCGGAGCACGATCTGCTCCGGGCACACCGTCGACAGGAAGTCGCCCACCGACAGTGCCAGCCGCTCGCCGACGAGCGAATACAGGATGCGGTTGGCGTCCCGGCGCTCGCTCACGAGACCTGCCTGTCGGAGAACGCCGAGGTGCCGTGAGATCGTCGGCCCGCTCGAGGTGAACCGCGAGGCGATCTCACCCGCCGCGAGTTCGCCCTCTTTCAGATCCTGCAGGATCTGGCGTCTGGTCGGGTGCGCCAGCGCTGCGAAGATATCCGACGCGCTGTCTGTCATGTGTGCAATGTAGCACTGACGCTATATTGCGTCCTTGTGAGACCCGGTCGCGAAGTCGTTCGAGGCCCTCAGATCGAGTGCACCAGCTCGACGATGCGGGTGAGCTGATCGGGATCGGCCTCGGGCGGCACGCCGTGCCCGAGGTTGACGATGTGTCCCCTCGCGGCGCGCCCGCGCTCGACGACGTCGCGCACGTGCGCCTCGAGAACCGGCCACGGAGCCGACAGCAGCGCAGGATCGATGTTGCCCTGCACCGAGACGTCCGGGCCGAGGATCGCGGCCGCCTCGTCGAGCGGCATCCGCCAGTCGACGCCGACGCCGTCTGCGATCCCGTCCAGTCGCATGTCGCCGAGGAAGGGCCCCGTGCCCACACCGAAGTGGATGCTCGGCACGCCGATGGCGTCGAGGGCGACTCGCGAGTGCGGTGCCACGAATGCGCGATAGTCGGCGGTGCTCAACGAACCCGCCCAGGAGTCGAACAGCTGCACGACGGATGCTCCGGCATCCCGCTGGATCTCGAGGAACCGACGTGAGACCTTCGCGAGCCAGCCGGCGAGGCGGTTCCACGAGTCCGGGTCGGCGTGCATCATGGCCCGCGCCCGCAGGTGCTCCTTCGACGGCCCGCCCTCGACGAGGTAGGCGGCGAGCGTGAACGGCGCCCCCGCGAATCCGATCAGGGGGGTGTCGCCGAGTTCTGCGGTGACGATGCCGACGGCCTCGGCGATCGCGGTGCCGTCGAGCGAGAGCGGATCGATCGCTGTGATGCGGTCGACGTCGGCGGCCGAGCGGACGGGGTCGGCGAACACGGGGCCGCGTCCGGGCTCGATCTCGACGTCCACTCCGGCGAGACGCAGCGGGATGACGATGTCGCTGAAGAAGACGGCGGCGTCCACGCCGTGACGACGCACGGGCTGCAGCGTGATCTCCGCCGCGAGGTCGGGGGTGAGGCAGGCGTCCAGCATGCGGGTGCCGACACGCAGCTCACGGTACTCGGGCAGAGACCTGCCGGCCTGGCGCATGAACCACACGGGAGCATGCTCGGGGCGGGGGCCGGTGAGGGCGCGCAGCAGCGGAGCGTCGGAGAGGGCCATGTGACCATCCTCCCATTCGCCGATGGGCCGACCTGCATGAAGCCTCAGGTAGAATCGTCATGTGCTGCTGGTTGTCACGGCGAGTCACAAGACCGCCTCCTTCGAATTGCTCGAACGCCTGAGCCGCACCCCCGATGACGTCGCCTCCACGGTCGTGGACATGGCGTCCTGCGTGCAGGGTGCGGTCGTTCTTGCTACCTGCAACCGCTTCGAGGCCTACGTCGAGATGGATGAGCCCGTCACGGCAGCGGGCGCGATCGGTGTCGAGGCCGTGCTCGAGGCCGTCGAAACGTCGACCGGCATCCGCGCTTCCGAACTCGACGGCGCCTACGAAGTGCACTCCGGTCGTCGCGTGGCCGAGCACCTCTTCTCCGTCGCCTCGGGGCTCGAGTCCGTCGTCTCCGGCGAAGGCGAGATCGCCGGTCAGGTGCGTCGTGCCCTGAAGTCCGCCCGCAAGGAGGGCACGACCTCTCCCGAGCTCGAGCGTCTCTTCCAGCGCGCGAGCCAGGCGCAGCGCAAGGTCAAGAACGTCACAGCCCTCGGCCGAGCGGGCCGCTCGCTCGTGCGCCTCGCCCTCGAACTCGCCGACAGCCGCATCGCCGACTGGTCGACCGAGCGCGTGCTGCTCGTCGGCACCGGCGCCTACGCCGCCGTCACTCTCGCGACGCTGCGGGAACGGGGAGCCGTCAACATCTCGGTCTACTCGCCCTCGGGTCGTGCCGAGAAGTTCGCGGCGAAGCACGGCATCCGCCCTGTGGCCGTCGAGGACTACGCTCGCGTCGCCTCCCGATCGAGCCTGCTGATCACCTGCACCACCACCACCGAGCCCGTGCTGACTCCTGAGCACCTGCAGGCACCGACAGGGATCGCCCCCGAGGGCTGCCCCGTGGCTTCGCACAACCAGATGGTCGTCGACCTGGGCATGCCGCGCAACGTCGACCCCGCCGTGGCCGCGCTCGAGGGAGTGGCGCTGCTCGACCTCGAGACCATCAGCCTGCACGCACCGCTCGAGGAGCTGCAGGCGACGGATGCTGCACGCACCGTCGTGCGTGAAGCCGCCGACACTTTCCACGTCGTCGGCAGCCGACAGAGCGTCACGCCGTCGGTCGTCGCGCTGCGGTCGCACATGTTCTCGCTGCTCGAGTCAGAGATCGCCCGCGCCCGAGCCCGCGGCGACGAGGACGGCAAGGTCGAGCAGGCTCTGCGCCACTTGACGGGTGTGCTGCTGCACGCGCCGACCACACGCGCTCACGAGCTGGCCGCGACCGGCCGTGCGGACGAATTCGCTGCAGCACTGTCGACGCTGTACGGCATCGAGCCGGTCGAGCCTGCGCAGTCGACCGACGCCGCTGAGACCGCCTGAGACCACCACTCTCACTGCACAGAAGTGCGCGGCAGGCACTTCTCCCCGGCGATCGGCATCCGCCCGGCTTCTCCTGCGGCGATGCTCTCGTGCTTCATATCGTCGAACCCATGACAGCGTCCGATGGTCGGCGCAGACTGGGAGCATGCTCGTGGACCCGGATGTGATCGGCATCATCATCGCCCTCGTCGCCTTCACCGCGACGGTGCTCGGCGGCGTCTCCCGGATGCTCACGACACAGACCCGAGCGCTCGAGGTGCGCTTCGACCGGATCGACGAGCGGTTCGACAAGGTGGATGAGCGGTTCGAGAGGGTGGATGAGCGGTTCGCGAAGGTCGAAGGCGGACATCGCCGATGTCCGGGTGTCGATCGCACGCCTCGAAGGCCCTCTCCCGAAGCTCCAGCGCATCTGACTGCGCGTACTTTCGCGGGGGTGCCAGACTGGACGCATGGCCCTTCACATCACCGGAGACACCGCCGCTGACGCTCTGCTCACCGACAATCCGCTGGCCCTGCTGGTGGGGATGCTGCTGGATCAGCAGGTTCCCATGGAGACGGCCTTCGCCGGTCCGCTGAAGATCGAACAGCGAACCGGAGCGTCCGACGCCGCCACCATCGCCGCGATGGACCCCGATGAGTTCCTCGAGGCCTTCAAGACCACCCCGGCGGTGCACAGGTTCCCCGGCTCCATGGCGACCCGCGTGCAGACCCTCTGCCAGGACCTCGTCGATCAGTGGGGCGGCGACGCGTCCGCGATCTGGACCGAAGGCGACCCCACGGGTGCCGAGGTGCTCAAGCGACTCAAGGCTCTTCCCGGCTTCGGCGAGCAGAAGGCGAAGATCTTCCTCGCACTGCTCGGCAAGCAGTACGGCTTCACGGGAGCGGGATGGCGTGAGGCGGCAGGCGACTACGGCATCGAGGGCTCGTATCGCAGCGTCGCC
Organism: Actinomycetota bacterium; assembly: GCA_037033305.1. Classification (GTDB taxonomy): domain Bacteria; phylum Actinomycetota; class Actinomycetes; order Actinomycetales; family Microbacteriaceae; genus Microbacterium. The sequence continues at coordinate 13,223 of JAZBLP010000032.1, read as the reverse complement.
GACATCGTCTCGCCCGAGTCGCTGACGAAGGTGCGCGAGCACAAGAAGGCCATGAAGGCCGCGGCGAAGGCGAAGACATGAAGCCCACCGGCGACGACGTCGCCGGACTCATCGCGCGTTCCACTCCCGCCGTCCGTCGTCGGGATGCCGAGACGCTGGCGGCGCTGATGCAGGAGATCACCGGTCGCGACCCCCAGACCTGGGGCACGATCATCGGGTTCGGCAGCTGCCACTACCGCTACCCGACCGGCACGGAGGGCGACAGCGGACTCCTCGGCTTCGCTCCGCGCAAGGCCGCGACCACGATCTATCTGTTCGACGGCGTCGACGCCCACCGAGACGCCCTCGAGAAGCTCGGTCCGCACACCACCGGCGTCGGATGCCTCTACATCAAGGACCTCGAGCAGATCGACCTCCACGTGCTGCGTGGCATCCTCCAGCGGTCACTCGCCTGGGTCGAGGCGGGCGGCACCGATCAGGTGCAGTTGACCGTCACCGGCTGAGCGGTTCGCGACGACCGTCAGCGGAGTACCTCCACCAACGCCACCCACGAGACCACGATCGCCGAGGCGATCGCGAGAAGGCAGCCGGCCGCCGCGAGGTAGAGGCCGGCCGGATGGCCGAAGGCGACGAGGCCACCCGCGACGAGATACGCCGCGATCGGCAGGAACCCGACCAGGTACTTCAGCGGCTTGGCTCGATCCGCCGGTTCAGGGTCGCGTGCGATGAGGACGGTCGCGTGGATCTGGAACACCGACGCGAGCAGAGCGGCCCCGATCGTCAGAAGCCCGAGCCAGATCTCGTCGATGCCGGGCACGAGACCCAGCGCCGACACAGCGAGTGCGAGCACGAGCGCGGCGATTCCGGCGAGCAGGCGGGCTGTGAGAGTGCGCGACTTCACGATCTCGGCGATGTTGACGCTGGCGGCGACGATCACGAGACCGGCGAGAGCCGCTGTCGCGCCTGCCATCGCGACGTTGAACTCGCTCCAGTGCTCGATCATGGGGTCAGCATAGAGCGCTGGCAGGCCGAAGGCCCCCTCGCGTGGGCGAGGAGGCCTTCGTCAGACGCTTACGCGCCGGCTCTGAGCGCGCGGGGGCTGAAGGGTCAGGCTCCCTTGAGGCGCTCGGCGAGGTACTGGTGCAGCTCGTCGATCGAGACGCGCTCCTGGGCCATGGTGTCGCGGTCGCGTACGGTGACGGCACGGTCGTCGAGCGAGTCGAAGTCGATCGTGACGCAGAAGGGCGTGCCGATCTCGTCCTGGCGACGGTATCGACGACCGATCGCACCGGCGTCATCGAAATCGACCGCCCACGAGCTGCGCAGCGTGTCGGCGACCTCGCGCGCCAGCGGCGACAGGCGCTCGTTGCGACTCAGCGGCAGCACGGCGGCCTTGACCGGAGCCAGACGCGGGTCGAGCTTGAGAACGGTGCGGACGTCGGTGCCACCCTTGGCGTTCGGCACCTCCTCCTCACGGTACGCGTCGACGAGGAACGCCATCATGGCGCGAGTGAGACCGAACGAGGGCTCGATCACATACGGTGTGTAGCGCTCGCCCGTGGCCTGGTCGAAGTACGTCAGGCTCTGACCCGACGCCTCGCTGTGACTCGACAGGTCGTAATCGGTGCGGTTGGCGACGCCCATGAGCTCGCCCCACTCCTTGCCTGCGAAGCCGAACTTGTACTCGACATCGATCGTGCCCGCCGAGTAGTGGGCGCGGTCGTCTTCGGGAACGTCGAACTGGCGCATGTTCTCGGGGTCGATGCCGAGGTCGAGGAACCAGTTCCAGCACGCCTCGACCCAGTGTTCGAACCACTCCTGCGCGTCGGCGGGCGGCGTGAAGAACTCGATCTCCATCTGCTCGAACTCGCGGGTGCGGAAGATGAAGTTGCCGGGAGTGATCTCGTTTCGGAACGCCTTGCCGACCTGGCCGATGCCGAAGGGCGGCTTCTTACGGCTGGCGGTGAGCACGTTCGAGAAGTTGACGAAGATGCCCTGCGCGGTCTCGGGGCGCAGGTAGTACAGGCTCGACTCGTCGTCGACGACACCGAGGTAGGTCTTGACCAGACCCGAGAACGACTTGGGCTCGGTGTACTGGCCCTTGGTGCCGCAGTTGGGGCACGGCACGTCGGCGAGGCCGTTCTCGGCCTTGCGGCCCTTGCGCGCCTCGAAGTCCTCGATGAGGTTGTCGGCACGGAAGCGCTTGTGACAGCTCAGGCACTCGACCAGCGGATCGGTGAAAGTGGCGACGTGACCCGACGCCTCCCACACGCGCTTGGGCAGGATGATGCTGGAGTCGAGGCCCACCATGTCGCCGCGTCCGCGCACGAACGTCTGCCACCACTGGCGACGGATGTTCTCTTTGAGCTCGGTGCCGAGGGGCCCGTAATCCCACGCGGAACGAGAACCGCCGTAGATCTCACCCGCCTGGAAGACGAACCCGCGGTGGCGGGCAAGGGCGATGACCTTGTCTAGACGGGACTGTTCGGCCACGGTGGCTCCAATGGTCGGCGGTGGGGAAGCCCGTGATCACGGGCACCTCAATCTTATCCGCGACCGCTTCGCGTCAGGACCCCGGCCAGGTCGCGCACGCGGCCCCTCAGGCCGTGAAGAGATAGCCCTTCTCGACATCGAAGCCCGAAAGAGTGAGGCCGCTGCCCAGCAGGCCCTCCATCTGCGCGCGCAGCCGCGTGCGCCATTCGTGCGCCGCTTCCGGCTCCTCGATGCGCATGGTCTCGATGTCCGAAGGGATCTCCAGCGTCTCGAGCACGGCATCGGGGGCCGGCGGCTTGGCGATGTCGGCGAGAGCCCATTCGACGTCGAGACGGTCGCTCTCGTCGCCGGCATCCCCTCCCCCGAAGATGCCGTAGCGGTTGACGGAGTATCCGGTCACGCGTGCGCCGAGAACGGTGAGGAAGAAGTGCGCGTTGCGGGCGACGAGTGGATCGAACGTCCACGTGATGCGACCGACGTCGCGCGAGAACGCCCACTGGCGCTGGTGCTCTTTGAGCTCGCGGCCCCACCCGCGCCCGCGGTAGTCGGGCAGCAGCGCCGTGATGTGCGAGTGCATCGCCCGGCGTCCGGGGGCGCCGAAGAAGGCGATCGAGGCTCCGACCATCCGCTCTTCGCCGTTGTCGGCGTCGAAGAGGCCGACAACGTAGTTGCCGGATTGCTGCAGGGCGCGCAGCGTGCCGGCGTCGATCACGCGCTCGGGGCCCCGGATGGAGTCGAGCAGGCCCTGCGCGTCGATGATGAGTTCAACGGTGTCCAGATCACGGATGGTTCGCACGCCCCCAGTCTGCCCCTCCGGTCGCAGTTTTCGGAATCGAGCGACGCGAACGCTCTGGGAACCATGCCGCCACCGGGCGTACCGTGGGGGAATGGCAACCAGCGATACCACCGCCGAGAAGTCCGACACCAGGTTCTTCGGACAGCCCTGGGCGCTCGTCCACATCTTCGGCGTCGAGATGTGGGAGCGGTTCAGCTTCTACGGCATGCAGGGCATCCTGCTGATCTATCTGTACTTCAGTGTCGCCGAGGGCGGTCTCGGGCTCTCGCAGGCGGTCGCGGGTGGCATCGTCGGCGCCTACGGAGGGTCGGTCTACCTCTCGACCATACTCGGCGCGTGGATCGCCGACCGGATGCTGGGCTCGGAGCGCGTCCTCTTCATCAGCGCGATCGTGATCGTCGCCGGGCACGTCGCCCTCGCCCTGCTGCCCGGGTTCATCGGAGTCGGCGTCGGACTCGTGCTCGTCGCCCTCGGCTCGGGTGGCCTGAAGGCGAACGCGACGTCGGTCGTCGGAACCCTGTACAGCGCCGACGACACCCGCCGGGATGCCGGATTCTCGCTGTTCTACCTCGGCATCAACCTCGGTGCCTTCCTCGGCCCGATCCTCACCGGCATCCTGCAGTCGACGCTCGGATTCCACTACGGATTCGGACTCGCCGCGATCGGAATGACGCTGGGTCTGGTGCAGTACTCCTTCGGCCGCAAGGCTCTGCCGGACGAGGCTCGCCGTGTGCCGAACCCGCTCCCCCGGTCCCGCTATCCGCTCGTCGCGATCGTCGCTGTCGCAGCTCTCGCCCTCATCGCCGTGCTGGTGCTCATCGGGGTGATCCAGGCCGACAACCTCGCGGACATCGTCATCATCGGCACGATCGTCGCCACTGTCGCCTACTTCGCCGTCATCCTCAGCAGCCGCCGGATCGACAGCACCGAACGTTCTCGCGTGTGGGGATTCCTGCCGCTCTTCATCACGAGCGTCGCGTTCTGGTCGCTGTACCAGCAGCAGTTCACGGTGCTCACGGTCTATTCGGACGAGCGCCTCGACCGCAACATCCTGGGATTCGAGATGCCCGTCTCGTGGGTGCAGTCGATCAACCCGGTGTTCATCATCATCCTGTCCGGCGTCTTCGCCGCCATCTGGACTCGCCTCGGCCCGCGCCAGCCTTCCACCCCGGTGAAGTTCGCCCTGGGAGCGATCATCATGGGTGCGGCGTTCCTGCTGTTCCTGCCGTTCGCGGGCGGCGGCGCCAACTCCACCCCGCTGCTCGCCATCGTCGGAATCCTGTTCGTCTTCACGGTCGCCGAGCTGCTGATCTCACCGGTCGGGCTGTCGGTCACGACCAAGCTCGCGCCGAAGGTGTTCCATACCCAGATGGTGGCGCTGTTCTTCCTGTCGATCGCCCTCGGCACCGCGATCTCGGGGTGGCTCGTGCAGTTCTACGACCCGAAGAACGAGGTGCCGTACTTCTCGATCCTCGGAGCGATAGCGATCGTGGTGGGCCTCGGCCTGCTCTTCGCCGTCAAGCCCGTGCTGCGACTGATGAAGGGCGTGAGCTGACGCTCACACTCGGCTCGCGCCTCGGGTGTCGCAGACGCCGATAGCCTGAAGCGATGGGAGAGAACGAAGATCGCGCGCGCCGAAGACTCTCCCGAACATCACCGAAGTGGGCCGTCGTCGCTGTCCTGGCCTTCGCGGGCCTCTGCTCCTCGTTCATGTTCACGCTCGTCGTTCCGCTGCAGGCCGAGCTGCCGCACCTGCTGAACGCGTCTCGCGAGGACACCACCTGGGTCGTCACGATCACGCTGCTCGTCGCCGCCGTCGCCACTCCGATCTCGGGCCGTCTCGGCGACATGTACGGCAAGCGCCGTGTCGTGATCGCGTTGCTCGGGCTGCTCATCCTCGGTTCGCTGATCGCCGCACTGTCGGGCTCGATCGTCGGCGTCATCATCGGTCGCGCACTCCAGGGTGCGGTGACGGGAGTCGTGCCCCTCGGCATCGCGATCATGCGCGACGTCCTTCCTCCCGAGCGTCTCGGCACCGCGGTCGCCCTGATGAGCGCGACCATGGGCGTCGGCGGCGCGATCGGGATGCCGGTCGCCGCGCTGCTGGCCGTGAACGCCGACTGGCACTGGCTGTTCTGGCTCGCCGCCGCTCTCGGCGGGGTGGGTCTCTCACTCGTGCTGCTGGTGATCCCCGAGGATGTGCTGCGGTTCCCCGGTCGACTGGATGTGCTCAGCGCCGTCGGACTCGCGATAGGCCTCACCGGCATCCTGCTGTTCGTGTCGCGCGGTGCCGAGTGGGGCTGGACGGCACCATTGACCCTCGCCTGCATCATCGGCGGAGTCGGCGTGCTGCTGGTCTGGGGCTGGTATCAGCTGAGGACGACCGATCCGCTGCTCGACCTGCGGGTCGCAGCGCGTCCCGCCGTGCTCTTCACCAACATCGCCGCGATCGGGATGGGATTCGCGCTGTTCGCGTCGAACGTGACGTTCCCGCAGCTGCTCGAGGGCCCCGCAGCCTCCGGGGCGGGCTTCGGACTCGACATGGTCGCGGCCTCGCTCATCATCATGCCCGCCGGCCTCGTGATGATGGTCATCTCACCGTTGTCGGGATGGCTCGAGCGCACCGTCGGACCCCGTCCGCTGTTCACCGTAGGCGCGGGAGCCATCGTGCTCGCGTACGTCTTCGTGCTCCTGTGGTCGAGCGAGGTCTGGCACATCCTGGTGGGCAACCTGCTCATCGGCGTCGGCATCGGCTTCACGTTCGCCGCCATGCCGATGATCATCATGCGATCGGTACCGGCGAACGAGACGGGCGCCTCGAATGGACTCAACGCCCTCTTCCGCTCAGTCGGCACGTCGAGCGCGTCCGCCGTGATGGGCGGCGTGCTCGCCGCGATGAGCATCGATGTCGACGGGGTCTCCGTGCCGACGAGGGCGGCGTTCGACGTGTGCTTCTGGCTCGCCATCGCTGCCGGAATCGTCGCGCTCGTCCTGTCGCTGTTCATCCCCCGCCAGCGCTCGTCCGAGCAGCATCCCTCGCTGCCGGGCTGACCGCGGGCCCACCCCCGTCCGCGCCGACCGACCAGGCTGTCAGGTCAGAACACGCGCGGATCGGGATCCGTCGACGATGGGATCCGCAGCCGGTCAGGGGCGGGCCAGGAGAGCACATACTGCTGGGTGGCCGGTCGAGTGACATCGCCGAAGTCGTCGACCTTCACCACGATGCGCCCGGCCCTCCCCTCTCCATCGGGCGTGACCTCGACGATGCGCACGCGCACGGCACGCTCGGCCTCACCCTCGAGCATCCAGGGGTCGGCGAGCCACGAGATTCCGTGGTCTTCCAGAGCCGCCTCGGCGTCGAGCCATTCCGTCGGCCCGGACACCGCGCGCCCGAGCACGTCGACCGCGACCCACCCCTCGCCTTCCGAAAGGATCCAACCGAGCAGCTCTCCGTCGTCACGACGATGCGGGGTCCAGTCTGTGCGGGGCATTCCCCGATGCTAACCGCGGCCGAGGTCGCAGCGGGCGCCGAATGCGATCAGTGCGTGTACTCCATGAGCTCGACTCCGAGAACGCGGAAGGCGTCGTGCGCGCGGAGCCGGTGCGCGATCGACAGGTCGTCGAAGCAGACGATCAGCGAGTAGGCGACACCCGCGCGCGGCCCGGCGAGAACTCCCGCCTCGGCACGCACGCCGCGGTCACGGCCGGTCTTGTTGATGAACAGCAGACCGTGGGCGTCATGGTCGTGCGCGAACGGGTCGAGGCCGGTCGCGGATGCCACCAGGCTCAGATCCTGATTGAGGCTGAGCCACTCGGATACCTGAGCGCTCACCGAGGCGCCCACCGCCTGCGAGTTCACGAGAGCCGAGAAGAGCCCGGCGAATTCGCGCGCGGAGCCCACGGCGACGTGCGGTGCGTCATCGGGGCCGCGCACGTCGCGGAATCGATCGAGAACGGCGGTGCGGCGCAGTCCGAGAGTCTCGATGCGCTCACGCACCCTGTCGTGGCCGACCCGCTGCAGCAGCGCGTTGACCGCGATCGGGTCACCGGCCGTCGCCGCGAGCACGGCAAGGTCTTCGAGCGGCAGCGCTGGGGCGTGCAGGTGACGCCAGAGCCCCGACGTCGACACCGGGTCGACAGCGGTGCGCTCGACGATCTCGAGCGGATCGAGTGCGCCTGTTTCGAACGCGGCCGCCACCTCGATCAGCAGAGGCACGACACCGAGTCCGGCGACCGGCATGATCACATGATCGTCGCCCGAGAGGACGTGCGTGTGGTTGTCGAGATCGACGACATGCACCGACACCTGGGCCCCGGCATCCGCCAGCTGTTCGAGCGCCCGCAAGGTCGAGGTGAACGACCGGCGCCCTGCGGCGGCACGACGTGGCAAGCGTCGGCTGGTCCGCTGAGAGCGGCGCAGCGCGGCCAGTGGCGGGCCGTCGGCAGGCTCGGAAGCACCCACGCGTGATCCTTCATAGGGGGGTTGGATTGGCGGGATGCTGCGGTGTCCATCCGCCGCAGCACGGATATCGTAACCCCGCCAGGTGAGGATGCCCTACATACTCCGGTATACGGCCATCAGATCGTCATTCTGCGGACAGCAGGGCACCCCCGCCTGGCGGATCGCCTAGGCGGGAGCGCTCACCAGATGGTCACGCGCGATTCCCGCGGCAGCCACAGCTCATCGCTCTCGGCCACATCGAACGCCTCGTAGAACGCATCGATGTTGCGGACGATCTGGTTGCACCGGAACTCGTTCGGCGAGTGCGGATCGATCGTGAGCAGGCGCAGCGTCTCAGCGTCGCGGCTCTTCTGCTGCCAGACCTGCGCCCACGACAGCAGCAGGCGCTGGACGCCCGTGTAGCCGTCGATGACCGGAGCCTCGGCGCCGTCGAGCGCGATCTCGTACGCCTTGAGAGCGATGCCGAGACCGCCCAGGTCGCCGATGTTCTCTCCGATGGTCAGCGCGCCGTTGACGTGATGCTCGGCGTCGAGGCCCTCGGGAACGAGTTCGTCGTACTGCGCGATGAGCGCCTTGGTGCGCTCCTCGAACGCGGAGCGATCGGCATCCGTCCACCAGTCCTCGAGCTTTCCGTCGCCGTCGTAGCGGCTGCCCTGGTCGTCGAATCCGTGACCGATCTCGTGGCCGATGACCGCACCGATGCCGCCGTAGTTGGCCGCCGCGTCACGGGACGCGTCGAAGAACGGGTACTGCAGGATCGCCGCCGGGAACACGATCTCGTTCATCGACGGGTTGTAGTAGGCGTTGACCATCTGCGGCGGCATGTGCCATTCGTCACGGTCGATCGGCTTGCCGACCTTCGCGACGTTGCGATCGTGCTCGAAGATCGCTGCGCGCCGCACATTGCCGAACAGGTCGGCGCGGTCGATCTCGAGGCTCGAGTAGTCGCGCCACACGGCGGGATGCCCGATCTTGGGCGTGAAGGAGTCGAGCTTGGCGAGCGCACGCTCGCGGGTCTCGGCCGTCATCCATTCGAGGTCGGTGATGCTCTGCCGGTAGGCCTCGATGAGGTTGCCGACGAGCTCGTCCATCGCGGCCTTCGCCGTCGGCGGGTAGTGCCGCTCGACATAGACCTTGCCGATCGCCTCGCTCAGCGCGCCCTCGGTCACCGACACACCGCGCTTCCAGCGCTCGCGAATGGAGGGGACGCCGGTGAGCTCGGTGCCGTAGAACGAGAAGTTCTCCTGCACGAAGTCGTCGGTCAGGTACGGAGCCGCGGCGTGCACGACCTGGGCACGCAGCCAGGCCTTCCACTCGTCGAGGCGCTCGGCGGTCAGCAGCGACCCGAGTCCTTCGAGGAAGCTCGGCTGCGAGACCACGACCTCGGCGAATGCCTCGGGGTGGGCGGGAGCGACGGCATCGCGCCACGGCTCGAGGTCGACCCCGGCGAGCTCCTGGATCTCGGCCCACGTCTTGAGGTTGTACGTGGCGACGGCGTCGCGGCTGCGCACGTTGTCCCAGTGGTGTCCGGCGAGCTCGGCCTCGAGAGCGATCGAGCGGTCGGCGGTGCCGGCGGCATCCGCGATTCCGGCGAGCGACAGCAGCCGCTCGAGGTGCTCCCGATACGCCGCCCGGGTCTCGGCGAATGTGTCGAGCCGGAAGTAGCTCTCGTCGGGCAGCGAGAGGCCGGACTGCACGACCACCGGGAGGTAGCGCTCGGGGTTGCCCGGGTCGCCGTCGACGTAGAACCCGATCAGGTGCGCCCGACCGTCGCGGTCGTAGGCACCGACCGTGCGCAGGAACGCGGGGATGCCGTCGATGGCGTCGATCTCTGCGAGGGTCTCTGCGAGCGGCGTGACCCCTGCGGCGGCGATGCGCTCGGTGTCCATGAAGCTGGCGAACAGATCGCCGATCTTGCGAGCGAGAGTGCCGGGCTCGGCATCCTGCGACTCCTCGATGATCGCCCTGACGTCCTTCTCGGCCTGCTCGGCGAGCAGGTGGAAGGACCCCCACCGCGCCTTGTCACCAGGGATCTCGGTGCGGGCGAGCCAGGCGCCGTTGACATGGCGGTACAGGTCGTCCTGCGGGCGGATGTCGGAGCTGAACTCGGAGGTCTCAAGACCGGAGGGAAGCACGTCTGTCATGCCGACCAGCCTATGCGTCGCTCCGACATTCGGGCGGGATCCGTCACGCCCTGCGTCGAAGGCCGAACCGTCGCCGTCTGGGCTGCTCCGGCGTCTCAGCGGCACGCGCGGCGGAGCGCGCCGCGCGACGCTCCGTCCATGCGGCCACCTCTGCATCGATGTCGCGCGGACTCGTCACGACGGGTGGGCCGCCCTGCAGCTGACGTCGGGCCTCGATCACCCGACGGTTGAAGTCCTCGAGCACCGACCGCACATCGGCCTCGCGACCGAGCAGATCGAGCTGGTCGTCGAGCTCGCGGTCCTCCGTGCGCAGCAGGATGGCCGGTGGGCCGAGACCCGTCAGGTTCTCCTGTTCGATCTTGCGTCGGATCCACCAGTCGGGGTCGTGATGCGTTCCGAGACCCTCGAGAGGCTTGCCCGCACCCGGCAGATCGTCGAAGTCACCTCGGCGGATCGCGACCTGGATCGCTGTCTCGATGAACGCGGCTCGGTCGGTGGCTGCGGCGATCCCCGGCTCCGCGCCGGACTCGGCGTCGTCTTCGCCGTCGATCCTTCTTCGCTGCCGCGCACGGTACCTCGCCGCGGCCTCCCGTGGATCCGTCATGACGCACCTCCGTCGCATCCGGGTCCCTCCAGGGTACGGCTGCTCGCGCTACGCAGGGCCGGGCACGCTGCGCCGTCACCTGTCGGCACCAGCCCATAGGCTCGGTGCATGACCGAGCGCACTCTCAACCGCGAGATCCTGCGCCTCGCCGTCCCCGCGCTCGGCGCGCTGATCGCAGAGCCCGCGTTCCTCATCGTCGACGCGGCGCTGGTCGGGCATCTCGGCACGACGCCGCTCGCGGGCCTGGGCATCGCGGGCGCGGTGTTGCAGACGATCGTCGGACTCATGGTCTTCCTCGCCTACTCGACGACCCCGGCGGTCGCCCGACAGTTCGGCGCAGGCAGGCCGGGCGAGGCCGTGTCGGTCGGAATCAACGGCATGTGGCTCGCCCTCGCGATCGGGGCCGTGCTCGCCGCCGCCGGAGCCGTCGCCTCCCCATGGCTCGTGTCGCTGTTCGGCGCGAGCGACGCCGTGGCCGCCGATGCGAACGCCTATCTGGTCGTCTCGATGTGGGGTCTCCCCGCGATGCTCATCGTCTTCGCCGCGACGGGACTGCTGCGCGGGATGCAGGACACGATGACTCCGCTGTGGATCGCCGGCCTCGGGTTCGGCGCCAACGCGCTGCTCAACGTGCTGTTCATCTACGGGCTGGGATGGGGCATCGCCGGATCGGCCGCCGGCACCGTCGTCGCCCAGTGGGGCATGGTCGGCGCCTACGTGCTCGTGATCCGGCGCCTCGCGGCGAGGCATGACGCGTCGCTGAGAGCCCGGCGAGAGGGCATGGGCAGTACGGCGCGCTCGGGCGGCTGGCTGTTCCTGCGCACCGTGAGCCTTCGCGTCGCTCTGCTGGCGACGGTCGCCGTCGCCACCGGCATCGGCACCGACGAACTCGCCGGATGGCAGATCGTGTTCACGATCTTCTCGGCGGCGGCATTCGCGCTCGATGCGCTGGCGATCGCCGCTCAGGCGCTGATCGGCAAAGAGCTCGGTGCCGGCGACGAGCGCCAGGTGCATCGGGTGCTGAAACGCACCGTGGCCTGGGGCGCGTGGTTCGGTGTCATCGTCGGGGCTGTCATCGCGGCACTCTCCGGAGTTCTCGGGATCGTGTTCACCGGCGACGCCGAGATCGCGGCGCTCGTGCAGCCCGCGCTGCTGATCCTCGCGCTCGCGCAGCCGATCGCCGGTGTGGTGTTCGTGCTGGACGGAGTGCTGATGGGCGCGAACGACGCGCGGTATCTCGCGCTCGCCGGTGGACTCAACCTCGTGCCGTTCCTGCCCGCGCTGTGGATCATCGCCGCGAGCGGCGTCGACGGTCCGGCGGGCCTCATCTGGCTCGGCATCGCGTTCTTCGGCATCTATCTGCTCGCCCGGCTGGGCACTCTCGGCTGGCGCGTGCGTTCGGGCCGCTGGATCGCCGCCGGCGTCTAACACTGCACGCTCGTCGCGAGTCCGGAGTTCTGCACGTATCCCGGAATCTCGCCACCTCTCGCGCTCCAGCCCTGGCATTCTCATCACGAGCGAACGAGAATCGGAGCGTGCTGACCATGAACGAACCGCAGGTGTGGGTGCTGATCGGCGTCTTCGCCGCCTCGATGTTCGGCATGATCACTGTCGTGTCGACACTCTTCATCCACGTCGTCAAGGCGGAGATCGGAGGCCTTCGCACCGAGGTTCTCGGCGAGATCCGCGCTCTCGACCGCGATGTGACGGCGCTCTACCGCAACACGTTCGGCATCGACAGAGACTGACCTATCAGGGGATCAGGCGTTCTCGAGCTCGGCGATCACGATCTTCTTCATGTGCATGAGCGCCTGAATCTGCTCGGGCCTCTGCTGGAGCAGGTCCAGACCCGCCGGCACCACCTGCCAGCTCACTCCGAACCTGTCCTTGCACCAGCCGCACGCCTCCGACTCCGGCACGGCCGAGAGCGCCTGCCAGTAGTGGTCGATCTCGGCCTGATCCTCACAGCCGATCACGAACGAGATCGACTCGTTGAACGCGAACTCGGGACCTCCGTCGAGGCACCCGAACGGGGAGCCGTTCAGGGTGAACTCGCCGCTGATCACCTTGCCGGTCATCCCCTCGAAGTGCTCGTCGAGCGTCTCCGCCGGATAGAGGACCACCCGGTCGATCGACGAATTCGGGAACACGGAGACGTAGTACTCCATCGCCTCGTGCGCCTGCCCGTCGAACCAGAGAAACGGGCGGATGCCACTGATCGCTGCCATGTCGACCTCCTCGGATCGGCACTCACGCTACGCCCGAGCAGGCACCGTGTCGAGAGGGTCGGCGCCGCCGTCAGCCCGCATGCCTCCGGCACCACTCGTACATGATCACGGCGGCGGCCGCGCTCGCATTGATCGACCGGGTCGAGCCGTACTGCGTGATCTCGATGTGAGCGGATGCCGCGGCGAGCGCGGCATCCGAGAGACCGGGGCCCTCCTGGCCGAACAGCAGCACGCAGCTCTGGGGCAGATCGGCGCGGTCGACCGGCACTGCACCCTCGACGTTGTCGACGGCGATGATCGGTAGGCCCTCGGCGGCTGCCCAGGCGGCGAATGCCTCGACGTCCTCATGGTGCACGACGTGCTGGTAGCGGTCGGTGACCATGGCGCCCCGTTTGTTCCAGCGGCGCCGGCCGATGATGTGCACGGTGTCGGCGAGGAACGCGTTGGCGCTGCGCACGATCGAGCCGATGTTCATGTCGTGCTGCCAGTTCTCGAT
>JAZBLP010000031.1:0-39355 GCA_037033305.1 Actinomycetota bacterium | reverse complement strand
TTGATCGCCTGGTTGTAGTAGCCCGCGTAGCCGGTGCCGTCGAGGACGACGACCTTCCAGTTCTCGTTGTCCGCGGAGTGCGCGGCGTTCAGGTAGTCCCAGTCGAACACGACAGGGGTCTCGCCGCTCGCGACGGTCGCCGTGGTGACGTCGACCTTGAGCAGGTTGCCGGCCTTCTGCAGCTCGGAGAAGAAGTCGATGCCGGGCTGGAAGTCGTCGAGAGTGCCGTCGGACTGCACGGTCGCGAGGCCCACGGCGGCGAAGGCCGCGCCGGCCTGCGTCGGGTCGCCGTTAATCGCGACAGCGCCCTTGTAGGCGGCATCCTTCAGGTCGTCGAGGGATCCCGGGGCGTCGAACTTCGACGAGTCGTAGCCGATCGACATGTACCCGCCGTAGTCGCCGACGAAGAGGCCGGTCGGCTCCTTGAGGGCGTCGGGGATCTCGTCCCAGGTCTGCACCTGGTACGGGGCGAAGACATCGGTGTTCTGCAGTGCGACCGTGAGACCGAGGTCGAACACGTCGGGCGCGGTGTCGAGGCCCTCGTTCGTCTTGGCCGCCTGGATCTCCTCGGCGCTCGAGACGTCGGGCGACGCCTCGTTGATCGTGATCTCCGGGTACTTCTCAGCGAACAGGTCGAGGATCTCGCCGTAGTTGGCCCAGTCGCGCGGCAGCGCGATGACGTTGAGCTGGCCCTCGGCCTTGGCGGCAGCCTCGAGCTCCTCGAACGATCCGAAGTCCTCGACCGATGTCGCAGCCGCAGCGTCGACCGCGTCGCCGTCGGATCCGGTGCCGGAGGCGTCGGCTGCGCCGGAGCAGGCGGTGAGGCCCAGCGCGGCGGTGGTGAACAGGGCGATGCCCGCGCCGATGCGCGCGCGGCGGTGGAAGTTCGTCATCAGGGTCCTCTCGGTGTCCGGCGCTGTGAGCCGGTTTTCGGGTTGCGAGAGGACACTATGAGCCGAGGGTTGCCGCCGATCGCGGCTCGGGTGAACGACAGATGTCGAGGGCATGACGGGTCGGACGTCGGTGGCGATCGAGGCGGCGCGCGGTCTGACATTCTGGAGGGATGGACATCGGCAGTGTGCTCGGGCTCGAGCAGCTCACCTGGGGCACGCTGGTCCTCGTGATCATCGCCGCCTTCGCAGCAGGGTGGATCGACGCGGTGGTGGGCGGCGGAGGACTGCTGCAACTCCCCGCGCTCCTCCTGATCCCCGGAATCTCGCCCATCCAAGCGCTCGCCACGAACAAGCTCGCCTCCGTGTTCGGCACGGCCACGAGCAGCGTCACCTACTACCGAAGAGCGAAGCCCGACATCCGCACCGCTCTGCCGATGGCCGCGATCGCGCTGGTCGGATCCTTCGGCGGGGCGGCCGTCGCCACCGTGCTGCCCGCTGCGGCCTTCAAGCCGATCATCGTTGTCGCCCTGCTCGCCGTCGCGCTGTTCACGGCGTTCCGTCCGCAGATGGGCGCCGCGACGCGGCTGCGCTTCAGCGGTCACAAGCACCACATCATGGCCGGTCTCGCGGGTCTCGTGATCGGCTTCTACGACGGGCTGATCGGCCCGGGCACCGGCACGTTCCTGGTGATCACGCTCGTCGCGCTGCTCGGCTACGACTTCCTTCAGGCGAGCGCCAAGGCGAAGATCGTGAACCTGGCCACGAACACCGGCGCTCTGCTGCTCTTCATTCCGCACGGCGCCGTGCTGTGGCTGCTGGGCGGCATCCTGGCCGTCGCGAACGTCGCCGGGAGCTATCTCGGGTCGCGCATGGCGATCTCGAAGGGGACGACCTTCATCCGGGTGGTGTTCCTCGTGGTGGTGGTCGCGCTCATCGCGAAGCTCGGCGTCGACGTGTGGAACGAGAACATCGTTCCAGCGCTCGCATCCGTGCGCTGACACCGCAGAAAAGCACTCGGGTCGCAGAGAATCCGAGAATTCTCTGCGACCCGAGTGCGGATCTGCGACGTGAGCGTCAGGCCTCGTCGTCCTCGGGCTCGAAGTCGACGCCGGCCTCGGCGCGCTGCTCAGCCGTGATCGGTGCCGGAGCGGCTGTCAGCGGGTCGAAGCCGTTGCCCGACTTCGGAAAGGCGATGACGTCGCGGATCGACTCGGTCTTCGACAGGTGCTGCAGCACGCGGTCCATGCCGAGGGCGATTCCGCCGTGCGGCGGTGCGCCGAACTTGAATGCATCGAGCAGGAACCCGAACTGCTCCTGCGCGACCTCGTCACTGATGCCCATGACTTCGAACACCCGCTTCTGCACGTCTTCGCGGTGGATGCGGATGGATCCGCCGCCGAGCTCCGAGCCGTTGCACACGATGTCGTACGCGTAGGCCAGGGCCGAGCCGGGGTCGGTGTCGAACGTGTCCTGGAACTCCGGCTTCGGGCCGGTGAACGCGTGGTGCACGGCGGTCCAGGCTCCCGCGCCGACGGCGACGTCACCGGATGCCACGGCATCCGCTGCCGGCTCGAACATCGGAGCGTCGACGACCCACGTGAAGGCGAACTCGTCGGGGTTCAGGAAGCCGAGACGGCGACCGATCTCGACGCGGGCGGCGCCGAGGAGCGCACGGCTCTCCTTGGTCGATCCGGCGGCGAAGAACACGCAGTCACCGGCGGACGCGCCGACGAACTCGGCGAGACCCGCCTGTTCGGCCTCTGACAGGTTCTTGGCGGCGGGGCCACCGAGCGAACCGTCCTCGTTGAAGAGAACGTACGCGAGGCCGCGGGCGCCGCGCTGCTTCGCCCAGTCCTGCCACGCATCGAGCTGCTTGCGGGGCTGGCTCGCGCCGCCGGGCATGACGACCGCACCGACGTACTCGGCCTGGAAGACACGGAAGGGTGTCTCGGCGAAGTACTCGGTGGCTTCGACGAGCTCGAGTCCGAAGCGCAGGTCGGGCTTGTCGGAGCCGTACTTGGCCATCGCCTCGGCGTAGGTCATGCGCGGCAGGGGCGTCTGCACCTCGACGCCGATGGTCTTCCACATCGCGACGATCAGCGACTCCATCAGCGTGATGACGTCTTCCTGGTCGACGAAGCTCATCTCGATGTCGAGCTGCGTGAACTCCGGCTGACGGTCGGCGCGGAAGTCCTCATCGCGGTAGCAGCGAGCGATCTGGTAGTACTTCTCGACGCCGCCGACCATGAGCAGCTGCTTGAACAGCTGCGGCGACTGCGGCAGCGCGTACCAGCTGCCGGGGTGCAGGCGAGCGGGAACGACGAAGTCGCGAGCTCCCTCGGGCGTCGAGCGCGTGAGGGTCGGCGTCTCCACCTCGGTGAAGTCCTCCCCATGCAGCACATCGCGGACGGCCTTGTAGACGTTCGAGCGCAGACGCAGAGCGGATGCCGCAGCCGGGCGACGCAGGTCGAGGTAGCGGTACTTGAGGCGGGCCTCCTCGCCGACGGTCTCGGTGTCGGCGACGGCCGTCGACACCTGGAACGGCAGGGGAGCGGACTCGTTCAGCACCTCGACGTCGGTCGCGATGAGCTCGATCTCGCCGGTGGGCAGGTTCGGGTTCGCGTTGCCCTCGGGGCGACGAGAGACCTCGCCGGTGACCTGGAGGACGAACTCGTTGCGCAGCGGGTGCGCGATCTCCTCGTCGCGGATGACGACCTGGGCGATGCCGGACGCATCCCGAAGATCGATGAAGGCGACTCCTCCGTGATCACGACGGCGATCGACCCAACCCGAGAGGGTGACGGTCTGACCGATATGCTCGGCTCGCAGTGAGCCTGCCGAGTGGGTGCGAAGCACGGAGGATTCCTCCTGATCTGGGAAATGATGAACCCGCCCATTCTACGTGGGCGGGTGTCGCCTCCTCCGCCCGCGGCATATCGCTCAGTAGGATCGCCACGACAGCCGCTCGACCAGCGAAAGGGTCACCATGGACTCCAACGGCATCTCGGATCTCTACGCCCAGATCTTCTCCGGCACGACGGGGCTCATCGTCCTCGTCTTCTACATCCTCGTCGCGGTCGGCCTCTGGAAGGTGTTCACGAAGGCGGGATACCCCGGCATCCTCGCGATCATCCCGATCGTGAACGTCGTGTTCCTCGTGAAGATCGCCGGCATGTCCGGGTGGCTGGCGCTGCTGTATCTCATCCCCATCGTGGGCTTCGTCTTCGGGATCATCGTCGCGGTCAAGCTCGGTGAGAGGTTCGGCAAGGGCGGGCTCTTCTCCTTCTTCCTGCTCTTCGTCTTCCCCTACATCGGGTATCTGATCCTCGGTTTCGGCGACTCCCGCTACCGCGCGGTCTGACGTGGTGGCGTCGCGACTGCACCTGGTCCGACACGGCGAGGTGCACAACCCGAAGCGTGTGCTCTACGGGCGGCTGCCCGATTACCACCTGAGCAAGGCAGGTCGAAAGATGGCACAGGCGGCCGCCGAGCATGTCGCGTCGCTCGACCGGCCGGTCGCCGCGCTCTACTCGTCGCCGCTCGAGCGTGCCCAGGAGTCGGCCGAGCCGTTCGCCGAGCGCTTCGACCTCACGCCCGAGATCGACATCCGGCTGATCGAGCCGACCAACGTGTTCGAGGGCACGCAGATGCGCCGATCGCTCATGAACCCGCTCAAGTGGTGGCACCTGCGACAGCCGTCGCTTCCCAGCTGGGGTGAGCCGTACGCGTCGATCGCCGAGCGGATGCTGGGCATGATGGCCGAGGCGTGGCGATCGGTCGACGACGGTGATCTGGTGATGGTGTCGCATCAAGCGCCGATCTGGGTCACCCACCTGCGGGTCGCAGGCCTGCCACTGCAGCACGACCCGCGCACCCGGCGCTGCGCGCTGTCGAGCGTCACCTCGTTCGAGCTCGTCGGCGACGTGTGGCGCGAGGTCGACTACGCCGAACCGGCAGCGACCGGCGGTGCGGTCGACGTCGGGGCGGTCTGACGACACCCGCGTTCGAATCGCGCACCTGGCAGATTCTGAGGCTCGATATCTGCCAAGTGCGCGATTCGAAACGAGTCAGCCGGCCATCAGCGACTGGATGACTCCGACCGCCGCCAGCTGGCCGGCGGCGGCGGCGAGCAGCACCGACGCCATCGGCCCGGGAAGCGACGCGCGATGAGCCAGGTCGCCCGCGGCGAACACCCCCGGCAGCGACGTGCGCCCGAAGTCGTCGATCTCGATCGATCCGGAGGGCAGCAGGTCCAGGCCGAGCTGCTCGGCGAACGGCGCCCGATGGCGCTGTGATCCGGATGCCACGAAGACGCCGGCCACGGTGTGCGCGGTCGACGCTGTGCTGATCCGCACGCCTTTGGCGTCGCGCGCGACGGCGGTCACGGGTTCCCCGCTGACTCGAGTGCCCAGACTCTCCAGAGCGCCCGTCTCCTCAGGGGAGAACGGCTGATCCACCGGGAACACCGTGATGTCGCCGACGATGCGTCCGAGGAGCCCGATCAGGTGCTCGGAACGAGGAGCGGGGCCGAGGATGCCGATCGAGCGACCCGCGTGCTCGTGACCGTCGCAGAACGGGCAGCTGAAGGCCTTCGTGCCCCAGAGATCCTGAAGCCCGGGGATGTCGGGGAGATCGTCGGAGACGCCCGTCGCGAGGATCACGTGTCGGGTCTCGACCGTCTCGCCGTCGGCGAGCTGCACCACGAATCCGCCGTCGGATCCGGTCACCGTCCGCGCTCCGACGTCGCGGAGCTCGACGTCGGAGTACTCGGCGAGCTGCTCGCGCGCGGTCGCTCGGAACTCCGCCGGGGCAGTGCCGTCGTTCGCGACGACGTTGTGCATGTGCAGGACGGTGCCGTTGCGGTATTCGCCCGAATCCAGCAGCAGGGTGGGGCGGTGCATCCGCCCGAGGGTCAATGCCGCCTGCAGGCCGGCGGGGCCGGCGCCGATCACGATCGCGTCGTACATGGGGGTCCTTCCGAGGGTGCTCGCTTGCGTTCGCCCTCAGTCTGTGACTTCATGTCAACATGAAGTCAAGCATCGAGAATCCCTGGTCCGTGGGCGAGGTCGCCGAGCGCTTCGAGCTGCCCACGAACGTGCTCCGGCACTGGGAGTCGGTCGGACTCCTGCGCCCGGCTCGCGACTCGGCCGGCCGACGCCGCTACGGCCAGGACGACGTCGTGCGCATCGCCGTCATCCAGCGCAGCAAGGCTGCGGGCATGACGCTCGATCAGATCGCGGTACTGCTCGACGACGGAAGCGCCGGTCGACACCAGGTGCTCCAGCAGCACCTCGACGACCTCGACCGACGGATGGAGGACATGCGGCGGTCACGGGAGATGACCGAGCACGCCATGGGATGCCGGTCGCACGACATCGCCACCTGCCCGCGATTCCGAGCGAGCGTGGACGACGTGCTGGCGCGGCTCTGACGGCCGCAGACCCCGGGAGGCGTCCGGCCCATGCATAGGAACCCCTGCGTAAACTGGGAATCGTGCCACTCGCCTCGACGGTTCGTCCGATCCGCAGCGGCCGCTCCTCCCGCATCCGGCCTTCTCGCCGTGCGGTCGGGGCCGCGCTCGCCGCGGTGCTCGCCATCGGTCTGAGCGCCTGCGCTCCCGATCCCGTGAACGACTCGTTCCTCAGCGGAGACAACCCGGGCTATGTCGCGGCGGACGGTGCGATCGTCGAGATCCCCGTCGCCGATCGCGGTGAACCCGTCACCGACTTCGGCGGACTCACCGAGGACGGCGAGGACTTCTCGAGCTCCGAGCTCGCAGGCAAGGTCACGGTCGTCAACTTCTGGTACGCGGGATGCGCCCCCTGCCGGCTCGAGGCGGAAGCCCTCGAGAGCGTGTGGCAGCAGCACGGCGGCGACGACGTCGCCTTCCTGGGCATCAACACCCGCGATCAGGCCGACACCGCCAAGGCGTTCTCCGCCGAGTTCGGAGTGACCTACCCGAGCCTCATCGACGTCGACACGGCCGAGGCGAAGCTCGCGTTCGCGTCGTCGGTGCCGATCCAGGCGACCCCCACCACTCTCGTGCTCGACAAGCAGGGTCGCGTGGCCGCCCGTATCATCGGGCCCATCGACGGCACCTCGATCCTCTCGACGCTCGTCAAGGACGCGCTCGCGGAGGACTCGTGAGTCTCCCGGGAGCGGCGTGAACCCCGAAGTCATCATCGGGTCGGGAGCCCTGTGGCTCGCGATCCCCGTCGCCGTGCTCGCGGGCCTGGTGTCGTTCCTGTCTCCGTGCGTGCTTCCACTCGTTCCGGGCTACCTCGGGTTCCTCGGGGGAGCGGTCACTCCGCGTCGCGGTGCGAACACCGCAGGCGGCACCACCGTCGCGACGATCGAGGCCCCTGCTCGCGGCCGTCTCGTGCTCGGCGTGCTGCTGTTCATCCTCGGCTTCAGCCTGGTGTTCGTCTCCCTGACCGCGCTCGGCGGGTTGGCCAACGTGTTCCTGCTCCAGTGGGGCGAGCTGATCACCCGCATCCTCGGCGGCGTGATCATTCTGATGGGCCTCGTGTTCCTCGGTCTGTTCGGCTTCGCCCAGCGCGAGCTGCGCTTCCACGTCGACTCGAAGGCCGGCGTGATCGGCGCACCGCTGCTCGGCATCGCCCTCGGCATCGGCTGGGCGCCGTGCCTGGGCCCGACGCTCACCGCGATCTTCGCCCTCTCGTTCAACGCGGGAGACCCGGTGCGAGCGGGCCTGCTCGGGCTGGCATACTCGCTCGGCCTCGGCATTCCGTTCCTGCTGGTCGCGCTCGGCTTCGGATGGGCGACCAAGGCGATCGGATTCCTGCGCCGACACATCCGCGTCGTGAACGTGATCGGCGGCGTGCTGCTCATCCTCCTCGGCCTGCTGATGGTGACGGGACTCTGGACGGACATCATGTCTCGACTGACGGCGGTGATGAGCAGTGTCGACCTCCCGATCTGATCAGAAGAAGACGCATCGGAAGGATGACGTGAGCAGTACAACCGAGAGGTCGAGCGATCCGCTCCGGCCGTCCGACCATGTCGACGGCGAAGAGTCGATCACACAGCCCCGCCTCGGATTCGTGGGCTGGCTGCGCTGGGGATGGCGTCAGCTGACCTCGATGCGCACCGCGCTGATCCTGCTCCTCGTGCTGGCGATCGCGGCGATCCCCGGCTCGATCTTCCCGCAGCGGATGGCCGACCCGAACGGCGTCACGCAGTGGGAGCGCGACAACCCCGATCTCTTCCCCGTGCTCGACGGGCTGAAGATGTTCGACGTCTACCTCTCACCATGGTTCTCGGCGATCTACCTGCTGCTGTTCGCCTCGCTCGTCGGCTGCGTGATCCCGCGCATCCGGCACCATGCGAAGGCCCTGCAGGCACGGCCCCCGCGCACCCCCGCACGCCTGAAGCGCCTTGCCGACTTCCGCGCGGTCGAGCGCACCTCGACGGATGCTCCGGCGGAGGCCGCCGCATCGATCGACATCGCGCAGAAGCAGCTCAAAGCCCTCGGCTATCGAGTCGAGCGCTACGACGACAAGCGATCCTCGTCGGTCTCGGCCGAGCGCGGCTACTGGCGCGAGACCGGCAACCTGCTCTTCCACCTCGCTCTCGTCGGTGTGCTCATCACGGTCGGCGTCGGAGGCGGGTTCGCCTACACGGGGCAGCGCGTGCTGGTCGAGGGCGAGACGTTCGCGAACACCCTGCTCGACTACGACTCGATGAACCGCGGCCGATTCGTCGGCGACGGGGCACTCGCGCCCTACTCGATGCGTCTCGACAGCTTCGACGTCACGTACCAGCCGTTCGGCGAGCCGGGCTCCGGTCAGGCCGGCGACTTCTCGGCCAATGTCACCGTGCAGGAGAACGGCGAGGAGCGCACCGGATCCGTCAAGGTCAACGAGCCCCTCGGAGTCGCCGACGACAACGTCTTCCTGCTCGGCAACGGCTATGCGCCGACGATCACGGTGCGCAATCCCGACGGAGAGGTCGTGTTCACGAACAGCACGCCGTTCCTGCCGCAGGACAACAACATGACTTCGCTGGGTGTCATCAAGATTCCCGACGGGCTCAGCGAACAGGTCGGCCTCGTCGGCTTCTTCTACCCGACGACGGGTGTGCTCGACACCGGCGCGTTCTTCTCGGGATTCGGCGACCTCACCAACCCGACCCTCACGCTCGACGTCTACACGGGCGACCTCGGCATCAACGAGGGCATCCCGCGGTCGGTCTACGTGCTCGACACCACCGGCATGACCAAGGTCACGGGACGCACGACGGACCTCGAATCGATCGAGCTGGCGCCCGGACAGACCGCCGACCTGCCGAACGGCATGGGAACGGTGACCTTCGAGGACGAGTCCCCGGCGGGGGCGACGGACGCCTCGCAGTCGGTCAAGCGCTTCGCCTCGTTGCAGATCCACCGCGATGCCTCGGGGCCCTGGGTGCTCGGCTTCGCACTGCTCGCCCTCGGCGGTCTGATGCTCGCCCTGTTCATCCCGCGACGCCGGGTGTGGGTCAAGGCGACGGCGCATGAGGGCGTCGTCTCTCTCGAGTACGCCGGTCTCGCCCGCGGCGAGGACCCGACGCTCGCGACGGCCGTCGACGACATCGTCGCAGGGCATGCGCGTCTGATGGACGCTGCAGGAGTGACGACCGCAGCGGAGACGGACGAGACCGACGCTGACGAGTCCGACCACCCTGAGACGGCGTCCGAGGCCGTTCGCGACGGTGACTCCGCGCGCCCCGCATCCGACACCCCGAAAGTAGACTGACACCATGTTCGATCTCGAAGTGATCTCGCCGATCCTGCTGTGGACGGCGATCGCGATCTACGCGGCGGCCTTCGTGGCCTACGCCTTCGACCTCGCCCGCCGGTCGCAGCTGTCCGCCGACGCGGCGACCGTGCAGGAGTTCGAACTCGTCGGAGCCGGAACCCGCTCCCGCGGCGGCGAAGCGGCGACGGGGGCTGCGGCATCCGGTTCCGCGGTCGCGCCCCAGCGGTTCGTGATGGCCCGCATCGGCACGTCTCTGACCGTCCTCGCGTTCGTCTTCCACCTCGCGGCCACGCTCACCCGTGGGTTCGCGGCCGGACGAGTGCCGTGGGCCAACCTCTACGAATTCGCGATGATGGGCACGCTGCTGATCGTCGCCGTCTTCCTCGTGGTGCTGACGCGCATCGATCTGCGCTTCCTCGGCACGTTCATCACCGGTCTGGTCGTCGTGCTGCTGGGGCTCTCCGCCACGAACTTCTACGTCGACGTCTCGCCCCTCATGGACCCGCTCAAGAGCGTGTGGCTGGTGATCCACGTCTTCGTGGCGTCGCTCGGCACGGCGTTCTTCGCTCTGGCGTTCGCCCTCTCGGTGATCCAGCTGATGCAGTCACGTCGCGAGCGCCTCATCTCCGAGGGTGCGGAGAAGACGGGCCCGGGATTCCTGCGCACGTTCCCCGGTTCCGAGCGACTCGAGAGTATGGCCTACCGCTTCACGATCATCGGCTTCATCCTCTGGACGTTCACGCTGATCGCCGGCTCGATCTGGGCCTACTACGCGTGGAGCCGCTTCTGGGGCTTCGACGTCAAGGAGACCTGGACCTTCGTGATCTGGGTGCTGTACGCCGGTTATATCCACGCTCGCGCGACGCGCGGCTGGCGCGGCAATCCGTCGGCGTGGCTGGCGATCGTCGGCTTCTCCGCCGTGCTCTTCAACTTCACGATCGTCAACGTCTTCTTCAAGGGCCTGCACGCATATTCGGGCCTCAGCTGAGCTCCCGAGCGCGTCTCATCGGAGCGAGCGCAATCCGAACGGGATGACCTCGGAGTGCTCGGCCCCGTCTTCGTACCAGACGAACTCGACGTCGGCGATGGTCTCGGCGGGGCGTGAGCTGAGCGAACGCCGCGACTTGTGCGACAGTTCCGTCCATGCCGCGGGCGCGAGCGTCTTCGCATAGATCACCGACAGGTGGAATGTCCAGTCGTCCGTGCTGCGTTCGTCGAGCCGGCGGAAGTCGGTTCCCTCGAGCGCTTCGCTGAGCGTCGAGTAGGCCGACACGATCGATGCAGTCCGTCGCAGCCGCAGGATGATCACCTGCCAGGGTGCAGGGAACACGTCGACGGCCTCGGCGACGACCTCGATCGGGCGCTGCGCCACCGCCCAGTCGCGGATGAGCGCGAGCAGCTCTTCGCGGCGCTCGGGCTCGTGGAATGCGCGCAGGGTGACGTGCTCTGTGTGCGGGTGCGGAGCGTCCATCCGGCCGAGCGCCGACCTCTGCTCGGCCCGGTACACGTCCGACACGGCCCTCGTGGGTCGCAGCACGAGGTACTGCTGTCCTTCGAGTGACTCGAGCTGGGCGGGGGAGGTCATGAAGGGGCGACGCATTCTCTGATCGTACGTGCGTCGACACATGTCCGAACACCGGGCGATCTCGGGCATCGCACCGTCAGGCGGATCACGCCGTCGCGATGGCTGCCTTCACCGAGGTGGTGCGCCGCAGTGCCACCGCGACGGTGGTCGCGACGAGCGACAGCACGCCCCAGACGATGAGGGCCGCGGCTGCGCCTCCGTTGGTGGTGATCAGTCCGGCGAACGCGGGGGAGGTCGGCAGCGCCGTGGCGAGATCCGCCAGCCATCCGGGCACGGTCGAGATCAGACCGGTCGCGATCGCGAGCACTCCGACGAGCGCGCTGACCCAGCGGCCGATGCCGCCGAAGACCGCGACGAGGGCCTGGTTCACGGCAGCGAAGGCGACCCCGGCGAGCACGGCGATTCCCGCGAAGGCCCACCAGTCGGCGGCGTCATAGCCGGCGACGATCTGCACGATGAGCGACACCAGCAGACCCTGGGCTGCACCGATCGCGGCGGCCGGGGCGAAGGCGCGCAGGGCGAGCCCGGCCGACGAGCGCCGCGAGGTGAGAGTGCGCGCGGTGTAGGCGCGCATGACCAGGAAGGAGGCGAGGGACCCGAACCAGAGCACCACGGCGGCGAGCAGTGGGATCGCGGTCGGGCCGAAGATCGTGGCGCCGTCGGCGCCCTTCGACGCCACCGGGTCGGCGATCACAGACGCGAGGGAGGTCGACTCGGAGTCGCTGAACGAGGGGAGCGAGTCGGATGCCGTGCGCAGGCCGCCCGCGAGGTCGCCGGTTCCCGTGGCGAGGGTGTCGAGGCCGGTCGCGAGCTCGCCGGCACCGGACGCGAGCTCGGTCGCTCCGTCGGACAGCTGGGATGCGCCCGTCGACAGCGCCCGTGCACCGCTCGCGGACTCGTCGAGGCCCTGGGATGCGAGCTGGTTCAGGCCGTCTGCGAGACCCGTCGCGCCCGCACCCGCCTCGCCGAGCTGGGTGGCGAGGGCGGTGAACGCGCCCGGGAGGGTCGCGATCTGGGGTGCGACGGCGGTCAGGTATCCCGACGCCGTTCCGGCCGCCGTCGCGGCGTCCGCGGCATTCGCGGCCTCGGCGGCGAGCTGCGCGCACAGTTCGCCGGAGACGTCGGGGTCGCAGCTCGCCGCCATCGTGCCGAGCGTCTGCGCGAGCGTCGCGGTCTTC
Source organism: Actinomycetota bacterium (assembly GCA_037033305.1). GTDB lineage: Bacteria > Actinomycetota > Actinomycetes > Actinomycetales > Microbacteriaceae > Microbacterium. Next base: position 26,940 of record JAZBLP010000031.1, on the reverse strand, counting down.
GCCGCGGCGTCCGTCGCGGCATCCGTTCCGGTCGTGACCGCTCCGACGAGCGCGGGCATCTGCCCTGCCTGATCTTGCAGCTCCGATGCGCCTGCGCTCAGCCCCGTGCCGATCTGGCTCGCACCGTTCGCAGCCTCGCGCGTCTTCGCTGCGAGCGTGTCGAGTCCGGATGCCAGCGAGGATGCGCCGCTCCCGAGCGTCGAGGCGCCTGAGGCGAGCTGAGTCGCACCGTCCGGGATCGCCGCGGCACCCGTGGCCGCATCCCGCGCTCCGGTGGCGAGCTCGGCCGCGCCGTCTGCGGCCTCGCCGATCTGGTCGCCGATGGTGGTGAAGCCGACGAGGATGTTCTCCGTCGTCGCCTCCGACAGCAGTGTGCCCATGCTCGACGCCGCGACGTTCGCGATCTGACTCGTGATCAGGTCGTCGGCGACGAGCCCGTCCTCCGGCGTGGTGACCTGGATCGTGGCCTGCTCCGCGTCGCCGCCTCCGTCCGAGATCGCCTGGCCCGCCGAGGTCGCTGCGGCCGAGAACTCCTCGGGGATCGTGATGACGGCCTGGTACGAGCCGTCGGCGAGACCATCGGCTGCATCGTCCTCGTTCGAGATCACCCAGGTGAGGTTCGAGTCGAGCTCGTCCGATCCCTCGACGAGCCCCGATGCGAGCTGCCGACCGAGCGGAGTGAGCTGTCCGTCGATCTCCACCGGCTCGTCGAGGTTGACGATCGCGGCGGTCATCGACTCGAGACGCTCGGTCGGATTCTGCAGGGCAGCGACCAGGATGCCACCCACCGCAGCGGGAAGCAGCAGGACGCCGAGGACCGTGAGCCACGTGATGGGCTTGCGCGATCGAGCGCGTTCGATGGGGAGGGTCATGCGTTCACCTCGGTCGATTCGGTGGTGCCGTCGACGATGCGGGGCACCGAGGGCTCGGGTTGCGACTGTGCGGCGGGGGCGTCGATGTCGATCGTGTCAGCGGATGCTCGGCCGGCGTCGGCCAGGATCTCCACGGCAGCCTGGGGATCGAGCGCGGTGAGCAGCATCGCGGTCGTGCTGTGCGAGTCGCGCAGTCGCGCAGCGAGCTGATCGCGTTCAGGGCGGGAGAGCCGGTCGGCTCCGTCGATCACCACGAGCGCGGGCCGTCCGCGCAGTGCCTCTGCGAGGTCGGCTGACAGACTCCCGGCCTCCGTGGCCATGACCGCTCCGACATGCGCCCGCACCCACGCGGAGCGACCGGGCAGCAGGTGGCCTGCGACCCGGAGGCGGCCGTCGTCCGCAGTCGCACGCCCGGAGATCGTCAGGGCGAGTGCACGCAGAGCGCCGGCTGACGACCCGGTGAGCACGGCGGAGGCGCCGGGCGCGAGCCGCAGGTGGAGGCGGTCGATGCCGGCATCCGTCACCGTGAGGTCGTCGGCGGCCACGATCGAGTCGTCGCCCGGCCAGCCCGCCAGGTGACGCTCGCGTTCCACAGCCTCGCCTTCGATGTCGACGCTCGGGAGGATGCGCTCCAGCCAGGCCGGGATCTCCCATGCGCGCTCCCCGAGGATCGCCATGAGCGCGGGTATCAGCGTCATCCTGACCAGGAACGCGTCGAACGCGATGCCGGCCGCGAGGCCCAGTGCGATCGGCTTGAGCGACGAGTCGCCTTCCGGCACGAACGCCACGAAGACCGCGAACATGATGAGGCCCGCAGCGGTGACGACCTTCGCCGATCCCGTGAAGCCGCTGCGCACGGCGCGGAGTGCCGCGGCTCGGCGGGTGGCCCGATCAGCGCGCTTGCCGTCGGGGTCGTGCACGAAGTCCTCGCGCATCCGAGACACCAGGAACACCTGATAGTCCATCGCGAGCCCGAACAGCACACCCATCAGGATGATCGGCATGAAGCTGATGATCGGGCCCACCTTCGCCACGTGCAGGGCGTCGGCGAACCAGCCCCACTCGAACACGGCTCCCACGATGCCGAACGCGGCGACGATCGAGAGCAGGTACCCGGCGGCTGCGGTGACCGGGACCCAGAGCGAGCGGAACACGATCGTGAGCAGGATGAGCGACAGGCCGATGACGAAGACGCCGAACGGCAGCAGGGCGTTGCCCAGCTGGTCGGAGATGTCGATGCCGACCGCGGTGAACCCGGTGACCTTCAGGTCGATGCCGAATTCGTCGAGCCACTCGTCGTGGTGCGACCGCAGCTCGCGCACGAGATCGGCCGTCGCGGGGTCGTCCGGTGCGGTTTCGGGGATGATCTGCACGATGCCGGTGTCGGCTGTCTCGTTCGGGGTCGCGAGGGCGACCTCCTTGACGCCGTCGATCTTGGCGACCTCATCTCCGAGGTCTTCCATGAGGGTCAGAGGATCGGTCGACGTGACGATCGTGCCGGTCAGGATCAGCGGACCGTTGAAGCCCGGGCCGAACTGCTCTCCGACCAGGTCGTAGCTCTGCCGTGCTTCGGAGTCCTTCGGCAGCACGCCCGCGTTGGGCAGCGCGAGATCGAGACTGAGAGCGGGCACGGCGATGATGCCGAGCCCGAGCACGACAGCCAGGGAAACGAGGATCGGGCGCCGGGTGACGCCGGTCACCCAGCGCTCGCTGAAGCGACGGCGCTGCGCGGGGGCGGCCTTGCCCTTCTTCGCCTTCGGAGCCCGGCGTGGTCGACCGACGACGCGGCCCTTCAGGAAGCCCAGCAGCGCAGGGGTGAGCGTCACCGCGATCGCGACGGCGACCGCGACGGCGGCGGAGGCCGCGATTCCCATGGTCGTCAGGAACGGGATGCCGGCGAAGCCGAGTCCGATCAGGGCGATCAGCACGGTCACGCCCGCGAACACCACAGCGGAGCCTGCTGTGCCCACCGCACGAGCGGTCGACTCCTCGGGGTCCACTCCCTCGCGGACCTGATCCTGATGCCTGGCCATGATGAACAGCGCGTAATCGATTCCGACCGCGAGGCCGAGCATCAGGGCGAGGAGGGGAGTGGTCGACGAGACCGTGGCGAAGGCGGTAGCGGCGAAGATGCCGGCCATCGAGATGCCCACACCGAGCACGGCCGTGAGCAGCGGGAGCCCTGCGACGACGAATGAGCGGAACGTGACGATCAGCACGAGCAGCGCGATCAGCAGACCCACCGCCTCGGTGAGCGTGACGCCGGGGATGGAGGTGGCGAAGAGCTCTCCGCCGAGGGAGGTCTGCGATCCGTCCGGAAGCTCGTCCGCGAGCTCGGCCACGACGGCTCGCAGGTCGTCCTGCGTCTCCTCCGACACATCGCTGGCCTGGCCGTCGAACTGCAGGCGGATGATGCCCGCCGTCTCGTCGTCGTTGATCATGCCGCTCACCATCTCGTCGAACGGGGAGGTGGCAGACAGGACGGAGTCGTCGAGGTCGGCGAGCTGATCGACGGCATCCTCGATGTCGGTCTGGTAGTCGTCATCGGTGATCGAGTCACCGTCTGCGGCGACCACGATGATCTGCGCGCTGGTTCCGCTGACTGCGGGGAAGGAGCGGTTGAGCTGCTCGAGGCCGGCCTGGGACTCGGTGCCGGGGATCGAGAAGGAGTTGTCCGTGCCCGCGCCGAGGACGAGGGCGCCGGCACCGGCGATGCCGAGGGCCAGCAGCCAGGAGACGAGGACGCGCCAGGGGTGCCGATAGCTCCAGCGACCGAGCGAGGACAGGAGTGTGGACACGAGGCTCCTCAGGGAATGCGGGTTGAATACACAGGTGTATTCAATACATACCTGTATCGTAAGGTGGTCCGAGCCCCGGAGTCTGTGTACGGGGTGTGAGAATGAGAGGCAGGAGGATTCGATGACGACACCCGCCACCCGCAGCCGGGAGAACACGCGAGCCCGGCTTCTCGATGCGGCCGCGCAGGTCTTCGCCGAGGTGGGCCTCGACGGGGCGTCGGTCGAAGCGGTCTGCGACCGCGCCGGATTCACCCGCGGTGCCTTCTACTCGAACTTCGAGTCGAAGGACGAGCTCTTCCTGGTACTCGCCGGCAGCGTCGGCGAGCAGCGCGTCAACGCGGTCCGCGACCGCGTCGACGAGATCGCCGCCGAGGGAGGACTTTCCGCGGGATGCGATCCGGTCGAGCTCGTCCAGCGCATCATGGACGCCGGCGGCGACGACCGCCTCGGCGTCATGCTGATGAGCGAGATCCGGATCCGTGCCCTGCGCGACCACCAGTTCGGCGCCGCCTACCTCGTGCAGGAGCGCGAGATGGTGTCGAGCATCGCCGTGATCATCACGGACATCGTCTCGGTGAGCTCGCTCGAGCTGAAGGTCCCCGCCGAAGAGGCCGCGCGCATGCTCATGATCATCTGGGAGGGAATGACCGTCCGCGGAGCGATGGCCGGTCAGGACTCCGATCAGCTGCGGCACTCCAGCGGCGAGGAGCTCGGACGCCTCGTGCAGCTGCTGCTCGCGGAGTGACCTCGCCCGCGTACGGCTGTCAGCGCGCGTCGAGCACGGCGTAGCACCGCGCGAGGCGGTCGAGCCACCAGTCGCGACGCTCGTCCGACGCGGCGAGACGTGCGAGCGCCGCCGCATCCGGTGTGACCCGCCCTGCCGGGATCGAGCCATCCACCGGGCGGAGGTCGGCGACGTCGTCGAGGAAGAGCGACGCGGTCCCCAGACCGCAGTCGTAGTCGAGGGCCGGGAGAGCGGCAGCGAGAGCCGCGCCCTGAGAGAGACCGACCGCGGTGTCGAGCGCGCTGGAGACGACGACCGGCAGGCCTGCGGCGGTGATGATCTGCAGCGCATGGGTGATGCCCCCGAGCGGCTGGGCCTTGATCACAAGCAGGTCGGCCGCCTTCTCGCGGGCGACCGCGAGCGGGTCGGACGACTTCCGGATGCTCTCGTCAGCAGCCACGGGAATGCCCATGTACTTCACGCGGGTGCGCAGCTCGGCGAGCTCCGGCACGGTGGCGCACGGCTGCTCGACGTACTCGAGATCGAACTCGTTGAGCGCATGCACGGCGTGCTCGGCCTCGTCGACGTTCCACAGGCCGTTGGCATCGACGCGGATGCGACCTTCCGGGCCCATCGCCTCGCGCACGGCCCGCACACGGGCGATATCGTCTGCGAGCGTCTGTCCGGGTTCTGCGACCTTGACCTTGGCGGTGCGGCAGCCGGCGAAACGGGCCAGAACCTCGGCGACCTGCGCCGCCTCGATGGCCGGGATCGTGGCGTTCACGCCGATTCTCTCGCGGAGGGGCGCCGGCTGCGGCCGCCAGGCGAAGTCGATCGCGGCCGCGAGCCAGGTCGCTGCCTCTGCGTCTTCGTACTCGAGGAACGGGGAGAACTCTGCCCATCCCTCCGGCCCTTCGATGAGCAGCGCTTCCCTCGTGTCGACTCCGCGGAAGCGGGTGTGCATCGGGAGCGAGACGACCCTGGCCGAGCCGAGCAGGTCTGCGAGCGGTGGGAGCATGTGCTCATTCTGCTCCGTCGGCGCCTCCACGGGGATCCGCCGTGCCGACGGGGGTGAGTCAGGTCAGTCGCTTCTGCAGCTCGCCGAGTCGTTCGCTGGGTCGGAAGCCGAGCAGCGTGTTGACGGCGAGCATGTGCGCGTTCGACTCGGCGTTGTAGGTGTAGACGGCGACGGTCTGCGGCGCCTCTCTGTGCAGCATCCGCAGATTGGCGACCTTGACCGCGAGGCCGAGTCTGTGCCCCCTGTCAGCGGTGCGAACGAGCGTGCCCCACTGATACGCATTGCCGTCGTCCGTCGATACGATGAGCTGCGAATACGCCGCGGCCTCACCGTCGGGCGCGAGGGCGATCGTGCCGAACGACACGCGCCCCTGCCGGTCGAGCAGCTCCTCGCTCTCGCGGATGCTGTCGACATCGGGCTTCTGCGGCTCGATGTCGAGTTCGCCCGTCGGCGCCTCGGTCTCGAGCGTCGCGTCGAGGATCGTCCAGCGTTCCACGACGTCGTCGGGGACGCGACCGACCCAGCTGCGGATCTCGTATGGAGCGACCGCCGACGCGATGTCGGTTTCGACTCGATCGAGCAGCGCGGGGTCGACCGGGAGGTCCAGCGTGCTCTGCACGTCGCCGAGGGCCAGGGCGTAGCCGTGGGTGCGTGCGAACTCACGCCCCGGCGATCCGACGCCCTCCGAACCGAGGGCGTAGGGCCACGACGTCGCCCCCTGTGCGGTCGTCCGACCGGATGCCGTGGCTTCGCCTTCGAGGAACGCCAGGGCGTCGGAGCCGATGCCGCGCCGTCGGTGCTGCGGCGGCACGCTGATCGCCAGGTGTGCGACGTGGGTGTTGTCCTTCAGGGGCGCCGCGAGGCTGGCGGAGCCGACGATCCGGTCTTCGTGCCGCAGCAGATAGGCGCGCCGATCGACGACGGCCGACTCCTGCTGCAGCTCGCTGCGAGACTCCTCGAGCGTCCATACGACGGCATCGGCGCCGCGATCGGCGCGTTCCGCGGCGGCGTAGGCATTCCACCACGCATCGACCGCCCGAGAGTCGAACGCGTCGATGCGGAGGATCTCGATCGCCATGCGACCACCGTATGCTGCTTGCGGCTCACAGAGATGTGTCATTGACAATGGTGTGTGACGCACAGTAATGTGATCGACATGAACGAGACCCTCGACACGCATCTGCAGGAACTGCGCCGCGGCACCATCGTGCTGGCGTGTCTGCAGCTGCTGCGCACGGCGGGATACGGCTACGGGCTGCTCGAAGACCTCGAGAGCCGCGGCTTCGCCACCGATGCGAACACGCTGTACCCGCTGCTCCGGCGTCTCGAGAAGCAGGAATACCTCACGAGCGAGTGGAACACCGACGAGGCGCGACCCCGCAAGTTCTACCGCACATCGGAAGCCGGCATCCGGCTCGCCGACACCCTGACCGAAGAATGGCGATCGCTCACGACGGCGATCGCGACCCTCACAGCTGAGGAGAACTGACATGCCCTCGACAGCGACGCTCACCGAGCGATACATCAGCGCCACGATCCGCAGCCTCACGCCCGAGGTGCAGGACGACGTCCGCGCCGAGCTGGAAGGTTCCATCGCGGATGCGATCGACGCGAGACTCGAACAGGGGGAGGCCCCTGAGGACGCTGAGCGCGCAGTCCTCACGGAGCTCGGCGACCCCGGCATCCTCGCCGCCGGCTACGCGGACCGGCCGCTGCACCTGATCGGACCCCAGTACTACCTGGTGTGGTGGCGACTGCTCACGCTCCTGCTCTGGATCGTCCCCGCCTTCGCGGCGGTCGGAGTCGCGATCGCCAAGGTCCTCGAGTTCGCGACGATCGGCGAGACGATCGGCGCCATCTCTCTGGCGGTGCTCATGTCGATCGTCCACGTGGGGTTCTGGACGACGCTGGTCTTCGCGATCCTCGAGCGGTCCACGACCGATCCCGGGGTGACGTGGGATGTCGATCAGTTACCCGAACCCGTCGCGAACGGGGCCGGCCGCAGCGAGGTCATCGGCTCCATCATCTTCCTCGTCCTCGCGGCCGCAGCCATCGCCTGGGATGCCCTGCGCGGATTCGTCCGTGATGACGGTGCAGCCGTGCCGATCCTGAGCCCCGCGCTGTGGCCCGGCTGGATGGTGGCGCTCGCCGTGATCATGATCGCGGAGCTGGCACTCGCGATCGCGATCTACCGGCGGGGCCGGTGGACCGTCGGCGCTGCGATCGTCAACACCGTCCTGGCTGTGGCGTTCGTGGTCCCCGCCATGTATCTGCTTCTCTCCGGCGGGCTCGTCAATCCGGCCTTCCTCGACTATCTCGCGATCGGGCACTCGACCGAGCTCGCCGAGGCGAACGCCGGCGCCGCCGAGCAGGGCGGCGTGCTCCGCATCCTCGGCGTGATCCTGGGAACCGTGATCGTGGGCGTCGGCCTCTGGGACATCATCGACGGCTGGATCAAGACCGCTCGCGCTCGCCGCAGCTGATCACAGCACGCAGACGGCGTCGCCTCTTCGGGGCGACGCCGTCTGCGGGTGCGACCCGGGCGGGAATAGGCTGGATGCCGTGACCAGCGCATTCGTCTCAAACCTGTTCGACCCGGACGAATGGGTGCTCGCGCCCGGTGCCGAGGACTACACCGACATCACCGCTCACGTGAGCACGGACGGCGGAGTCGCGCGTATCGCGTTCAATCGCCCCGAGGTGCGCAACGCCTTCCGCCCGCACACTGTCGACGAGCTCTACCGTGCGCTCGACGACGCACGGCAGAACCCGCGAATCGGCGCGGTGCTCCTCACCGGCAACGGGCCGAGTCCGAAGGACGGCGGGTGGGCGTTCTGTTCGGGCGGCGACCAGCGCATCCGCGGCCGCGACGGATACAAGTACTCCGACGACGAGAAGACCGTGCACGATCCGGCGCGCGCGGGCCGCCTGCACATCCTCGAGGTCCAGCGCCTCATCCGTTTCATGCCGAAGGTCGTCATCGCGGTCGTGCCGGGGTGGGCGGCAGGAGGCGGGCACTCGCTGCACGTGGTGTGCGACCTCACGATCGCCTCCGCCGAAGAGGCGCGGTTCAAACAGACCGACGCCGACGTCGGCAGCTTCGACGCGGGGTACGGATCGGCGTACATGGCGAGGCAGACCGGGCAGAAGTTCGCGCGCGAGGTGTTCTTCCTCGCCGAGGAGTACTCGGCGCAGCGGGCGTACGAGGCCGGGGCGGTCAACCGGGTCGTGCCCCATGACGACCTCGAGCGCGAGGCGCTGAAGATGGCGCGCACCGTGCTGACCAAGTCGCCGACGGCGATCCGCATGCTGAAGTTCGCCTTCAACGCGGTGGACGACGGACTCGTCGGACAGCAGGTGTTCGCGGGCGAGGCCACCCGTCTCGCCTACGGCACGGATGAGGCGGTCGAGGGCCGCGACTCGTTCCTCGAGAAGCGGGACGCCGACTGGACGTCCTTCCCCTGGCACTACTGAGCGGACCGAGACGGACATGGTCGCACTGACGCCGACGGATGCCGAGGATCCGGCCGAACTGCGAGCCGCTCTGGCGCGAGCGCTCGACGGCGGGCCCGCGCTCGGTTTCGGGATGCTCGGCGATGCTCCGAAATGGGTGCCGGACGGCACGGCCGTCGTGATCGCCACCTCGGGCTCCAGCGGCGTCCCCAAGCGGGTCGCGTTGAGCGGCGAGGCGCTGCGGGCGAGCGCGGAGGCGACGGCGTCGCGGGTGGGCGGCGGACGCTGGCTGCTCGCCCTGCCGGCCGGATACGTGGCAGGACTCCAGGTGGTCGTGCGGTCGCTGATGGCGGGCACGACCCCCGTCGCGCTGAGCGGTAGGTTCTCGCCCGAATCCTTCGCCGACGCGACGCTGTCGATGCTGCGTCCGCTGCCGGGCGGCTCCGCCGCATTGCCCGAGCTGTACACCTCGCTCGTGCCCGCGCAACTGTCGACGCTGCTCGATGCGGCTGATGACCGACCTGTGCGCACGGCGCTCCAGGCGTACCGCGCGATTCTCGTCGGCGGCCAGGCGCTGCCCGAACCGCTGCGCGACCGCGCCGCCGATCTCGGCATCCGGCTGGTCCGCACCTATGGCTCGACCGAGACCAGCGGTGGATGCGTCTATGACGGCGTCCCCCTCGACACGGTCGCTGTCCGCACGGTGGACGGGGAGCTGCGCATCGCCGGCCGGATGCTCGCAGACGGCTATCTCGGCGACGGGGAGCTGACGGCGAAGAACTTCTCCCGCGACGAGCACGGCATCCGCTGGTATCACACCGGCGACCTCGGGCTCTTCGACGACGGCGTGGTGCGGGTGCATGGCCGAGCGGACAACGTGATCGTCTCCGGCGGCATCAACATCTCGCTCGATCGGGTCGAGCGGCTGGTGCGCAGCGTGCCCGGTCTCACCGGCGCCGTGGTCGTCGGCGTGCCGGACGAGCGATGGGGCGAGGCCTCGGTCATCGTCGCACCGAGAGGCGAAGCGCTGCGGCGCAGCGAGGCCGAGCAGCTCGCTCACGCGAGGGAGCTCGTGGCCGACGAGCTCGGCAGGCACGCGAGACCGGCTCGGCTGATCATGGTCGACGAACTCGCCGTGCTGACTTCCGGCAAGCCGGACCGCGAAGCGATCAGGCGAGCCGTCGCCGAACTGCATTGACGGCGGATTCGGAGCGACGCGTCGAGCACTGCCAGACTGAGCCATGGCCACCTATACGCACGGGCACCACGAGACCGTCCTCCGCTCGCACAGCAGCCGCGATATCTCCAACTCGGCGCAGTACCTCCGCCCGTACCTGACCGAGACCACCCGGCTTCTCGATGTCGGAGCGGGGCCCGGCAGCATCACGATCGACTTCGCCGGCGCCGTCGCTCATGTGACCGCGACCGAGATCGACCAGAACGCCCTCTCACTGTCGCGCGACCTCGCGGCGCGCAGAGGGCTCACGAACCTCGACTTCGCGGTCGAGGACGTGCACGCGCTGAGCTTCGCCGACGACAGCTTCGACATCGTGCATGCACATCAGGTGCTGCAGCACGTCGGAGACCCTGTGCAGGCACTCCGGGAGATGCGCAGGGTGACGGTGCCGGGTGGCGTGGTGGGGGTGCGCGACGCCGACTACGCGGGCTTCCTCTGGTTCCCGATGTTGCCGGAGCTCGTCCGATGGCTCGACCTCTATCGCCGCGCGGCCCGGGCGAACGGCGGTGAGCCCGATGCAGGACGCCGACTGCTCGCCTGGGCACGGGCCGCAGGGTTCGACGACATCACGGCGACGTCCTCGACCTGGACATACGCGAACCCCGAGGATCGCGCGTGGTGGGGCGGCATGTGGGCCGATCGCATCCTCGAGTCCGCGCTCGCCCGGCAGCTGGTCGACAGCGAGATGGCGACGCGGGGCGATCTGCAGGAGATCAGCGACGCGTGGAAGCGCTGGGCAGACGACGGCGACGGCTGGTACCTCGTGCCGCACGGAGAGATCGTCGCCCGCGGCTGACCGAACCGCGGATACATCTGCAGGCGGATGCGAGGCTGATGCCGTGCCGCGTAGCGTGGGGGAGTGATTCGCCCGCTCTCCCGTACGGCGTTCGTGCTCGACATCGTCGGGGCGACGCTGCTCTTCGTCATCCTCACGCCGTTCTCCGTCGTCTTCTACGGCCCGGGCGTGATCGGCGAGGGAATCAGCGGTGCAGCGGTCGCGGCGATCGTGAGCGCCGGCATCCTGATGTTCGGCGGAGTCGCGATCGGCAGGCTCGCTCCCGGACTCGCGCTCGCCGCGGCCTGGGCGGGCGCGATCGTGCAGATGCTGTCCGGATTCGGTCCGCTGCCGATCGACGTCGCGATCCTCCTGGTGCTCTACGCGACCGCCGCCTGGGGGTCCCGTGCGGTGCTGTGGTGGGGCTTCGGCTCGGCGCTGCTCGGCGCTGTGGTCTCGGCGGTCTACCTCGTCGTCGTCACGGGCGTCGCCTCCGGGGCCAGCGGGTGGGACCAGCTGACGACCGGCACGCTGCTGCTGGTGGTCTCGGCGCTCGCGCTCGGATTCGCGTGGGTCTGCGGCCTCCTGTGGCGGGTGGTGCTGCGCGCGCGAAGCACTCGTTCGGCGCAGCTGCAGGCGGAGTCGCTCGCGGCGGAGGAGCAGGAGCGCGTGCGCATCGCTCGCGACATGCATGACATCGTCGCGCACTCGCTGGCGGTGGTGATCGCACAGGCCGACGGAGCCAGGTACGCGGCCGCCGCGAAGCCCGAGATGACCACCGAGGCTCTCGGAACCATCGCCCAGACCGCTCGCAGCGCACTGAGCGATGTGCGTCTGCTGCTCACGCAGCTGCGCCACCGACAGGGCGACGGACCCCAGCCGACGCTCGCCGACCTCGAGTCGCTGTTCGCGCAGGTGCGTCAGGCAGGAGTCGATCCCCGCATCACCGTCGACCCGATGCCGCCGGGGGAGCCGCCGGGAGCCATCCAGCTCGCGGTGTACCGGATCCTCCAGGAGGCGCTCACGAATGCCATCCGCCACGGCGACGGTGCGGTCGACGTGCATCTCGCGTGGCTCGCCGACCGTGTCGACATCCAGGTGCGCAACGCCGTGGGCCGAGAGCAGCCGCAGATCGGCGGCGGTCACGGAGTGATCGGCATGCGCGAACGGGCGCAGCTCGTCGGCGGTAGCCTTCAGGCGGAGCGCCAGGGAGCGCAGTACGTCGTCCGCGCCTCGCTCCCGATCGGAGAAGTCGCATGATCAGGGTCGTCCTCGTCGATGATCAGGCGCTGTTCCGCGCCGGAGTCCGCATGCTCCTCGCCTCGCAGCCCGACCTCGACGTCGTCGGAGAAGCAGGCGACGGGCGAGAGGCCGTCTCACTCGTGCAGAGGACTCGACCGGACGTGGTCCTGATGGACATCAGGATGCCGGTCATGGACGGGCTCGCAGCGACCGCCGAGATCCTCGCGCAGCCCGACCCGCCGCGCATCGTCATGCTGACGACCTTCGACCTCGATGAGGCCGCCGCTCGCGCGATCCGTCAGGGGGCGAGCGGATTCCTCCTCAAGGACGCCGACCCCGAGTTCCTCCTCGCCGCGATCCGCACCGTGCACGCGGGCTCGAGCGTCATCGCCGCGTCGGCGACCCGCGAGCTGTTCGAGCACTTCGCCGAGGACCCGAAGCCGGTGCCGGTGCAGTTCTCCGCGCTGACCGAGCGCGAGCGCGAGATCTTCGCGCTCGCCGCCCGCGGGCTCTCGAACTCAGAGATCGCCGCTCGCGAATATCTCAGCGAGGCGACCGTGAAGACCCACATCAGCCGCATCCTGACGAAGCTCACCCTGCGCGACCGGGTGCAGCTGGTGGTCTTCGCGTTCGAACACGGACTCGCCTGACCCGACCCCTGCTCGAGGGATCATCCTTCCGATGTAGGCGGATGCGCCGTCAGGCCGACGCGGCGGAGCAGCCGCCGTCCGTAGCGTCGAAGGCATGGAGATCACGACCACCGACCTCGGGCTCGCAGCCCGCGTCCAGCACCTCACGAAGACCTACGGCGCCGGCGAGGGCACAGTCCACGCCCTGGACGACGTCAGCGTCGGCATCCGCCGTGGACAGTTCACCGCCATCATGGGGCCATCCGGTTCGGGCAAGTCCACGCTCATGCACATCATGGCCGGCCTCGACACTCCGACGGAGGGGAGGAGCTGGATCGGCGACACCGAGATCACGGAGCTCGGAGACCTCGACCTCACGATCCTGCGTCGCCGCCGGGTCGGGTTCATCTTCCAGGCGTTCAACCTCGTTCCGACGCTCACAGCCCTCGGCAACATCATGCTGCCGTTCGAGCTCGACGGGCGGCGACCCAGCGCCATCGAGAGGGCGCGCATCGATGGATTGATCCAGACGCTCGGGCTCGGATCCCGGCTGCAGCACCGACCGCATCAGCTGTCGGGCGGTCAGCAGCAGCGCGTCGCGATCGCCCGAGCGCTCGCCACGGCGCCCGATCTCGTGTTCGCCGATGAGCCGACCGGCAATCTCGACTCCCGCACGGGGCGCGAGGTGCTGCAGCTGCTGGCCGCGGCGAGCCGCGAGCACGGGCAGTCCATCGCCATGGTCACGCACGACGCGATCGCGGCGAGCCACGCCGACCGGGTGCTGTTCCTCGGAGACGGCCGGATCGTCGCCGACCACCCGCGTCAGAGCGCCGAGGAGATCTCGGCCTACATGCTCGCCGCCGAGGTCGCGGCATGAGCGCCGTGATCGAGTCGCCGACTCTCGCCGTCGTGCCGCAGACCTCAGCGACCGGTCCTCGTCTCGCCTGGTTGCGCGACCGGGGCATGGGCGCCAGCATTCTGGTGGCAGTGCTCTCGGCCGCCTTCGGAGTGGTGCTGGTCGAGACCACCGCCTACCTCGGAGCCGTGCTGCAGGCCGACCCTTTCATCGGCGACAGCGAGACGCTCGCGTTCATCGTGGGACTGCTCTCGGTGCTGCTCACGGGCGTGGCGATGTACGTCGCCGCGATCGTCACCGCCAACACGTTCTCGACGATCATCGCCGGGCGCACCCGTCAGATCGCCCTGATGCGGCTCATCGGCGCGACCGCGAGGTCCCAGCGAGCCGTGGTCGGCAGGCAGGGCTTCGCCGTGGGGGTCATCGGTGCGGCACTCGGGCTTCTCGCCGGCCTGGTGATCGCCGCCGTCGGCGTGCAGATCGGTTCCGGACTGATCGCGAACGTGCCGCAGGGATTCTCTCTCGCGCAGCCGTTCATCGCCCTGCCCGCGGTCGGCGTCGCGCTCACGACCTGGGCGGCGGCATGGGTGGGATCCCGGCGTGTGCTCGCCGTCACGCCGCTGCAGGCGATCGGCGGTTCGGTCGAACGCAGTCACGAAGAGCTGTCCCGCCCCGGGCGGCACGTCGGCGCATGGATCCTGCTGGCCTCCGGCACCGTGCTGCTGGCGGCCGGGGTCGTCGTCGGTCTCGTGCACCCGCTCGGAGTCGTCGTCGCCTTCGTCGGCGGACTGCTCTCCTTCACCGGACTCGCCCTCGGATCGGTGCTGTTCATGCCCCCGGTGCTGCGTCTGGTCGGGCGGATGTTCGGATCGAGTGCCACGGCCCGACTCGCGGCCGAGAACGCACTCCGCTATCCCGAACGTTCGTCGCGCATGGCCATCGGCGTCGTGATGGGGGTCACGCTGGTCACGATGTTCGCCGTCGCGCTCGAATCGGTCAAGCAGATGCTGATCGGTCAGGTCGAGGGCGAGACGCCTGCGGAGTTCTTCACCCCGTTCGACGCTTTCGCGTCGGTGATGATGGTGCTCGTGGCCGTGTCGGCGGTGATCGCCGCGGTCGGCCTGGTCAACCTTCTGACGATCGGCGTCGTGCAGCGTCGACGCGAGCTCGGCCTCCTCCGGTCCATCGGCCTGTCCAACGGACAGGTGCGCCGCATGGTGCTGCTCGAGGCTGCGCACATCACGGTGGCCGCCACGCTGACCGGGTTGATCCTGGGCATCGCGTACGGATGGATCGCGGCGCAGTCGCTGCTCGGCTCCGTGCCGACCCTGCCGGACTTCCAGTCCGCCGGTCTCGTCGCGCCGCACGTGCCCTGGCTGCCCGTCGTCGTCATCGTCGCGGCGACCGCCGTGCTGACCCTGGTGGCGGCAGCGACGCCCACCCGGCTTGCGACGCGGGTGGCTCCGGTCGACGCACTCGCTGCCGACTGACTGACGTGAGCGCACATCCGCCGCCCCGATGACCGAATGGGTCATCGGGGCGGCGCCGCGCGGGCAGTCGTCCTAGGCTGGACGGATGCCGTCTCCGTTCGACCAGTCCACGTATCAGGTGCGTCTCGAGTGGGGGGTCGACGGGCTCGATCGCCTCGCGTCCGCCGATGTCATCGTCGTGGTCGATGTGCTCCGCTTCTCGTCGACCGTCGCAGACACGGTCGCGTCGGGATCTGCGGTCCCGCTCGACGAGGCGCGTGAATGGTCTCGCAACGGCGCAGCGGTCGCTGCCGCTGCCGGCGACGCGGTCGTGCTGCTCGGGAGTCTCCGCAATGCGGCGGCAGTGGCGCGCGCGATCGCGACGGTGCAGGAGCGCCGCCAGTCGCGCACATCGGTGAGCGTGATCGCCGCGGGGGAGGCCGACGCCGGAGGCACCGCGCGCTTCGCGGTCGAAGACCACCTGGGGGCCGGCGCGATCGTCGCCGCGCTGACCGATCTCGGCATCGACCACACGGCTCCGGATGCGGCCGTGGCCGCCGAGGGATTCCGCGCGCTGAAGAGGGCGCTGCGCCACATGGTCAGCGCGAGCGGTTCGGCGCGTGAGCTCGCGGACGGGGTCGCGGCGACCGATCGGATGCGGGCATCGGGGATCGTGCCGACGACCGTGTCGGATGCCGCCGAGCTCGACGCCCTGGAGGTCGTCCCCGTGCTGCATGACGGACTCTTCATCGCCTTCGACTGACAGTACGTCGCTGTCCGCGTTGATGAACCGCCACGCCACCGGCGTCTGAGGGCTTCGGCGGTGTCGCGCCTCTGCTCCCTCGGCAACAGGCCGGGCATCCGGCACGGGTTTCGCGTTCCGCGACGTAGGGTCGTGGCATGAGGTTCGTCCCCGCTTTCATCGTCGACGCCGTCCTGGTGCTGGTCTTCGCCGTGATCGGCCGTGCCTCGCACGGCGAAGCCCCCGGCGGGTTCCTGATCACGGCCTGGCCGTTCATCGTCGCTCTCCTGGCCGGTCATGCCGTGGCCGCGCTTCTGCCGGCGAGACCGCGTCGTCCATGGTCGCTGGCCTGGGGTGCGGTCGTCTGGATCGTCACGGTCGTCGGAGGGCTGCTGCTGCGCGTCGCAGCGGGCGACACCGCGCAGGTCCCGTTCATCATCGTCACGACCCTCGTGCTGGGCGTCTTCCTCATGGGGTGGCGAGCCGCCGCGGCGCTCCTGCGCCGGCGCGCCGGACGTGCGGGCGACGTCGGCGCGACGTCTGACGGGGCGGACGAGCGGGCGGATGACGATACGTCCGTCGATCTGCGGACGCAGGATGAGGCGTCCGCCGACGCCGCAGTCTCGGATGGGGCGGAGGCGGAGGCGGACGCGGAGCCCTCGCCCGAGACCGACCGGGAATCAGACCCTCACGCGCGCTGACCGCACTTTCGGGGTCGGCATCCGGACGGGATGAGTCGACGTCGTGCGCGGATCAGCGCGACATCTGGGCCGCGAGCCTCGTGTCGGCCGTGATCTCGCGACGCGTCCAGTCGAACAGATAGCGCGCGTCGTAGGAGCGCGAGCACCGTGCGCACGATGTGGCTCGGGACGGACGCCGGTGGCGGTAGGTGACGTGACCGGCGGGGCACTGACCCACCCACGGCGCGAGTTCGACCGCCGTCTCGCCGTGGTGGGTCGTTCCGCCGACGTAGCCGAGGTCTCTGGCCACGCGCTTCCAGGTCGCGCCGTGGGCTGCTTCATGGCCCGCCAGGGCATGCGCGACCTCGTGCAGGAGCACCTGATGGATCTCGTCGTCCTCGAAACGCGCAGCCAGGTACCGCGACACGGTGATGCGCTTCTTCGTGTAGTCGCACTGCCCCGCCCGACGCTTCGCGTGGTCGAAGCCGAACGACCAGCTGTCGTCGAGGTGCAGCGTGATCAGTGCCTCGCCCCAGACGCGCACCCGGTCAAGTTCCGCCATGGGATCAGGCTAAGCCATACCTCCGACATCGCCCCTCAGCAGAGCGCCGGCGAGCGTGTGCGGCTGTCAGCCGGCGACGAGCTGGGTCGTACGGCGCCTCTCGGAGGCTTCGATGGCGAGCAGCACGGTCTCGAGCTCGCGGTCCTCGGCTCCGGCCTCGCGGCGCAGGAACAGCGACTGCTTGAAGCTCTCACGAGCGGTCTCGTAGTCGCCGGCCTCATAGGCGTTCCGGCCGTGATGGTGGTGCGCGAACGCGGCGATCGACAGCCAGCGCTGTCCTTCGGCCTCGGCGGCGCAGGTCGCGAGCTCCTGCTCGGCGGCGGCGTGGGCTCCGCGGTGCTGCAGGATCGTCGCGTGCAGCACCCTCGAGCGCAGAACGTCCTTGCGCGTACCCGCCATGCGCGACTGGCGAACGGCCTCGTCGGCGAGCGGGAGCGCCTCGTCCAGACGGTCGAGGACCTTCAGCAGCCAGACCCGCTCCAGCAGTGCCGGAAGGCTCCGCTGGCTCTCGATCTCCTCCAGCCGTGCGGCGCATTCACCGAGGTCGACCAGCTCGCGAAGGCTCTCCGGGTCGTATCCCTGGATGAAACTCATTGCTCTCCTTCCGCAGCGTCCCCCGACAAGTGTGCCTCGCGTCGGCGCCGTCGCCGGGGCGGCACGCCCCAGGTGCCCGCATCCGATCTCGATCGGGGTCTCAGCGGAGGAACAGCGAGGCGTCCGGACGAGGGGAGGCGACAGCATCCGCATCGGTGACCACGCGCGCACCCTGCACGAAGGCGGCCACCTCGGCGCCCTGCGCGATCTTCGCGGGATGCGGCCCAGCCGCCAGCATCCGGGGCAGCCATTCGGTCGGCAGGGGAGCGACGGATGCCGCGATGACGAGGTTGCCGAATCTGCGCCCCTTCAGCACCTGCGTGTCGGCGAGGACGCCGATCTCGGGCAGGACCTCTGCGATCGTCGCGACCTGTCGTCGGGCGAATGCGAGGCCGGGGCCGTCGGCGACGTTCACGAGCAGCACGCCGGCGGGCGCGAGCAGCTCGGCGAGTTCGCGGTAGAACTCGATGCTGGTGAGATGGGCCGGAGTCTGAGCTCCGGAGTACACGTCGGACACCACCAGATCGCAGCTGCCGACGATGGCCGGTGGGAGGCGGCGGACGCCCTCGCGTGCGTCTCCGATCCGGAGCCGGATTGCCGCACCTCTCGGCAGGGGAAGGTGCTCGCGCACCAGGGTGGCGAGCGGCGCCTCGAGCTCGATCACCTGCTGCCGCGAACCGGGACGGGTGGCCTCGATGTAGCGGGGGATCGTCAGTGCGCCCGCTCCCAGATGCACCGCGGTGAGGGGACCGCTTGCAAGCTGGTCGATCACGGCGCCCATGCGCACGATGTACTCGAAGTGCAGGTGCGTGGGGTCGTCCAGGTCGACGTGCGACTGAGGGGTGTCGTCGACGATGAGCTCGAATCCGCTGGTGAACTCCGACGGCACGATGCGGGCGATGCCCCCGTGGTCGAGACGGACCTGCGGGTGCTCGGTGTCCTTCGCTCGCATCCTGCCCATTCTCCGAGACTACGCGCTCACATCCGGGGGGCTCCCGAGGGGTGAGGCCGGGCCCGACGATGAGAGGATGGGGGGACGTGCCCTCGACCTCCCTTTCGAGGTCCTGCATCCCCGACGGACGGCATCTCCCGCGACGGTGGCGCAGGGGTCAGCGGCAGAGATCGGCGAGGCGGCAGCGAGCGAAACGTCTCGTCGTCGAGTGCCGCTGACACGCCGTGAGTCGTCGCGAGATGTGCGATGTTACGGCCGCATGACGTTTCCGAGAATAACTTGCAGGGAATTAGTTAGTGATGAATACTTTTTCCTAAGTGGTAGGCACCCGATGCCGCCAGGACGTTCAAAGAGGAGATCCCTGATGCACAAGCGCATTCTTCCGGTCGTGGCGCTGGGCGCCGTGGCCACCCTGGGCCTGGCGGCCTGTGCCGGCGGCAACGCCGACACCGGCGGAGCCGTCGACGGAGAGGGCAAGGAGCTCACCGTCTGGATCATGAAGGGCACGAACCCGGACGCGAGCGCGTTCTACGACGAGGTGTCGAGCGCCTTCGAAGACGAGACCGGCGCCACGGTCAAGATCGAGGAGATCCAGTGGGCGGATGCTCACGACCGCTTCGTCACGTCGATCGCCGGCGGCACCACGCCCGACATCGCCGAGACGGGAACCACCTGGACCGCCGAGTTCGCCGACGCGGGTGCTCTCGAGCCGCTCGACGAGTACGTCGATGCCGAAGACGGACTGCGTGACGACCTCGTCGAGGGTCTCGCGGTCGCAGGCACCTACGAAGACGAGCTGTACGGCATGCCCTGGTACGCCGGTGTCCGCTCCATCGTCTACCGCACCGACGTGTTCGAGGAGCTCGGTCTCGAGGCCCCGAAGACGTGGGACGACATCGTCGCCGCCGGCGAGGCCATCAAGGCCGCCAAGCCCGACATGCTGCCCTTCCCCGTTGCGGGCGACGCCGAGTTCCAGGTGTACCCCTGGGTGTGGGGCGCGGGTGGCGAGGTCGCAACCCTCGACGGCAAGACCTGGACGAGCGAGCTCGACAGCAAGGAGTCGCAGGCCGGCATCGAGTTCTACACCGGACTCGCGACCGAGCACGGCTTCTCCTCCGCCGGCGCCACGACGTGGAAGGAGACGGACCTCCGTGACTCGTTCACGCAGGGCAACGTCGCCATGATGCTCTCGGGCTCCTGGACTCCGAAGGCCCTGATCGAGGCGAACCCCGACCTCGAGGGCAAGATCGGCGCCGCCGTGATCCCGGGCGAGGACGGCGGCATCGCTCCGTCCGTGCTCGGCGGCTCGCACCTGTCGGTCTTCAACACGACCGAGAACGCCGACCTCGCGTGGGAGTTCGTCAAGCTGATGACCACGGGCGAGTTCGCCGAGAAGTGGGCTGACGAGACCGGATACTTCCCGGGTGTGCAGTCCGCGATGGAGGAGGCCCTGGCCTCGACCGACCCGCTCGTCGCTCCGTTCGCGCAGCAGATGGTCGAGGGTGGCGCATCGGTGCCGGTCACCCCGAACTTCGGTGCCGTTCAGGCGAAGAAGACCACCAACTCGATGATCCAGGCGATCCTCAGCGGGCAGAAGGACGTCGCCACGGCGACGAAGGATGCCGCTGCTGAGATGACCGATCTGCTCAACCAGTAAGGCTGTATCACTCCATGTCGATGGTGCAAGCGCCACTGCCGGTCACGAAGGCGGAGTCCCCCTCCGCCTCCGTGGCCGGCGGCCGGCCGCCGAAGCGGGGGCTCTCGCTGATCGCGGCCCGCCCCTGGCTTCTTCTCGCTCCCGGGCTGGTCATCCTCGCGGTGCTCATGCTCTGGCCGCTCATCCAGGTGGTCATCTTCTCGCTGCAGGACTACGGTCTCCGCGAGATCAACACCGGCGAGAACAACTGGATCGGCGTCGACAACTACGTCGAGGCGCTCACCAACCCGACCCTGTGGACCGTCGTCCTGCCGAACACCGTCGGCTTCGCCGCCGTCGCCGTGTTCGTCACGGTGGCGGTCGGCACGCTCGTCGCGCTCCTGCTCGCGAAGCTGGGCACGGTATGGCGCACCATCGTCTCGAGCTGCATCATGGTGGCCTGGGCGATGCCCGCCGTCACCGGAACCTACGTCTGGACGTTCATCTTCGATGCCGACCGCGGCATCTTCAACACCGTCCTGCAGGACCTCGGTCTGATGGACGATCCGGTGAACTGGTTCACCAATCAGTGGTCGTTCTACGCGATCGTGCTGCTGAACGTCGTGCACCACGGCTTCCCGTTCGTCGCGATCACCGTGCTCGCCGGCCTGCTCGGCGTCTCGAAGGAGATGCTCGAGGCCGCCGCGCTCGACGGCGCGAACGCGTGGATGCGGTTCTGGAAGATCATCTTCCCCACCCTCAAGCCCGTCTTCTCGGTCGTGATCATCCTGTCGACGATCTGGGACTTCAAGGTCTTCGCGCAGGTCTACCTGATGCCCGGCGGAGGCGGCGGCAACCGATCGGTGCTGAACCTCGGCGTGTGGTCGTACGTCGAGTCCTTCGGTCAGAACCGCTACGGCTTCGGTGCGGCGCTCGCGGTGCTGCTCACCCTGGTGCTGATCGGCATCACGATCGTGTACATCCGCTCCCTCATGAAGGAGGACGAGCTGTGAACCCGCGCCCGTCTGTCATGTCGCGCGTCGGCACCGGCATCGCGATCGCCGCAGTGCTGATCTTCACGCTGTTCCCCGTGTACTGGATGGTGTCCAGCGCGCTCGACGCGAAGGCGTCCAGCGGAGGGCAGTCGCTGCTGCCCCAGGAGTTCACGTTCGACAACTTCGCGTTCGTCCTCACCGACGGCGGCTTCGGCACGTATCTCCGCAACTCCGCGATCGTGGCTCTCGTCACCGTGCTCGTGAGCGCCCTCGTGTGCCTGCTCGCGGCGGTCGCCGTCGCGCGTTTCAAGTTCAAGTTCCGCACGACCATCCTGATGATGATCCTCGTCGTGCAGATGGTGCCGCTCGAGGCCCTCGTCATCCCGCTGTTCCTGCAGGTGAAGAGCCTCGGGCTGCTCAACAGCATCCTCGGTCTGATGGTCGTCTACGTCGCGCTCTCGCTCGCCTTCGGAATCTGGATGCTGCGCGGATTCGTCGCCGCCGTCCCGGTGGAGCTCGAAGAGGCCGCGTACATCGACGGCGCCAGCTGGTGGCGGATGTTCCGCTCGATCCTGCTTCCGCTCGTGATGCCCGGTCTCGTGGCGACCAGCATCTTCAGCTTCATCACGGCGTGGAACGAGTTCATCTTCGCCATGACGATCCTCGGCAGCGCGACCGACCAGTACACCGTCTCGATCGGCCTGAAGTCGTTCTTCGGACTGCACTCCAACGACTGGGGCAGCATCATGGCAGCGTCGACGATCATCACGATCCCGGTGATGGTGTTCTTCGTGATCGTGCAGCGTCGTCTCTCGGCCGGCATGGTCGCGGGAGCGGTGAAGGGATGACCGACGACCTCGTCCGCCTCGCCAACGGGGTGCTCTGGCCGGGGTTCCTCGGCACCGAGGCTCCCGGGTGGCTTCTCGACGAGCTGCGCGACGGCCTCGCTGGTGTCGTGTACTTCAGCCAGAACGTCGGCGACGGGCTCGCCGCTCTGAGCGACGAGATCCTCCGCGCGAACCCGCACGCCCTCATCGGCATCGACGAGGAGGGCGGCAACGTCACTCGCCTCGAGTCCGCCGGAGGGTCCACGCTTCCGGGAGCGGCGCAGCTGGGCGTCGTCGACGATGTCGCCGCGACGCGGGCCTCGGGCGCCGAGTTGGCTCGACGGGTGGCCGCGATCGGCGGCAACGTGGTGCTCGGCCCCGTCGCCGATGTGAACACGGACCCGCGCAATCCCGTGATCGGCGTGCGCTCGTTCGGCAGCGACGAGAAGCTCGTCGCCCGACACGTGCAGGCGGCGGTCGACGGTCTGCAGAGCGGTGTGGTCGCCGCGTGCGTCAAGCACTTCCCGGGCCACGGCGACACGCATACCGACTCGCACCATGCCCTGCCCGAGATCTCGCTGGGGATCGAGGAGTTCGAGCGCGTTCATCTCGAGCCGTTCCGTGCGGCGATCGCCGCGGGAGTCGACGCCGTCATGACCGCGCACATCGTCGTCCCCGCGTGGGGCTCGGAGCCGGCGACGCTGAACCCCCGCGTGCTCGGCCTGCTCCGCGACTGGGGATTCGACGGCGTCATCATCACGGATGCCCTCGACATGGCGGCCATCCGCGAGACGGTCGGCATCGGGGAGGGCGCCGCACGTGCTCTCGCGGCCGGTGCTGATCTGCTGTGCATCGGCAACCCGACGAACCGGGGCGAGGCGACGCTCGCCGACCAGGACCGCCGAGACTTCCTCGCCGCCCGCGACGGGATCCTCGCTGCGGTGCACGACGGCACACTCTCTCGCGAACGAGTCGAGGAAGCGGCGCAACGGGTCTCCCGCCTCGCCGAGTCCCTGAACGTCCGCGCCGAGACCGCGATGCCCGTCGACTACGACGGATCGGACATCGTCCGGCGAGCGGTCGCGGGAGCGACGCGCGATGCCGAGTCTCTCGCCATCGTCGATGCTCGCCGGCGTTCGACGCTCGCGGTAGACAGCGCATCGGCCTATGTGGCCGAGACGCTCGCCGCGGACGGCTTTCGCGTGCGCGTCGACGTCGCCCGAACGTCGATCGACGAGCAGGATGCAGCCATCGAGGGCGCTGTCGCCGCAGACGGACTGACGGTCGTGCTTCTGGACAGTCCGGACACCGACGACGGGCAGCGTTCGCTGGTCGAACGCGTCGCTCTGCTCGATCCGGAGGCTGTCGTGGTCAACGTCGGCCTTGCGGCGCGGGAGGCGCTGCCGCTCGCCCTCGTGGAGGTCGGATCCGGGAGCAGGATCGGTGCCCAGGCAGCCAGAGATCGACTGATCGGGGGCTCGCCGCGCCGCGCCGATCGGTCTTCCGGCAGCGCAGGTGCCACCGACTGAGGCAGGATGACACCGTGGACGCCGATGTTCTCGCGCTGGTGCGCCGATCCGTTCCCCGACTGAGTGCTGCTGAAGCACGGGTCGCGGAGACGATCCTCGGCGACCCCACGCTCGTCGTGGACCTCGCCATCAACGACCTCGCCCAGCTCTGCCACACGTCTCTGTCGACCGTGGCCCGATTCGCGCAGTCGCTCGGGTTCAGCGGATACCGCGAGCTGCGGGTCGCGGTCGCGCGAACGATCACGCTCGCCCAGGCGCAGCAGGCGCGTTTCGGCCTCGACACCACGGCGATCGATCCCGACGACGAGCCATCGGCGATCGCCGCGAAGCTCGCGGCTCAGGAGATCGACGCGATCGAGAAGACGGCGCTCGGGCTGGATGCCGATGCACTCGATCGCGTCGCCCGGGCCGTCGTCGCGGCCCGCCACGTCGACGTGTTCGGGCAGGCGGCATCGTCGTTGACGGCGCAGGATCTTCAACAGAAGCTTGCGCGCATCGGCTGCTCGGTCGCACACTCCGCCGATCCTCATCTCGCGCTCACGACGGCGTCGCTGCGGACCTCGGATGATGTCGTCATCGCGGTGTCGCACGGGGGAGAGACTCAGGAGGTCGTCCGGGCCGTCGAGATCGCGAGAGATGCGGGCGCGCTGTCCGTGGCGATCACGAGCGCCCCCGACTCGACGCTCGCGCTCGCCGCGGACGTCTCGCTGATCACCTACGCACAGGAGTCGCCGTTCCGGATGGCGGCGATGTCGAGCCGTATCGCGCAGCTGGCGCTGGTCGACATCCTCTTCGTGCGCGTCGTCCAGCACCGGGGCGAACCCGTCGTCATCCCGCTGCAGCTGACGCACGACGCTGCGGCACCGCGTCGACGCCGCTAGGCGCCTTCACGGGGTCGCGACCGATCGCGACGACACCACCGGCGCGAGTCAGTCGATGTGGTCTCGGGTGGTGACCAGCGCCCTGGTCGCGATCCGGTGTGCGCGAGCGAGGCTGCCGGTGAGCGAGAGCCCCGACAGCACACCGGCCAGGAAACCGGCGGCGAAGGCGTCTCCTGCCCCGATGGATTCCACGACGGGGACATCGAGCGACCTGCTGTCGGTGCGCTCGGCCCCGTCGAACGCCACGGCGCCGTCGGGGCTGGTGACGAGCAGAAACCGCGGTTCCGGGAACAGTTCGCGCAGCCGATCCGGCTCGCCTGTGCCGAACACGGCTTCGGCGTCTGGACGAGTGCAGAACGCGATGTCGGCGCGACGGACGTAGTCCGCGATCTCCGCGCGCCCCTCGTCTTCGCGTCCACGCCACAGAGCGGATCGCCAGTTCACGTCGAAGCTGAGCAGCCGACCGTCCCGGGGAGCATCGTAGAGGGCGTTCTGCGTCGCGCGAGCGGTATCAGAGAGAGCGGGGGTGATCCCCGAAGTGTGCACCAGCGCGGCCTGCGAGAGCAGCGCGGCGGCTGCGGGGGAGTCGAGGGTCGCCGGCGACAGGGCGGCGGCCGCCGAGCCCGAGCGGTAGTAGTGCATCGTGCCGTCTGCGGAGCCGTCCGGGCGGGGTGACAGCTCCTTGATGTAGAGGCCGGTGGGTGCCTCTGCGTCGATCTCCACGGCGGAGTCGTCGACCTCGTGCCTGCGCAGCTCGGCGGTGAGGAAGCGCCCGAATCCGTCGTCGCCCACGCGCGAGATGACGGCGGTGCGGATGCCGGCGGAGGCCAGGGCGATGGCCGTGTTCCACTCCGCTCCCGCGAGCGAGCGGTGGAACGTCCGCACGTCCTCGAGGGGAGCGGCGAGGGCGGGGACGAGGGAGACGAGGCCCTCGCCGACGCAGACGGCGAGGGGAGACGTGTCGGGCACGTTCTGGAGATTACCGGATCGGGTACAGCGCTGGACATCCGTAACAGGAATGAAACCTGCAGGTGTTTGGTATCGGTCTGCGCACTGGGTAGTTTCAAGGAATCACCGTTTCCGAAGTCGACGATGTCTTCGGAACGCGCACAGCAGCGCTCGACAGGAAGGTCACACAATGCACCACTCAGTCATGCGTCGGCGAGGTCTCATCGCCGTCACCGGAGCGGCAGTCGCCGCGATTGTCCTCTCAGGATGCGTCGCCAGCGAGCGCGGCGACGACGGCGGTGAGGCCTCCGGCGATGTCGACGGCACCTTCGTCTTCGCGGCCTCCTCCGACCCGGCGAGCCTCGACCCCGCCTTCGCTCAGGACGGCGAGAGCTTCCGCGTCTCGCGTCAGATCTTCGAGGGACTCGTCGGCACCGAGCCCGGCACAGCCGACCCGGCACCGCTGCTGGCCGAGTCGTGGGAGTCATCCGAAGACGGCATGAGCCACACGTTCACGCTGAAGGAGGACGTGACCTTCCACGACGGCACGCCGTTCAACGCCGAAGCAGTGTGCGCGAACTTCGATCGCTGGTTCAACTGGACCGGCCTCGCGGCCTCCGAGGCGTTCGGCTACTACTACAACAAGCTCTTCAAGGGCTACGCCGAGAACCCGGCTGACGCCGTCTACAAGTCCTGCACCCCCGACGGCGACTACTCGGTGACGATCGACCTCAACAAGCCGTTCGCCGGCTTCGTGGCGTCGCTGTCGCTGCCGTCGTTCGCGATGCAGAGCCCCTCGGCCCTCCAGGAGTTCGGTGCTGACGAGGTGAGCGGCTCGGCCGAGGCGCCCGTCCTCTCGGAGTACGCGATGGGCCACCCGGTCGGCACCGGCCCCTACCAGTTCGACGAGTGGGCACCGGGCGAGCAGGTCTCGCTCAAGGCCTACGGCGACTACTGGGGTGACGCGGGACAGATCGACGAGATCATCTTCCGCACGATCGACGACCCGACCGCGCGTCGTCAGGCCCTGGAGTCCGGCTCGATCGACGGCTACGACCTCGTCGGTCCGGCTGACACGCAGGCACTCGAGGACGACGGCTTCACGATGGTCTCCCGGCCTCCGTTCACGATCCTGTACCTCGCGTTCAACCAGGCGCTCCCGGAGCTGCAGGACCCGAAGGTCCGCGAGGCGCTCTCGTACGCGGTCGACAAGGACGCTCTGATCAGCCAGGTCCTGCCCGAAGGCACCGAGAAGGCGATCGAGTTCGTGCCCGACACCGTCAACGGCTACAACCCCGACGTCACCACCTACGACTACGACCCCGAGAAGGCCAAGTCGCTGCTTGCGGAGGCCGGCTATGACGAGGCCAACCCGCTGAAGCTCACCTTCAACTACCCGGTCAACGTCTCGCGCCCCTACATGCCGGACCCCGAGCAGATCTTCACGGTCCTCTCGTCGCAGCTCGCCGAGGTCGGCGTCGAGACCACTCCGGTCTCGGAGGAGTGGGTCGAATACCTCGA
>JAZBLP010000030.1:0-40088 GCA_037033305.1 Actinomycetota bacterium | reverse complement strand
CAGCGGCTTCTCCGACGCCAGGCGGTCGGCAGCGGCACCGTCGACCTGATCGGCATCGGCATCCGTGTCGAGCACGGGCTCTCCGTCGACTTCGCGATGCGGCACGCCGTCGATCTCTCCTTCGTCGTCCGGGCGGGGGACCAGCGGCGGTATCGGGTTGTTGGTCATCGTCGACTCCTCTCGTGTGATGTGGGCGCCACGATAAGGTCGCGACCGCACCGGGAGGGAGTGGGTTGACGGCCGAGGTCCGGAGGGGTATCCGGTCTTCGAGCGACGGAGCTGAGCGGACTCAGACCGTTTCAGGACGCTTCTTGCGGAACGGCTTCGCGGGGGTGTGCGGACCGTCCCACACCGTGATGATCCCCCAGGCCACAGCGGCGATCGGCACGGACAGCACGGCACCGACGATCCCGCCGAGGATGGTTCCTGTGGTCAGCGCGAGCAGGATCACGAGAGCGTGCAGCTTGAGGGAGCGCGCCATCACCACGGGCTGCAGGAAGTTGCCCTCGAGCTGGTTCACGAGCACGACGATGCCGACGACGATGAGGGCGGCCACCGGGCCATGCGTGACGAGCGCCACGAGGGCTGCGAGGATGCCGGCTGCGGTGGCGCCGACCAGCGGGATGAATGCCGTGAGGAAGACGATCACCGCCAGCGGGAGCGCGAGTGGGATCTGCAGGATCGCCAGGCCGATACCGATTCCGAGAGCATCGGCGGCTGCGACGATCGACGTACCGCGGACGTAGCCTCCGAAGACGTCGACGGTCTTGTCGCCGATGCGGCGAGCGCGCTCGTAGCTGGTTCCGGTGAAGGGGCGGAGCAGGAACTCCCAGATGCGCGGTCCGTCCTTGAGGAAGAAGAACAGCACCACGATCATCAGCGCCAGGCCGGTGAAGAAGCTGGCGGTCGCAGACACGCCCGCGAGAGCCCCGCGACCGAACGAGGCGCTCGTCAGGAAGTCACCGAGGCCGGCCCACACCTCGTCGAGGTCGATGGATGCGATGTTGAACGGCAGCGTGTCGAGCCAGGCGGTCACCTGCGCGACGCCGTCGCTCGCCGATTCGACCAGGTCGTCCCACTGCGATCGGACGGTCAGCACGATCACCCACACGACGCCACCGAGGATCGCCAGGATTCCGATCAGTGCGATCCAGGTGGCGAGGATCGACGGCACGCCCCGGCGACGCATGAAGGCGACGAGCGGGTGGATGGCCGAGGCGAGTATCAGCGCGATCGTCACAGGGATGAACACGAGCGAGAGCTGCGTGATGACCAGCACGCCGATCGCGACCACGGCGAGCACCGCGAGGATCTGCAGGCTCCGGGTGGCGACGAGGCCGAATCCGCGAGACCACAGGCGCGTCTCCACGTGCGGAGCCGGTGTGACTGGCAGGGGGGATGACATGGCATCCGGTCGTCGGAACAGTCCCAGCACGTGCGTCCTCCACCTCATCGAAGACCGCCTCGGTGACGAAGACGGCCTGGCCTTTCTATCCGGCGCGGCGGACGATGGCAAGTCCCTGGCGCTCTGCCATCCGGAGCCGCTATCCATAGCCGATGCGCCGGCCCACGCCGAAGTCTCGTGAGACGAGAAGAAGGCCCCGCGATGTCTCGCGGGGCCTTCTCTGGTGTGGACCTGGGGGGACTCGAACCCCCGACCCCCTGCATGCCATGCAGGTGCGCTACCAGCTGCGCCACAGGCCCAGAACTGCTTCCTGACTGCTCGAAGCAACTTGAACAGAGTACTACAGGGATCGCACGCAACACCAATCGGCACGGGCCGCCCGGGCGCGTCGCATTAAGCTGACCGGATGACGACGATCGCTGCCCTCGCAGATGCCGACTTCGACGACTGGTCCGGTCTGTGGCGCGGATATCTGACCTTTTACGGCACCGAGCTCCCCGACGAGATCTCAGGCGACACGTTTCGGCGGATCGTCGAGGGGCGGGATCTGCACGGAGCAGTCGCCCGCGATGATGATGGGCGGGCGATCGGCATCGTGCACTGGCTCACGCACCCGGCGACGTGGAGCACGTCGCCCTACTGCTATCTCGAGGACCTCTACGTCGACGGCGAGTCGCGAGGCTCCGGCGTGGGGAGGAAGCTGATCGCGCACGTGCGGGACTGGGCTGTCGAGAACGGATGCGAGAAGGTCTACTGGCTCACTCAGGAGACCAACATGACAGCCCGCGCTCTTTATGACCGGGCGGCTACGCACACCGGGTACACGCACTACCAGATCGCGCTCTGACCGCCCCGGAACAACCTCGCGGGCGGGGGCGTTGACACCCATCGTGAGCATCCTGGACAGCGTCGTGATCGGCGCCGGTCAAGCCGGTCTGTCGGCCTCCTATCATCTGACGCGTCTGGGCATCGGGCACGTCGTGCTCGATTCGGACTCCGAGCCGGGCGGCGCATGGCGGCACCGGTGGGACGCCCTGACGATGCGCGACGTGCATGGCGTGGCGGAGCTGCCGGGGGATTCGCCACCGCCACGCGACGGGCAGCGCGCCAATATGGTCGTCCCGGCATACTTCGCCGCGTATGAACGCGCTCATCATCTGCCGGTCGTCCGTCCCGTGCGAGTCGACAGCGTGGTCGACGAGGACGGGCTCCTGGTGGTGCGCTCGGGGGAGCAGGAATGGCGCACCAGGACGCTCGTCAACGCGACCGGGACGTGGACGCATCCGTTCCTGCCGCACTACCCGGGGATGGAGACCTTCCTCGGCGAGCAGCTGCACACGATCGACTACCCGGGACCCGAGCACTTCGTGGGCAAGCGCGTCCTCGTCGTCGGCGGGGGCGCGTCAGCCGTCCAATTCCTCGGCGCGCTGGCGCCGATCACGGACACACTCTGGGTGACTCGGCGCGAGCCGGTGTGGCGCAGCGACGACTTCACCCCGGAGGCCGGCGCGGCTGCCGTCGCGCTCGTCGAGCAGCGGGTCGCCCAGGGGCTTCCTCCCGAGAGCGTGGTGAGCGTCACGGGGCTCATGCTGCGGCCGCAGGAACGGGAGGCCGAGAGGCTCGGTGCCTACGCAGCGCGCCGCCCGATGTTCTCGCGCATCGAGCCGGACGGTGTCCGTTGGGCCGACGGCACTTTCGAGCGCGTCGACGTCATCCTCTGGGCGACGGGGTTCCGCCCGGCGATCGCGCACCTCGCGCCATTGCACCTGCGTAGCGCTGCCGGGGGCATCCAGCTCGACCGGGGAGGGCGGGGGACCACTGCGGTGCACGACGCGCGGATCCAGCTCGTCGGCTATGGTCCGTCGGCGAGCACGATCGGCGCGAACAGGGCGGGGCGCTCGGCGGCGAAGGGGGTACAGCGCACGCTGGCCGTCGCATCCCTGCGAAGCTCCTGACCGGTCTCGGCCCGTTCGACCCGAGCCGACGTCGGCGAGGGCGCGTAGGGTGAAGACATGTCGCGAATCATCGTCTTCGGCGGCCACGGCCGCATCGCATTGCTTCTCGCTCCGCTTCTCGTCGACCGAGGTGATGAGGTGACCTCGGTCATCCGCAATCCCGACCACGTCGCAGAGGTCGAGGCGACAGGGGCGCATGCGCTCGTCGCCGACGTCGAGACCCTCGACACATCTGCACTCGCGGACATCATCCGCGGTCACGACGCCGTCGTCTGGTCGGCCGGGGCGGGCGGAGGTTCCGCGGAGCGCACGTATGCCGTAGATCGAGACGCGGCGATCCGCACCATGGACGCCGCGGAGGCGGCGGGCGTCACGCGTTACGTCATGGTCTCGTGGATCGGGTCGAAGGCCGATCATGGAGTGGCTGAGGACGACGGGTTCTTCCCCTACGCAGATGCGAAGTGGGCGGCGGATGAGCACCTGCGATCGACCGACCTCGACGGCACGATCCTCGGACCGGGCACGCTCACGTTCGACGACCCGACGGGGCGTATTCTGCTCGACCCCGAAGGCAAGGGCGAGGTCGCGCGCGCCGATGTGGCGGCTGTGATCGCGGAGTCTCTCGGCAACCCCTCGACGTTCGGTCGCACCATCCGGTTCGGAAACGGCACGGCCGACGCGGGCGTGCCCATCGCTGCCGCTCTCACCACCTGACGCCATGCTGCGACGTCGCTTCGGAGCGGTCAGTGCCGCGGCGTTCGTCGCCCTGGCGATGGCGGCCGCACCGGCCTCGGCTGCGGCGTACGCCTCCGTGCATGTCGGTGTCGCACGTGACGAGACATCCTCATCAGCGACCGGCGGGCACGCCGAGGCTCTCGTCGCCGACATGACGACGGCCGAACAGGCGGCGAGCGTCGTGATGGGGCACATCCCGACGACGGATGCGGCAGCGCTCCACGCCTACATGCAGCAGGGCCTCGGCGGGTTCATCCTGATGGGCGCGAACATCCCTGCGACCGACGATGAGCTGCAGACTCTGACGGACGCCCTCACGGTCGACCCTGCGTTGCCTCCGCTCGTGGCGATCGATCAGGAGGGCGGGATCGTGTCGCGTCTCGGCGGCGACGGGTTCCCTGCATCGACAGTGCTGAAATCACAGCCGGCCTCAGACACATCGGCTGCCTTCTCCGCCCGCGCGGCGCTGGTGGCCAAGGCCGGGATCACCGTGAACTTCGGTACGGTCGCAGACGTGACGTCCGATCCGTCATCATTCATCTACGGCAGGGCGCTCGGAACCGACCCCCAGACGGCCGCCGAGCGAGTCGATGCAGCCACCGCAGCTCAGGAGCAGGTCATCGCCTCGACGCTCAAGCACTTCCCCGGTCACGGAGCGGCACCGGGCGACTCCCACAGCGCGATCCCCGCCACAGCCGAGACCATCGACGACTGGCGCGCGACCGACGCGGTGCCTTTCGCCGCCGGCATCGAAGCGGGCGCCTCTCTGCTGATGTTCGGCCACCTGGCATACACCTCGATCGATCCAGCTCCTGCGTCCCTCTCGGCTCGCTGGCACGAGATCGCCCGTGAACAACTGGGATTCGACGGTGTGATCGTGACCGACGACCTCGGGATGCTGCAGTCCTCGGGGATCCCCGATTATGCCGACCCCGTGAAGAACGCCGTGTCGGCCGTCGTCGCCGGGAGCGACCTCGTCCTGATGATCGCCGGGTCGACGCCCGACACCGCCGGTCAGATCATCCGCGGGCTCGCGGAGGCGGTCGATGCGGGGGTGCTGCCCGCCGATCGGCTCGCCGACGCGGCCGCTCGCGTGATGTCGCTGCGCCTGGAGTCGGCGTCTGCCACCAAGAACTGGGCACTGTGCCCGGAGTGCGAGCCGGCGGACTGATCGCTCGACCCACTCGGCGGCTCAGCCCGCGAGTGCGACGAGTGCGGTGGAACCGAGCCACGCGGTCAGCAGTTCACTGCGCAGGCGGCCACCGCGCTCTGCGAACACTCGCTGCCGGCGGACGTACTCTGTCTTGCCCTCGGTCGTCTCGATCGGCACCGGCTCGACACCCCACGGCGCCAGATCGTACGGTGCCGCCTGCATGTCGAGAAGGCGGATGTCCCGCGCCAGCTCGAACGCGTCGAGCAGGAGTTCGCCCGGCACGAGCGGGCCCAGCTTGAGGGCCCACTTGTAGAGGTCCATGCCGGCGTGAAGGCATCCGGGCTGTTCGAACAGGGGCTGCGCGTCGCGGGTCAGTTCCGTGCGGTTGCGGGGCACGGCTGCGGGTGTGAAGAACCGGAAGGCGTCGAAGTGCGTGCACCTGAGGTCATGGCTCTCCACGACCAGATCTGTCGCCTGCTGTCCGAGACGCAGCGGCACCGCGTGCCTGTGCTCCTCGGCTCGATAGACCATCGCCCACTCATGCAGTCCGAAGCATCCGAACTGCCCGGGTCGCGAGGCCGTGCGGCGGAGCATCCGCTCGATGAGACCGGCGAGGTCTGCCTTATCGCGCGCGAATGCGGCGGCATCCGGAACCGCACCGGCTACGGTCGCGCCGGGGGAGTACCACCGCCATGTCGATCTCTCTGCGGCATGCTCGAGCTCGATCCCGGCACCGGGATGCCACCGACGCAGCTGTGCGGGCTTGTAGCTGTAATAGGTGAACAGGAAGTCCCACACCGGGTGCTTCTCGCCCCGAGCAGCTCTTTCTCGATGCTCGGCCGTGAGCGCGTCTGCTCTCGTCTGGTGCGCGTCTTCGCGTTCCAGCCAATCAGTCCGCGCCAGCATCATGGTCATCTCAGCGGAGGATGCCGGCTTTGCCGAGCAGATCACGGAGCCCGGCGCCGTCCTCCGCACTGACCCAGGGGGCGACGTCGTCGGAGTGCGGCTCGTGGCCGGCACGCCCACCGGCGAGCACCGCCTCGGCCGGGAGCAGCCGCCGGATGGCGACCCCGGCCACGGAGTCCGGGTGCTCATCCATGAATTCGGAGTAGATCGCCTCGTCGTGCTGGCCGTCGTCGCCGATCAGCAGCCATTTCACGTGCGGGAACTCGGAGGCCAGGCGGCGCAGGTTGGTGAGCTTGTGCTCGCGTCCGCTGCGGAACCATCGGTCATGAGTGGGGCCCCAGTCGGTGAGGAGCATGGAGCCGGCGGGGAACAGGTGGCGGCCGAGGAACCGACGGAGAGTGGGGGCGACGTTCCAGGCTCCGGTCGAGAGGTAGACCATGGGAGCGCCGGGGTGCTCGCGGAGCACCTGATCGAGAAGCACAGCCATGCCCGGCACGGGGATGCGCGCGTGCTCATCGACGACGAAAGAGTTCCAGGCGGCGATGAATGGTCGGGGGAGAGCGGTCACCATCACGGTGTCGTCGACGTCGGAGACGACTCCGAAGTGGGTCGACTCCGCCACGACGAACGCGGTCGTCTCGACCGGCTCCTGGCCCTCGACGGAGAACGTGAAGGTCTGCCATCCCGGCTCGAGCTCGGCGTGCACGACCGAGTCGATCACGCCGCCCCGATCGGCGACGACGTAGTGCACCGAGTCTCCGATCTGCACGGCGACCTTCGCGAAGCTCACCGGGATGCCGACGAAGCTCCGCCAGCCGCGCACGCTGGCCGGCTCGCCATCCTTGGTGCTCCGGGCCGGAGGCACGATGAGAACGCGACCGACGACTCGCACCCAGCCGGGGCCGCCATAACCGGGGAACGGGAGGATGGTCGCGGTGCGGCCGCGACGGCGCGCTCGCCCCTCGCGCCACACATGGAGGCGGTGTTCGAGACGCGCGAACCAGTGGATCCGGGGCGCCGGATGTGACGAAGCCATTGCTTCAGTCTTTCACGTCGGTCGAGTCCTTCGCGTCCGAGATGTCGAGGTGACGCGCCTCGAGGCGCGAGATGACCTTCTTGCCCACGAACACGGCCACGAGGAAGAGGGCGATGATGCCGACGAAGATGTATCCCGCATAGTGCACCCGGTCGGCGAGCTCATCGAAGCTGCCGGCGGCGAGCGAGGTGATGCTCACGTAGGCCGTCGCCCAGAGCAGGCAGGCCGGGGCGGTCCACGCGAGGAACCGCCGATACGAGTAATGGCTCATGCCCACGGTCAGAGGCACGAGGGAGTGCAGCACAGGCAGGAACCTCGAGAGGAAGATGGCGATGCCGCCGCGGCGGGCGAGGTACCGCTCCGCTCGCACCCAGTTCTCCTCGCCGACCCGGCGCCCCACCCAGGACGCGCGGATGTGCGGGCCGATCCACCGCCCGAGCCAGAAGCCGATGCTCTCGCCGATCAGCGCGCCGACCACGACCGAGACGACCATGGCCACGGCCTGAGGGAGGCTGGTGACGCCGATGGATGCCACGAGCACGACCGTGTCACCGGGAAACACGAGGCCGATCAGCACACTCGTCTCCAGCATGACGGCGAGCCCTGCGACGAGCGTGCGAGTGATCGGGTCGATGGACCGCATGAAGTCGATCAGCCACGGCACCAAGTCGTCCACCCCTTGAGAATACGGGAGTGCAGGCCGCCTAGGCTGGGAACGTGCCCGAACCTCTGAGCGCCCGCGTCCTGCCCGATCGGGTGACGCCTGAAGCGCTCTTCCTCGCCCTCGAGAGGTCGTGCTCCGACCTGTTCTGGCTCGACGCCGGAGCGGATGCGACGGAGGGATGGAGCTTCGTGGGCACCGGGGTCCCTGCATCGTTTCCGGGTGAGGTACGCGTGGATGCCCGCACACCGGTCGCGCATCCCGGTCCTCCTCTGCGTGGCGGGTGGGTCGGCTGGTACGACTACGAGACCGGGGCGCGGGCAGCGGGAGCTCCCGTGTCGGATGCCGCTGACGAGCCGGGCGGGGCCTGGTTGCGCATCTCCCGACTGGCGGCTTTCGACCATGCGACGGGCAGCGTCTGGGTAGCCGCAATCGACAGCGACCTCGACGAGTGGAGCGCCGTCGTCGCTCGCGTCACGTCCTCCGCCGTGCTGTGCGGCGAGAAGGCGTTCCTCCCTGGCGCGTCTGCACGCACCGAGGCACGACACACTCCGACGGAGTATGCGAGCCTCATCGAGCGCTGCCGCGAGCTCATCAGAGCAGGGATCGCCTATCAGGTCTGCCTCACCACGCGGTTCACCGTGCCGGGGGAGCACGACGGCGTCACGGTGTACCGGCGCCTCCGTGCCGCGACCCCGGCGCACCATGGCGGCTTCATCCGCATCGGGGGCCGTTCCCTCCTCAGCGCGAGCCCCGAGCAGTTCCTCCATGCCGCGGGCGGCATCATCCGCACGCGGCCGATCAAGGGGACGCGGCCACGCGGCACGGACACCGCGCACGATGCAGAGCTCGCCGCCGAGCTCGCTGCAGACCCGAAAGAGCGCGCCGAGAACGTCATGATCGTCGATCTGATGCGCAACGACCTGTCGCGAGTGTGCCGACCAGGGTCGATCCGGGTCGATGCACTGTGGCGCGTGGAGACGTATCCGGCCGTGCACCAGCTCGTCAGCACCGTCAGCGGAACAGCGTCCGCCGGCACCACAGCCGATGCGCTTCTCACGGCGACCTTTCCGGCCGGCAGCATGACCGGCGCTCCGAAGCTCTCGGCGATGACTCGCCTGCACGAGCTGGAGGGAGGTCCACGCGGTATCTACGCAGGATGCTTCGGCTACGTCGGTGATGACGGGGCGCTCGACCTCGCGATGGTCATCCGCAGCATCGTGATCGACCGTGCGGGTGCTGTGGTCGGGGCAGGCGGGGGCATCACGTGGCGATCCGTCGCTTCTTCGGAGGTCGCCGAGGTCGCGACGAAGGCTCGGGCGCCTCTCGCTGCACTGGGAGTGGAAATGCCTGCGGCCTGGGCTTCCGATATCCTGAACTGATCCCCTTTTCCCTTCAGATTGGTCGTGCGTTCGTTGTCTGAGAACCTGTCCACCTCTCCCGTCGCCGAGGAGACCTCCTCGGCGCACGCTATCCAGGCCAAGTGGCAGAAGTACTGGGCGGAGAACGAGACGTTCCTCACCGGCGGCGACGACGACAAGCGGCCGCGCCGCTACGTGCTGGCGATGTTCCCCTACCCCTCCGGCGACCTGCACATGGGGCACGCCGAGAACTATCTGTACTCAGACATCGTGGCCCGGTTCTGGCGCCACCGCGGGCACAACGTGCTCAACCCGATCGGCTGGGACTCCTTCGGTCTTCCTGCTGAGAACGCGGCCATCCGCCAGGGTGCGGATCCGCGCGAGTGGACCTATCAGAACATCGCTCAGCAGAAGCAGGCCTTCCAGAACTACGGCGTCTCGTTCGACTGGTCGCGAGTGCTGCACACGTCGGACCCCGAGTACTACCGCTGGAACCAGTGGCTGTTCCTGAAGCTGCACGAGCGCGGTCTGGCGTATCGCAAGAAGAGCGCCGTCAACTGGTGCCCGAACGACCAGACCGTGCTGGCGAACGAGCAGGTCGTCGACGGCCGCTGCGATCGCTGCGGGGCCGAGGTCGTGAAGAAGAAGCTGACTCAGTGGTACTTCAAGATCACGGATTACGCCGACCGGCTGCTCGACGACCTGAACCAGCTCGAGGGCTTCTGGCCGCACAAGGTGCTGCAGATGCAGCGCAACTGGATCGGACGTTCGATCGGCGCCGACGTCGACTTCCGCATCGAGGGGCGAGACGAGCCCGTCACCGTGTTCTCGACGCGGCCTGACACGCTGCACGGAGCGACGTTCTTCGTCGTCGCCCCCGATTCCGACCTGGCATCGGAGCTCGCAGCGGATGCTCCTGCCGAGGTGCGCGAGCGGTTCCAGAAGTACCTTGCCGATGTGCAGAAGACCACCGATGTCGACCGTCAGGCCACCGATCGTCCGAAGACAGGGGTCTTCCTCGAGAGGTACGCCATCAACCCGGTCAGCGGCGAGAAGCTGCCGGTCTGGGCAGCGGACTATGTGCTGGCCGACTACGGGCACGGCGCGGTCATGGCCGTGCCGGCGCACGACCAGCGCGACCTGGACTTCGCCCGCGCCTTCGACCTGCCCGTGAAGGTCGTCGTCGACACGACGGCGCCGGTCACCGGCGCGATGCCGGTCATCGAGGTCGACGAGGAGGGCGTGCCGATCGACACCGGTGCGGCGCTCGACGAGCAGAACCCCGCCTCCACCGGCATCGCTCTGACGGGCGAGGGCCGGATGATCAACTCCGGACCGCTCAACGGCCTGTCGAAGCGCAACGCGATCGCCCGCGCCATCGAGCAGCTCGAGGCCTCGGGCACCGGACGCGCCGCGAAGAACTACCGACTGCGCGACTGGCTGATCTCGCGTCAGCGCTTCTGGGGCACCCCGATCCCGATGCTGCACGCGGAGGACGGTCGGATCATCCCCGTGCCGGAAGAGCAGCTGCCGGTCAAGCTGCCCAGCGTCGAGGGACTCGACCTGAAGCCGAAGGGCTCGTCGCCGCTCGGCGCTGCCGAGAGCTGGGTCCGCACAGTGGATGCCGCCAGTGGTGACCCCGTTCTGCGCGATCCGGACACGATGGACACCTTCGTCGACAGCTCGTGGTACTTCCTGCGGTTCCTCTCGCCGAACAGCGACACGGTCGCTTTCGACCCGGCTCAGGCTGCGCGCTGGTCGCCGGTCGACTCCTACATCGGCGGCGTCGAGCACGCCATCCTGCACCTGCTGTACGCGCGATTCATCACCAAGGTGCTGTTCGACATGGGGCTGATCGACTTCACCGAGCCCTTCTCGAACCTCATCAACCAGGGCATGGTCCTGCTCGACGGTGCCAAGATGTCGAAGAGCAAGGGCAATCTGGTGCTGTTCGAGGAGGAGCTCGATGCGTACGGCGCCGACGCGCTGCGCGTCGGTCTCGCGTTCGCCGGCCCGGTGGAAGACGACAAGGACTGGGCCGACGTCTCGACGACCGGAGCCCAGAAGTTCCTGGCGCGTGCGCTGCGCATCGCCCACGAGGTGTCGTCTCCCGTCGACGTCGTGTTCGCCGGCGGAGATTCGGCGCTGCGCAGAGCGACGCACAAGCTGCTCGCAGACGCTCCGGGGCTCGTCGAGCAGACGAAGTTCAATGTCCTGGTCGCGCGCCTGATGGAGCTGGTCAACGTCACTCGCAAGACGATCGACGGCGCCGCGGGTGCCGCTGACCCGGCGGTGCGGGAGGCGGCCGAGACCGTCGCAGTCATGCTCGATCTGATCGCCCCGCACACGGCCGAGGAGATGTGGGAGATCCTCGGACACGAGCCCTCCGTCGGACTCGTCACCTGGCGCTCAGCCGACCCGGCTCTGCTCGTCGAAGACACCGTGACGGCCGTCGTGCAGGTGGGCGGCAAGGTCCGTGCCCAGCTCGAGGTTCCCGCACGCATCGGCGAGGCAGAGCTCGAAGCACTGGCCCGCGCCGACGAGCGGGTCATCCGCTCGATCGGCGACCGCGAGATCGTCAAGGTCGTCGTGCGCGCGCCGAAGATCGTCAGCATCGTCGTCAAGGGCTGACCGACCGCGTCGTCAGCCTCTCTGCACATCCGGCCGCCCCCGGGGGTTCTCCCCGACGGGCGGCCGGACGCATGAGAGGCGTCCGTTCGCTCGCCTACCGTTGCGGGATGCCCGAATCCGTCCCTGCCTCTCCTGCGCCGCGCCGGTTGCGGCTGAGTGTCGGAGCGGCGATCGTGCTGGCACTCGTCGTCTTGTCGGCGGCCGTCGGACTCGGGCTCATGCGCGGACAGGCGGCGCCGACAGAATCGGTGCCGCTGGCCACAGAAGCGGCCGAGGGCGGCGGCTCTACAGGAGAGCTCTACGTGCATGTGCTCGGCGCGGTCGAGCATCCGGGGCTCTATGTCTTGGATCTCGACTCGCGGCTGGTCGATGCCGTGGCGGCCGCCGGTGGCACCACCGACGACGCCGACCTGACCGCGGTCAATCTCGCTCGGGTGCTCTCGGACGGCGAACAGATCAGCGTGCCGGTCGTGGGAGCCGCAGCCGCGGAGGGGCCGGGCGGCGTCGCGCCTGCCGACGATCTGGTGGATCTCAACACCGCGGATCAGGCGGCACTCGAGACTCTGCCCCGCATCGGCCCCGCTCTGGCCGAGCGGATCATCGCCTGGCGTGAGGAGAACGGTCGGTTCACATCGGTCGACGATCTGCTGTCGGTCCCCGGTATCGGAGAGAAGCTGCTCGCCGGCATCCGCGACGGTGTGCGGGTGTGATGCGCGCCGTCGCTGTCCGTCCGTCCGTCCTCTCTGAGTCCGGGCGACGTCAGTTGTGCGGCGACGTCCTGCTCATCACAGATCCTGAATCACGCAGGACCGCACGCGCGGCACGCTCGCCGGAGGCGAGGGCACCTTGAATCGACGCGGTGTCTCGGTGATCCCCGGCTGCATACAGCCGCTCGGCGTAGCGGGGCGATCGCGGTGGGCCGAGCGGCGCCGGTTGGGCAGGCAGCGCATCGACGATGTCGTCACGCCGGATGAGCTGCCACGCGCTGACGTCTGCACCCCAGAGCGCTTCCAGGTGGCGGCGCACTGCGAACTCATCGGCGGGGACGCCACCACGCGGCAGCAAGCCGGTCGCGGCGATGAGGTGGCGTCCGGCCGGGGCGTACGAGGGCACTGTGTGCGTCATCACGACGGTGTTCACGACGGGGCCCCCACCTCGGCCGTCGACGGTGAGCAGGGCGGATGCGCTGGGAGGTTCGGCTGCGGCGAACCACCAGGTCTGCAGGCCTCTCGTCGCCGGCCCGGCGAGCCCGGTGAGGTCGCTGATCGCCTCGGGCCCGACCGCTACGACCGCGCGTGCCGCTCGGACGGCGTCGCCGTCGCTCAGCTCCACAGTGACCTCCTCTCCGAGCGCTGAGATCCGTCCCGCGCTCGCGCCGAGACGGATGTCAGCACCGGCTGCGCGTGCGTGCGCGGCGAGCTGCTCGGGAACAGCAGCGATCCCCTGGGCCGGAAGGCCGGGTCGGCCGAGCGCGAAGTAGCGCACGAGCAGTCGCGCGAACGCATCCGACGTCTCACCCCGGTTCTCCGCCAGGACCCCGGCGAGGAACGGTTCGAGCACGGCGCTGCGAAGCGGGCCGCGGAGGCCCACGGCATCCCATGCCTCGCGCACGGCGACGTCGTTGCGAGCCAGACGGGAGAGCGGACGCACCAGCGCGGGCGCGGCCCAGCGCGCCAGCGCGACGGCGTCCCGACCGTTCACCAGGCCGCTGCGCAGCGTCGTGGCGATCGACATCGGATGCCGAAGCGGATGCCGCAGCTCGGCCATCCCGTGCGTCGTGCGCACCCGCACACCCACAGGGAAGCTCCCGAGCGCGAGTGCGTCGAGATCGACGCTGCGCCGAAGCGCCGGGTAGGCCGGGTTGAGGACTTGAAACCCGCGGTCCAGTCGGAACCCGTCGACGATGTCGGTGCGCTGGCGTCCCCCGACCGCCTCCGCGGCCTCGAGGACGATGACGTCGAGCCCGTGTGATGCGAGCAGTCCGGCGCAGCGAAGTCCCGCGAGCCCGGCGCCGATCACGATCACGTCATGCATTCGAGACGACCTCCCCTCGGCGGATCGCCGCGGCGCGCTGACCGATCGATACGCGTTCGTCGCCGTCGATCCGATCGACGTTTCGCACCTGCAGGGCCTCGCCGGCGAGCTGGTCGCCGAGCACGATCACCAGATTGCGCAGCGTCCGCTCCATGGCACCAGCGTACGACGGGATTCCGGCGGGCGGACGTCCGCGGGGAGGACGCTAGTCCGTCGACACGCACGCCGAGGTGAGCGTCATCCGCACGAGACCGTCGATGCTCGTCGTATCGCGGATGGTCATGCGTGCCACTGGGGCCGTCTCGCTGTACCTGATGTCTTCCTGCATCGCTCTGTCCGACTCGTACCCTGCCTCGTCCCAGACGCCGAGGATCCGAGCGACCGATCTCGCGTTGTCGTCTGTGCGGAAGCCGAGATCCACGTGATACTGCGTGCCCGATCCATCGGCGCAGGCGACAGAGTCCGGTGTCGCTGCCGACACATCGATCCTGGCACCCGACGCATCGAGGGGAGTCCCCGACGTCACGGCGAACGAGTCATCGAGGAGCCGACGGATTTCCGCGTGCACCGTAGCCGGCGTGAGAATCTCCGTCGGCGCGATCTCTTCTGAGGGCTCCGGACGATCGCTCAGGCTGGTGTCGGGGTACCCGCAGTTCGATCGGCGGTCGACGACGACCGGGAGCTCGAGTGCGACGCGGCTGCCGGCCGGGTCCGGTCGGTACTCCACGATCAGTGCCTCGCCGTCCACAGCCGCGCTGTAGTCACCCGCAGCGAATGGCTGGTGCGCGTTGTTCCCCGAGGTATGCGCCATCGGTGAGGCGACGATCGGACCGTCCTGCCGGTAGACCGTTCCACTCGATCCCATCAGCAGCGAACGCTCGACCACGACGTACCCCGTGTCGCAACCTCGCTCTGTCAACGTCGTCACCGTGACGTCGATGCTCCACAGCGTCGAGAATCCCGCTCCGAGGACGACGACGGCCGCCCCGAGGACCCCGAGGATCTTGAACGGCAGCATCCAGG
The DNA here is from genome assembly GCA_037033305.1 of Actinomycetota bacterium. Lineage (GTDB taxonomy): Bacteria > Actinomycetota > Actinomycetes > Actinomycetales > Microbacteriaceae > Microbacterium. The sequence continues at coordinate 25,188 of JAZBLP010000030.1, read as the reverse complement.
TCGGCGACGAGACGGCCCACAGGCCCATCACCAGCGCGACCGATGCGATGAGCATGGATGCACTGAGGATGGTCTGGTCGTCGAGCGGGCCGATGAGCACCGACGCGGAGTGTGCGGAGAACCAATCGACCGCGATGACCGCCACCGCGACCACGGTCGCGCATGCGAACATCCAGCCCGCGATTCCGACGAGCCGCCGCTGGGGATGGTCGGAGATCTGCATCTTCCGAAGCCTACGGTGCACGCAGATCCTTCGACGCGGCACACAGCAGTCTCTCGGCAGGCAGGTCTCGGTCCCCCTCGCGGGTGTCGGGCCAGGGCAATGCTCCGTCGTTCGTGACGGACCGCTCCGTTTCTGCACATCGGGAGGCGGCGGACGTCTGTCCACGGTGGGTGGGTCGGAGCCCGAGAGACTGCTCTAGATACCCGTAGGTTGCTCCGATGCAGGCATCCACGAACAGCGTGCGCGGGTGAGGCGGGATCTGCGCCTCCTGCCCGTCGCCGCGGGAGTATGGGTGGCGGCCCTCGTGTGCGTGTTCGTCCCTGCCGCGGCGGTGTGGTGCGCGCTCGTGGGCGCGCTAGGCGCGGTCATCGTGTGTGCGGTCGTGCTGAGACGTGCAGACCGTGCGGCGTCGCGCGGCGCTCTGATGGTCGTCATGCTCGCGGCGGTCGCAGCGGTGTCGCTGACTGCGATGTCATCGTTGCCAGGGCGTGAGAGCGCAGCGTCGTGGGGTGGACGCGTGGTCGAGGCGACGGGGGAGGTCACCTCGTCGGCGTCGATCGGACGGGACGGGCGCCTCTGGATGGAGGTGCAGGTCACGGGATTGGGGTCGCCGGGCGCGGTGCGTGCGGCATCGGCGCCCGTGCGCATCGGCATCGACCCGGCCGACGGCTTCGACCTCGGCGCGACGATCAGGGTCACGGGCGAGGCCGAGGCGACGGATGCGGGGGAGCGGGCGGCGCTCGTGGTGTTCGCGAGCACCGCGAGGGTCGAGGCGTCGGCATCGGGGGCGTTCGCGGTGGCAGCGGATGTCCGGGGCGCGTTCATCGAGCGCTCGTCGCGGCTTCCCGAGCCGGGCGCGGGGCTCCTGCCCGGGCTGGCCGTGGGTGACACCCGCGCGGTGCCAGCACAGCTGAACGACGACATGCGTACCAGTGGACTCAGCCACCTCACCGCCGTCTCGGGTGCCAACTGCGCCATCGTCGTCGGAGCCGCGTTCTGGCTCGCCGGCCTGTGCGGTGCGGGCCGTGGAATCCGGGTCGTCTCCGCCGCCCTCGTGCTCGCCGGATTCGTCGTACTCGTCACCCCGGAGCCGAGCGTGATCCGAGCGGCGGTGATGGCAGGGGTGACGATGCTGTCGTTGCTTCTCGGGCGTCCCAGTGCAGGGGCAGGGATGCTCGCGCTCAGCGGCGTCGGCATCCTCATCGCCGACCCCTGGCTCGCGTCGACGCCCGGATTCGCTCTGTCGGTCGCCGCATCCGGAGCGCTGATCATGCTCGCGCCTTCTCTGACGCGCGGTCTCGGGCGATGGATGCCACGACCGCTGGCTCTCGCGATCGCGGTGCCGACGGCCGCGCAGCTCGTGTGCGGTCCGGTCATCGCCCTGTTCGCCGAGCAGCAGTCGATGGTCGGACTCGTGGCGAACCTCCTGGCGGCGCCGGGTGCCCCGATCGCCACGATCATCGGGCTCCTCGCGTGTCTCGCGGCTCCGGTGCCCGCCCTCGCCGATCTGCTGGCGGCGTCGGCGTGGCTTCCCGCCGCGTGGATCGCGGAGACCGCGACCATCACCGCACGCCTCCCGTTCGCGCAGATCGTGATGCAACCGGGGATACCGAGTGCGTTACTCGTCGCTCTCGTGAGCGCTGCGATCGGCGTGATCCTGGTCGGCGGGTTCCGCAGGGCGCGGATCATCCGGGTCGGGGCGGGAGCGGTTCTCGCGGTCGTTCTCGCCCTGGCTGGTGCCCACATGGTCCTCGACGGCCCGCTCGCGAGTGCGACCAGCCCGGACCGCTGGTCGATCGCCGCGTGCGACGTCGGGCAGGGCGACGCATTCCTCATCCGCTCGGAGGGGCGGCTCGCGCTGATCGACACAGGGCCGGATCCCGAGCCCCTGGCCGCATGCCTGCGGGCCCTCGGCGTCGATCACATCGATCTGCTGGTACTCACGCACTTCGATCTCGATCATGTGGGTGGGGTCGAGGCGATCCAGGGAAGAGTCGGCTCGGTCATCCATGGCCCCACCGCCGAGAGCGGGGACGAGCGGATGCTGCAGCACCTCGTCGACGGCGGGGCGACGCTCGCGTCTGCGTCGGCGGGGCTGCGAGGCGAACTCGGTGCGGCATCCTGGCAGGTGCTGTGGCCGCAACGGGGGTCGACGGCATTCCCGCCGGGAAACGATCTCAGCGTCGTGCTCGAGGTCGGCGGCGGCGATGTCCCACGTTCCCTCTTCCTCGGGGATCTGTCGGCCGAGGGGCAACGGATGCTGGAGCGCACCGCGCACATCCGCGGCGGGTACGCGGTGGTCAAGGTCGCGCATCACGGGAGCGCCGACCAAGACTTTCCGCTCTATCAAGATCTGCACCCCAGCGTGGCCCTGTTCAGCGTAGGCGTCGACAACGACTACGGACATCCGCGACAGGAGACTCTCGCGGCGCTCGACGCCGCAGGTGCGAGAGTGCTGCGGACGGACCAGCAGGGTCGTCTCCTCGTCGGCCTCGATGGGGATGAGCTTCAGCTGTGGACCGAGAAGCAGCCGCCCTGACGACGGAGTCCACGTCTGTGGCCCCCGGTAGTCTGGAGGCATGGCTGCTTCTCGTACTCCCTCCCGCGGCGGGACCAAGGCAGCCAAGGTCCCGCAGGTGTCCTGGCGCGACCCGCGTCCGGCGCCGGTGGTGCTCGTGTTCGGGCCGGAGGAGGTCTGTGCGGAGCGCGCGATCGCCGGAGTCCGCGACTACCTCCGCACCGAAGACCCCGCGCTCGAAGTGACCGACGTCCGCGCTGATGACTACGCGCCAGGTACCCTCCTCGCTCTGACCTCGCCCTCGTTGTTCGGCGAGCCCCGTCTGGTACGCGTGTCAGGGGTGGAGAAGTGCTCCGATGCGTTCTTGCAGGAGGCCGTGTCCTACCTCGACCACCCGCAGGAGGGCGCCACGGTGATCCTCCGCCACACCGGGGCGAGTGTCCGGGGCAAGAAGCTGCTCGATGCGGTTCGCGCCGGCACGGGCGACGGCATCGAGATCCCGTGCCCGGCGATCAAGCGCGACGGCGACCGCGTCGACTTCGCCGCCGGCGAGTTCGCTGCGGCGAAGAAGCGGATCGCCCCGCCTGCGTTGCGCGCTCTGGTCTCGGCCTTCGCCGACGACCTGACCGAGCTCGCAGCGGCATGCCAGCAGCTGATCGGCGACGTCGAGGGCGATGTGACCGAAGAGGTCGTCACCAAGTACTACGGCGGGCGGGTCGAAGTCTCTGCCTTCGTCGTCGCCGACACGGCGATCGCCGGACGCTATGGTGAGGCTCTCGTGGCCCTTCGGCATGCGCTCGCCTCGGGGGCGGATCCCGTGCCGATGGTCGCGGCGTTCGCCATGAAGCTCCGCACCATGGCGCGCGTCGCCGGAAACCGCGAACCCAGCCGTCAGCTCGCGCAGCGACTCGGCATGAAGGATTGGCAGGTGGATCGGGCCCGTCGTGACCTCGCCGGGTGGAACGAGCGTTCGCTGGGCATGGCCATCCAGGCGACGGCTCGCGCCGATGCCGAGGTCAAGGGTGCAGCCCGAGACCCGATCTTCGCGCTCGAGCGGATGCTCACGGTCATCGCCACCCGCCAGCCCTTCGGCGAGTGAGCGCCATCTGACAAGCCGTCTCCAGCGTGCCGCAGCGGAGCGGGTCGACGTCGAGCACGTCGGACGACTGGTCGCCGACACACGAAAGAGCCCGCCCCGCGAACGGGACGGGCTCTTGTCACACCGTCAGGCGTGGAATCGGCTCAGAGAGCGGAGACCTGCTTGGCGATGGAGGACTTGCGGTTCGCAGCCTGGTTCTGGTGGATGACACCCTTGCTGACGGCCTTGTCGAGCTTGCGGGAGGCGGCCTTCAGAGCAGCCTCGGCTGCAGCCTTGTCACCGGAGACGACAGCGGCGCGGGTCGCGCGGATGTGCGTCTTCAGCTCGCTCTTCACGGCCTTGTTGCGCTCGTGAGCCTTCTCGTTGGTCTTGTTGCGCTTGATCTGCGACTTGATGTTTGCCACGTGTGGACGCTTTCTGTACGGAGTTGTTAGGAATGCCGGCAGAAGAAGAGGGCTTCCACACGGCGGTCGTGAGGGAAGAACCCACACGCAAGCCAAGAACCAACTCTACCAGCATCCGGGCGGTTCACCCTAAACGAGGGCGGTGTCCTCTTCGTTGATGCGTCGGTGGCGGATGTGGGTGCACAATCATCAGTATCCCGACACTCGCGTCGTGACCTCGACGTCAAGGAGCGCCATGAGCCCCGCCCTCCCATCCGGATCGCCGGTCTCCACCCGTCGGAGAGTCGGGCCGCGGTGGATGATCGTGTTCACACTCGCGTGGCTGGCGATCTGGACGGTGCAGCTCACTCCGGTTCAGCTGCTCCTCCCATTGCAGCTGAACACATCGGAGAAGGACTGGATCCCCGGCGTCATCTCATCAGGGCTGGTGCTCGGGATCGGCGGGCTCGCAGGGATCGTGGCCGGCCCGGTGGCCGGGGCACTGTCGGACCGCACGGGCGTCGGACGGCGTCGTCGGCGACCGTGGGCCATCGGTGGCGTGCTCGTCACCGCACTGTTCCTCGTGGTGACCGGTTTCAGCGAGGGGCCCTGGGCCGTGGGAGGCGCCTGGGTCGGAGTGTCGATCGGCGTCGCGGTGTCGTCCGCCGCATTCACCGCGCTGATCGCCGACCAGCTTCCCGCGACTCAGCGTGGCGCGGCATCCGCTGCCGTGGGCTCGAGTCAGGCGGTGGGCATCGTGCTCGGCGTCGGGCTCGTGGTCCTGCTCGGGCTGGGCATCCGCGAGGGGTACCTGCTACTCGCCGGGATCATCACGTCGGTGGGTATCAGCGCAGCGCTGCTCCTGCCCGATCCTCCCGCTGCCGTGGACGCGACTCCGAGCAGGCGCGATCGTCATCTGCTGGCATCGCTGCGTGATCGGGACTTCGCGTGGATGCTGTCGGGCCGGCTCGTGACCAACATCGCCAATGCGCTCGGCACCGCGCTGTTCCTGTTCTTCCTGCTGCATGGCCTTCACCAGGACACGATGGTCGCGCAGGACAACCTGCTGCTGCTGATCGTGGTCTACACGCTGTTCGTGGTGCTCGCTTCGGTGGTCACCGGCGTGCTCTCCGACCGCACAGGGAACAGGCGCTCCCTCACGATCCTCGCGACCCTGGTGCAGGCGGCCTCCGGCGTCGTGATCGCAGTGGTGCCGACTTTCGAGGCGACGATGGTCGCCGCCGCACTGATGGGGCTCGGCTACGGCGCATTCTCGACCGTCGGGCTCGCGTTCGCCGCCGATCTCCTGCCGGGCGAGAGGGACCACGCTCGTGACCTCGGCATCGTCTACGTCACAGCGGCGCTCGGCCAGCTGATCGGCCCGGTTCTCGGCGCGGGGCTCGTCGCGCTCGTCGGGGGATTCTGGCTCGTGTTCGTGACCGCCGCCGTGCTGTCGCTCGTGGGTGGGGCGCTCACGGCTCTGGCGAGGCCGCCGGCGCGGGATCCGCTGCCGCAGCCGTAGTCTCGGATGCGATGGTCGCGACGGCCAACCGCAGGACGGCGTTGAAGATCTGCGGACGCATCGCCGTGACGAGGTGTGTGGTGCGCGGAACGACGATGAGCTCGGCGTGCGGTGCGAGCCGTCGGAAGAGTGCTTCGTTGACCCGCAGCTGATCCCACTGACCGTTCACGAACCACAGCGGCACGCGGATGCGGGCGACTGCTGTCGCGAGGTCGAGTGTCGCGAGGGTCCGTAGTGCTGTGTCCTGGGTGTCCAGCGCGTAGCCGCCGGCGGCGAAGTCCGAGCGCGTCTCTTCGGGGATCGTCGCCTCGAGGATGCGCTTCGTGATCCACATCCCGCGGTCCGGCAGCCGATCGACGGCGCGTGCGATCGCACGATATGCCGCAAGACCGGCGCCTCGGGGAAGCGACGTGCACGACGCGGCGACGAGCCCCGCGACCCTCGGTGCTTCGGCGCCGCCGACGTAGGCGAGTGACAGCAGGCCACCCATCGAGTGCCCGACCAGCAGCACAGGCCCTCGAGTCGCCGCGTCTCGCACGGCGGCATCGATCGTGTGCATCGCCTCGTGCAGCGTGAAGTCCTCGTCCATCCGCGCGCCGTGCCCAGGGAGATCGACAGCCACCGCCCCGATGCCCTGCTCTTCGAGGAATGCGAGCTGCGATCGCCACATCGTCGCGGACGTGCGGATGCCGTGCACGAAGACGATCTGGACGCTCACGCGTTCAGCATAGAGAAAGCGGGGCCGGTGGATGAACCACCGACCCCGCAGCGAAGCTCTGACGAGTCAGGCTCCGAAGGGATTACTTCTCGTATCCCACGTTCTCGACGGGCGTGATGCCGAAGAGGTCGAGACCCACGTAGGGCTCAGGCGTGAGGTTGGCGAGGCCTTCCTTGACGGTCCAGATCTCCGGGCCGTTGAGGACCGGGATGATGCCCCAGGTCTTGGCGAAGATCTCGGACTCCATCTCCATGGCCTTCTTGGTCTGCTCGACCGGGTCGGAGATCGTCTCGAGGTCCTCGTGGATCATCTTGTCGATCTCCTCGGTGCCGGTGCCCGACAGGTTCAGGCCGCTGTCCGAGCAGTACAGCTGGCAGAACCAGGCTGCACCGAACGGGTCGGACGACGTGAAGTTGAGGAAGAAGATGTCACCGTTCTGCGTGGTGTAGTCCTCGGCGAAGTCAGCGGACGGACGGGTGTCGATCGTCACCTCGACGCCGACCTCCTTCAGCTGAGCCTGCACGGCGAGCGAACGAGCGCGGGCGGTCTCGGTGTCGGAGTGGACCGGGAAGACGAGCGACAGACGCTCGCCGTCCTTCTCGCGGATGCCGTCGGCACCGGGGACCCAGCCGGCCTCATCGAGGAGCTTGTTGGCACCCTCGGTGTCGCCGTCCTTGCGTCCCGCCTCTTCCAGCGCGTTGACGTAGTCCGGCTGGAACGAGAACAGCGTGAGCGAGCCTGCGGGCGGCTCCGTGTAGTTGAGGCCGTTGAACACGATGTCCTTGACCTGCTCGATGCTGATCGCCTCGAAGACGGCCTTGCGGACGTCGAGGTCTGCCAGAACGGGGTTGCTGGAGTTCAGCGTGAAGATCGCGTTCGCGGTCGCCTGACCCTTGTAGGTCTTGACGCCGTCGAGGCCCTCGACCTGCGCCAGCAGCTCGGCGCTGCCGGTCTCGGCCATGTCGACCTCGCCGTTGCGCAGAGCGTTGACCGCAGCGGTCGGCTCCATCTGGATGAAGGAGACCTTGTCGAGCAGCGGAGCGTTGCCCCACCACTTCTCGTTCGGGACGAGCGTCACGACGCCGCCGGTCTTGTCGAAGTTGTCGATCGTGTAGGGACCAGCGCCCCACTCCGGGTGCCAGTCGCCGAGGAACGCCGTGTTGAAGAGCTCGGGCGTGTTGACGGCGGGGTGCAGGAGCTGCGAGTAGACCATCTCGGGCCATGCGAACTCGCCCTTGAAGGTGACGATGACGTCGCGGTCGTTCTCGCCGGCCTCGACGGACTCGATCTCCTTCCAGCCGTCGGTGGCGTTCGGCTGGTATTCCTCGTTCTCGCCGTTGTTGGCTTCCCAGGTGGCCTTGAACGCGGTCACGTCGATCGGCGTGCCGTCGTTCCAGACCGCCTTCTCGTTGACCTTGAAGTGCAGGACGGTCTTGCCGTCCTCGACACCGAAGGAGTAGTCGTCGAGGTAGGCGTCGTTCTTCTTGACCGTGCCGTCAGGATCCATGAGCAGGATCTGCGGGCGGAACCACGTGCCGACCTGGGTGACGCGGGCGTCGCCGTCGCTGTGGAAGTAGTTCAGCTGCTCAGCGATGTTCGAGATCGGGATGCGGAGTTCGCCACCCTCTGCGAGGTTCTCGCGGGGCTGCGGGTTGTAGTCCGCACCCTCCACTGTCTGAGCTTCGCCGTCGCCGCTGTTACCGCCGCCGTTGCCTGCCGGTGCACACCCGCTCATGACGAGTGCGAAGGCGGCGCCGAGAGCAGCGATGCCCATCAGCTTCTGATGCCGTTTCATGGTACTCCTTAGTGCCTGTCGGCCTTACTTGGGATAGGGGCAGACTAACCCCGCATATCGGAGGCGAAACCCCCGCGACACAGAACCGTTATCGGACTGTGCACATCGGAATTCGCCTCAGCTGACGGCGACCGCCTCGGCGTCGAAGCCCTCGACGGGGAGGATGATCCGCTCGCGTGTGCGCTCGATGTCGGGGTCGGGAATCGGGATGGCCGACAGCAGCGCCTTCGTGTACGGATGCTGCGGATCGTCGAACACCTGGTCCACGTCGCCGTGCTCGACGAACGAGCCCTTGTACATGACGGCCACCCGGTCGGCGATGTGTCGCACCACGGCGAGGTCGTGCGCGACGAACAGGTACGACAGACCGAGCTTGGCCTTCAGCTCGTCGAGCAGGTTGATCACGCCGGCCTGGATCGAGACGTCCAGAGCCGAGACGGGCTCGTCGAGCACGACGATCTTCGGATTCGTCGACAGCGCGCGGGCGATGCCGATGCGCTGACGCTGTCCACCTGAGAAGGCCTGAGGGAAGCGATCGCTGTGCGCCGGGTCGAGCCCGACGAGTCCCATGAGCTCCTCGACGCGGTCGAACACATCGTCCTTGCTCATCCCGATCGCGAACATCGGCTCGGCGATGATGTCCCACACCGTCATGCGGGGGTCGAGGGCACCCATCGGGTCCTGGAACACGATCTGGAGGTCGCGCCGGAGCTTGCGCTCCTCGGCCCGATTCTTGATGTCGGCGACACTGGTGCCGCCGATCCTGATGTCGCCGTCCTCCTGCTCCACCAGATCCATGATCTGCAGCAGGGTCGTGGTCTTGCCGCTGCCCGACTCCCCGACGATCGCCAGCGTCTCGCCCTGGCGGATGTCGAAGCTGATTCCCTTGACCGCTCGCACCTCTCCGACCTTGCGCTTGAAGAAGGCTCCCTTCATCAGCGGGAACGTCTTGTTGAGGTTGATCGCTTCGAGCGTGATCGGGCGATCCTCGCGCGGCACCTTCGCGAGCGTGCTCTCGGGGATCACCGGGATCGGGAACACCGGCAGACCGCCGATCCTGCCGTCGTCATCGATGTCGTTGGCCCGGATGCAGGCGACGGAGTGGTCGGAGTGGCCCTCGGTCGAGATCGGCAGCAGATCGGGCTCCCGCTGGCGGCACGCGTCGATCGCGATGGGACAGCGCGCCGCGAACGGGCACGCGTCCGGCAGATCGATGAGCAGCGGCGGGTTTCCCTTGATCGGGATCAGTGGCACCTTCTCGGTCTTGTCGACGCGAGGGATCGCCCCGAGGAGGCCGATCGAGTAGGGCATGCGAGTGCGGTAGAAGAGCTCGCGCACGGGTGCGTGCTCGACGGGCTTGCCCGCATACATCACGAGCACGTCGTCGGCCGTCTTCGCGACCACGCCCATGTCATGCGTGATGATGATCATGGCCGCGCCGGTCTCCTGTTGAGCCTTCTCCATGAGCTCGAGGATCTGCGCCTGGATCGTGACGTCGAGCGCGGTCGTCGGCTCGTCGGCGATGATCAGCTTCGGATTGTTCGCCATCGCGATCGCGATCACGACGCGCTGGCGCATGCCGCCGGAGAACTCGTGGGGGAACGCCTTCATACGACGCTCCGCCTCGGGGATGCCGACCAGGTTCAGCAGCTCCACGGAGCGATCCCAGGCGTCCTTCTTCGACAGCTTGCGGTGCACGGTGAGCGCCTCGATCAGCTGGTCGCCGATCGTGAACACGGGCGTGAGCGAGGTGAGCGGGTCCTGGAAGACCATCGCCATGCCGTTGCCGCGGATCACCGAGAGCTGCTTGTCTGACTTGCCGAGCAGCTCTTGCCCGTCGTAGACGATGGAGCCGGTGACCTTGGCGTTCTCATCGAGCAGCCCCATGATCGCGAGCGAGGTGACCGACTTGCCCGAGCCGGACTCGCCGACGATGCCGAGGGTCTTGCCCTCTTCGAGATCGAACGAGACGCCGCGGACGGCATCCACCCGACCCGCTTCGGACGGGAAGCTGACTTTGAGGTCGCGGACGGACAGAACAGTACTCATGCGCGACCTCCAGCCGCCGAGGTCGGATCGAGGGCGTCGCGCAGGCCGTCGGCGATGAGCGCCATCGAGACGGTCAGCAGCGTCAGCGCCGCCGCGGGGAAGTAGAACAGCCACGGAGCACTGACGAGCGTGCTCGAGCCGTATCCGATGAGGGCGCCGAGCGACACGTCCGGCAGCTTCACTCCGAATCCGAGGAACGAGAGCGCAGTCTCGGTGAGCACCGCCGACACGACGCCGAGCGTGAAGTTGATCACGAGAAGGGAGCCGATGTTCGGCAGCATGTGCCTGACGACGATGCGCATGCCCGAGAGACCCGCGTACCGGGCCGCGTGGACGTACTCGCGCTCGCGGATCGAGAGCGACAGCGTCCAGATGATGCGCGCGGGGAAGAACCAGCCGACGACGAAGATCATCACCAGGGAGATGACGAGCCAGTTCCCGCCGGCGTCGTTCGAGATCATCGCGAGGATCAGGAAGTTCGGGACCACCATCATGAAGTGGATGATGGCGAGCATGACCCGCTCGTATCGACCACGGAAGTAGGCGGCGGTGGCGCCGACGAGCGCTGATACGACGGTCGTGCCGACCGCAACGAGCGCGGCGATCATCATCGAGCGCTGGAGTCCGACGGCGACCTGCGCGAAGTTGTCGTTGCCCGAACCGTTGGTGCCGAACCAGTGCTCGGCCGACGGCGGCTGACGGAGGGCCAGGAAGTCCAGGTCGGTGTGGGAGTAGGGCGAGATCAGTGGACCGACGATCGCGAACACCACCAGCAGGGCGAGGATGACGATGCCGATCAGCGCCCCACGGTTGCGCATGAAGCGACGCGTGTAGAGCGTCAGCATCGAGGTCCGCTTGCGGCTCTTCGGCTGCTCGGGCTCGGCGATCTCGGGGGAGACCCCGATGGCTTCCAGGGACATCAGCTCACCCGCACTCTCGGATCGAGGACCACGACCGCGACGTCCGCGAGGATGGCGCCGATCGCCGTCATCAGGGCGCCGAATGCCGCGACCGCGACGACGCCGTGAATGTCGTTGTTGTTGAGGGTCTGGATGAAGTAGCGACCCATGCCGTTCCAGTTGAAGATCGTCTCGGTCAGCACGGCGCCGGTGAAGACCGCGGGGATCGTGAACGCGACCTGCGTCGTCACGGGGATGAGCGAGGTCCGGAGCGCGTGCTTGCGGATCGCCTGCTGCTTGGTCAGGCCCTTCGCCCGTGCGGTGCGCACATAGTCGGCCTTGATGTTGTCGAGCAGCAGCGAGCGCTGCAGGAAGTGGATCGACGCGTAGCCCGTGAGCACGAGGGCCAATGTCGGGAGCGTCAGGTGTTGCAGCACATCTATGAGGACGGGGAAGAAGCCCTCGACCCCCTGACTCGATGATCCGGTCACATAGAAGACAGTCGTGCCGACTGCGTTGTTGAAGTTGATGGCGAGAAGGACGAGGGCGAAGCCCGCGACGACCGTCGGGATGTTCATCGTGATGATGCTGGTGCCCTGTCCGATGCGGTCGGCCAGCTGGTACTGCCGCGAGGCGGTGTACACGCCGAGCGCGATGCCGAGGATCGTCGTGATGATGGTCGCGCCGAGGACCAGCTCAGCACTGACCCACATCCGGTACGCGACCTGCTCATTGACCGACTCGCCTGTCGGGCTGAGGCCCCAGTTCCAGTGGAACAGGATATTCGAGAACCAGGTCCACCAGCGCTCGATGAGCGGTACGGACTCGCTCAGGTTGCGGGGGCGGAGGAGATTGTCGATCTGGTCGGGCGAGAGCGGAGGTCGGCGCCCGACGTAGTTGTTCTCAGGATCGAGATACAGCCACGCGAGGAAGTACGTGATGTTCGTCGCGATGACGATCATCAGCACCCATCCCAGCAGGCGGCGCAACAGATACTTGATCAAGGTGTTGATTCTCTCTCTATTTCAGACGCGCACGGAGCCTGCCGACGCAACGCTGAGCCGGAGGGAGACAGTCGTTCACCGTCTGCCGATCTGCGCGAATCGACCACGGCACCTCGTGTGTGACGGAGTCTTATCGCTCACGGGATCCGGTGTCACGGATGGTTCCCGGGCAACCTCGGCAGAATATCACCATCTCGATGCAACCAGGATATTGCGAAGAGAGGCGAATCGGGGCTTCCGGGTGCATGACCGTAGAATCGACGGGACATGTCACCACGCGCCCTCACTCCTCTTCAGCCTGCCGCGACGCCTTCGGCGCAGATCCGCAACTTCTGCATCATCGCGCACATCGACCACGGCAAGTCGACCCTCGCCGACCGCATGCTCCAGATCACCGGCGTGGTCTCGGACCGCGACATGCGCGCGCAGTACCTCGACCGCATGGACATCGAGCGCGAGCGCGGCATCACGATCAAGAGCCAGGCCGTGCGGATGCCGTGGGAGATCGACGGCGAGACCTTCGCGCTCAACATGATCGACACCCCGGGGCATGTCGACTTCACCTACGAGGTGTCCCGTTCTCTCGCCGCCTGCGAGGGTGCGATCCTGCTCGTCGACGCCGCCCAGGGCATCGAGGCTCAGACGCTGGCGAACCTCTACCTGGCGCTCGAGAACGATCTGCAGATCATCCCGGTGCTGAACAAGATCGACCTGCCGGCCGCCGATCCCGACAAGTACGCCAAGGAGCTGGCATCCCTCATCGGAGGCAAGCCCGAGGACGTGCTGCGCGTGTCCGGCAAGACCGGTGTCGGAGTCGAAGAGCTGCTCGACCGCCTGGTGCAGGAGATCCCCGCACCCGTCGGCGACGCCGATGCTCCGGCGCGCGCCATGATCTTCGACTCCGTCTACGACGCCTACCGCGGCGTCGTCACCTACGTGCGCATGGTGGATGGCAGCCTGTCGCCGCGCGAGCGTATCCAGATGATGTCGACGGGAGCCACTCACGATGCGCTGGAGGTCGGCGTCTCCAGCCCCGAGCCGACTCCGACGAAGGGGCTCGGCGTGGGCGAGGTCGGGTACCTCATCACCGGCGTGAAGGATGTCCGGCTGTCGAAGGTCGGCGACACGATCACCGCGGCGCGCAAGCCCGCGACTGAGGCGCTGGCGGGTTACACCGATCCGAAGCCGATGGTGTTCTCGGGTGTCTACCCGATCGACGGCAGCGACTACGCGGAGCTCCGCGAGGCGCTCGACAAGCTCAAGCTGTCCGATGCGTCCCTGCAGTACGAGCCCGAGACCTCGGTCGCTCTCGGCTTCGGGTTCCGCTGCGGCTTCCTCGGGCTCCTGCACCTCGAGATCATCACCGAGCGCCTCGAGCGCGAGTTCGGACTCGACCTCATCACGACCGCGCCCAGCGTGATCTACGAGGTTCTGACGTCCGACACCGGCGAGACCGTGACGGTCACGAACCCGAGCGAATACCCCGACGGCCGCATCGGCTCGGTCTCGGAGCCCATGGTGAAGACGGCCATCCTGCTGCCGAAGGACTACGTGGGAACCGTGATGGAGCTCTGCCAGTCGCGCCGCGGAACGCTGCTCGGCATGGAGTACTTCTCGGAGGAGCGTGTCGAGCTGCGCTACATGATGCCGCTCGGCGAGATCGTGTTCGACTTCTTCGATCAGCTCAAGTCGAAGACGCAGGGCTACGCGTCGCTCGACTACGAGCCGGCCGGACAGCAGGAGGCGGACCTCGTGAAGGTCGACATCCTGCTGCAGGGCGACAAGGTCGATGCGTTCAGCTCGATCGTGCACCGCGACAAGGCCTACGCCTACGGCACGCTGATGACCGAGCGACTGCGCAAGCTCATCCCGCGCCAGAACTTCGAAGTGCCTATCCAGGCCGCGATCGGTGCGAGGATCATCGCCCGCGAGACGATCAGGGCGCTGCGCAAGGACGTGCTCGCCAAATGCTACGGCGGTGACATCAGCCGCAAGCGCAAGCTCCTCGAGAAGCAGAAGGAGGGCAAGAAGCGCATGAAGATGGTGGGGCGCGTCGAGGTTCCGCAGGAGGCGTTCATCGCAGCGCTCTCCGGCGATGTCGAAGGCAAGGAAAAGAAGTAGCCATCCGTCAGGGTGGCCGTCCAGGAAACGGGAAGTAGGCTGGAAATCATGCGGCGCGGGACTTTCCGAGACGACACGGTTGACTATGCGGCCGTGGGTGCGACCCACGCGCCCGATCTGATGCAGTACCCGCCGGAGCGCAGCATCCCGGCGGAGAACTCGTGGCGGATCGGCAGTGGTCACGACCGCTTCCAGTCCGCGGGAGAGGCGCTGCTCAGCTGGACCGCGCAGCGGGCGGCAGGGCTCAGCATCGAGGATGTGCGTCCTGCGCCCGGTCCCGCCTATGCCGGAGTCAGCTTCGACGCAGAGGGCACGCCCATCGCCCCGAGCAAGAACGACGTCGAGCAGCGCTTCGACGCGGAGGGAACGCCGTTCGCCGGCCCGGGCATGACGCTGCGTCTGCACGGGCGTGTCGCCGGGATGCGGGCGGATGCCGAGCTGCGCGTGATCTCCGTGACCGAGGAGAAGCGGCGGATCGGATTCGTGCTCGGCACCGTCGGAGGCTCAGTGGTGCGCGGTGAGGAGTCCTTCGACATCGACTGGCGCGAGGACAACGACGAGGTGTGGTTCTCCGTGCGTGCGTTCGACGCCCCGAACTCTCTGCTCTACCGGGTCGTCCCGCCGCTGGTGAAGCGCCGTCGCCGCGAGCTGTTCGCACGGTATCTGCGGGCGATCTCGCCGCTGTACGCGACTCCGGTCTGATGGCCGCACCTCTCTGATGGCAGGTCCGCTCCCTCTCGGCGATCCGGCACCGGCCGACGGCCATCTGCCCCCTGATCTGCCGATCGACACGTCGACGCCCTTCTCCGCGTACCTGCACGTGCCCTTCTGCCGGGTGCGCTGCGGCTACTGCGACTTCAACACCTACACCTCGGGGGAACTGCGCGGCGCGAAGCAGGAGGACTACGCCTCGACGCTGATCACCGAGATCGATCTCGCCAGGCGTGTGCTCGCGGACTCGGGTGCACTGCGCCCCATGGACACCGTGTTCTTCGGTGGCGGCACGCCGACGCTGCTGCCCGCGGGCGACCTCGCCCGGATGCTGGATGCCGCGATCGACGCGTTCGGTCTCATCGACGGTGCCGAGATCACGGTAGAGGCGAACCCTGACACGGTCACGCCCGACGTCGCTCGGACCCTCGCGGATGCCGGCGTCACTCGACTGTCGGTCGGCATGCAGTCGGCTGTTCCGCACGTGCTCGCCGCCCTCGATCGCACTCACCGGCCCGAGAACGTGACGACGGCTGTGGCCGCGGCGAAAGATGCGGGCCTCGCTGTCAGTGTCGACCTCATCTACGGCGCCCCCGGCGAATCGTTGGGTGACTGGGAGGCGTCGCTCGATGCGGCGCTCGCACTCGAGTCGGACCACATCTCGGCCTATGCCCTGATCATCGAGGACGGCACGAAGCTCGCGCGGCAGATCCGCCGAGGTGAGGTGCCGGCGCCGGACGACGACCTGCAGGCCGACATGTACGAGCTCGCCGATGCGCGCCTCGCGGCGGCGGGCTTCGACTGGTACGAGATCAGCAACTGGTCGCGCAGCGAGGGACAGCGCTCGCGTCACAACCTCGCCTACTGGCGGGGGAACGACTGGTGGGGATTCGGTCCCGGAGCACACAGCCACGTCGCGGGTCTGCGGTGGTGGAACGTCAAGCATCCAGCCGCGTATGCGCAGCGACTCGCCGCCGCCGAGTCGCCCGCCGCCGGCACGGAGAGGCCCGACGCCCAGTCGACGATGCTCGAGCGCATCCTGCTGCTGAGCCGCATCCGCGAGGGTATCGCCGTCAGTGACCTCGCCGCCGACAAGAGGACCCGTGTTGCGGGTCTGATCGCAGATGGGCTCGTAGACCCGACCGCCGCGGTGCGCGGACGTGTGCAGCTCACGCTGCGCGGGCGTCTGCTCGCCGACGCGGTCGTGCGCGAGCTGACCGACTGATCGCCCACCGCCACGCTCACACCGTGCGGGAACAGCGCATGGTCGGCGACGGCGGGTAGAATTGGCACTCGTAGCCAGTGAGTGCCAAGAGGGAGGGAGTTGCGATGGTCAGCGAGAGAGGCCTCCAGGTTCTCCGCGCGATCGTGCAGGACTACGTCGAGACCCATGAACCCGTCGGCAGTCGATCGATCGTCGACCGCTATTCGTTCGGTGTATCCGCTGCGACGATCCGCAACGATATGGCTCTTCTCGAGGATGAAGAGCTGATCGCCGCCCCGCACACCTCCTCCGGTCGCGTCCCCACGGACAAGGGCTATCGCGTGTTCGTGGATCATCTCGCTCAGCTGCGGCCGCTGTCGGTCGCCCAGCGCACGGCCATCGAGTCGTTCCTCACCGCTCCCTCCGACCTCGATGACCTGATGGTCCGCACCGTTCGCGTGCTGACCCAGCTCACGGGGCAGGTCGCGCTCGCGCAGTATCCGTCCTTCGCACGCGCGAATCTGACGCATCTCGAGCTCGTCGCCCTGGCACCCAACCGTCTGCTCATCGTGCTGGTCACCGACGCGGGCGGCGTCTCGCAGCGCATCGCCCCTCTGCCGGTCGCGGTAGACGACGCCGACATGGCGCTGCTGCGAGCTCGCCTGTCGGCGCTGATCACGGGTCGCGCGGTGAGCGATGCGGCTGAGCGGCTTCAGGCGCTTCTCGCCGACGACGCGCACAGCCATGACGTCGTACTGCGCGCTCTCGCGACGATCGTGATCGACGAGCTCGGCGCCTTCCGACAGGAGCGTCTGGTGATGGCCGGAGCCGCGACTCTGGCCCGACGCGAGCAGGACTTCCGCGGCAGCATCCATCCGCTGCTGGAGGCGATCGAAGAGCAGGTGACGCTCCTGCGGCTGATGAGCGAGATGGAGGCGGACTCCCACGGTCTCGCCGCCAGCATCGGCACCGAGAACGCGTCCTTCGGCCTCGGCGAGGCATCGATCGTGGCCAGCAACTACGCCGCTCCCAGCGGCACGGCGCGAGTCGGCGTGATGGGGCCGACACGCATGGACTATCCGAGCAATCTCGCGGCGGCGCGGGCCGTGGCCCGCTACCTGTCTCGGATGCTCGACGAAGACGAGGCGGCCCGCTGACGCGGCCGTCCAGAGAACAGCACACGCAGAAGGGCCATTGTGGCAGACCACTACGAGGTACTCGGCGTCTCTCGCGACGCCTCCACCGACGAGATCAAGAAGGCGTACCGACGCCTCGCTCGTCAACTCCACCCCGATGTCAATCCGGGTGAAGATGCCGCCGAGAAGTTCAAGCTCGTCACGCACGCGTACGACGTGCTGAGTGACGAGGACTCCCGACGTCGCTACGACATGGGCGGCGGAGACGGTGCGGCCGGCAACTTCCAGGGCTTCGGGGGCTTCGGCGACATCTTCGAGACCTTCTTCGGCGCCGGTCAAGGCGGTGGCAGAGGCGCGCGTCCGCGATCACGGCGCGAGCGCGGACAGGACGCGCTGGTGCGGGTCACCCTCGACCTGGGAGACGTGGTCTTCGGGGCGCACCGGGACATCGAGGTCGACACCGCTGTGCTGTGCGAGACGTGCAACGGCTCGTGCTGCCAGGAGGGCACGTCGCCCGTGACCTGCGACATCTGCGGCGGCACCGGTCACGTGCAGCGTCAGGTGAGAAGCCTGCTCGGCAACGTGGTCACGTCTCAGCCCTGCGGCACGTGCGAGGGCTATGGCACGACCATCCCGTACCCATGCGGTACCTGTGGCGGCCAGGGGCGGGTGCGGTCGCGTCGCGCCGTCTCGCTCGACATCCCCGCCGGTGTCGAGACCGGGCTCCGTCTGCAGCTGCCTGGTTCCGGCGAGGTCGGCAAGGCGGGCGGCCCGAATGGCGACCTGTACGTCGAGGTCACCGTGAACCCGCACCCCTTGTTCAGTCGCGACGGTGACGACCTGCTGGCGACACTGGAGGTGTCGATGCCCGATGCGATCCTGGGCACCGAGACCACGATCCAGGGTCTCGACGGCGAGGTCGATCTCGAGATCCGCTCGGGCGTCCAGTCCGGCGATGTGCTGACGATCAAGGGCCGCGGAATCACGCCGCTCCGGGGCAACCAGCGGGGCGACCTGCGCGTCGGCGTCCAGGTGGTCACCCCGACCAGGCTCGACTCCGCGCAGCGCGCGCTCATCGAGGACTTCGCCAAGAAGACCAAGGCGCCGGGCCCCCAGCTGGCGCAGTTCCAGCAGGGGCTGTTCTCGAAGCTCCGCGACCGCTTCCGCTCGCACTGATCCGGACGGCGCACATGGCACTCCACTTCCTCGTCGAGAACTCGTCGGATACCGCCGTCGGCGACCTCGTGTCGCTCACCGGCGCCGAGGCGAAGCACGCCGCTGTCGTCCGTCGGCTGCGCCTGGGCGAGGCGGTGACCGTCGGCGACGGTTCGGGGGTGTGGCTGACCGGCGTCGCCGAAGAGGTGTCTCCGTCCCGCGTCGACGTGCGCGTGACCGATCGATCGGTCGACCCCGCGCCCAGCCCTCGCGTCGTGCTCGCGCAGGCTCTGGCGAAAGGTGATCGCGACGAGCTCGCCGTGCAGGCGGCGTGCGAGCTCGGCGTCGACGAGATCGTGCCGTGGCAGGCCAGTCGCAGCGTGTCCCGGTGGGAGGGGCCCAAGGCCGTCAAGGGGCGCGAGCGGTGGGCCACCATCGTCCGCGAGGCCGCCAAGCAGGCCCACCGGGCGTGGGTGCCCGTGGTCGCGCCTCCGGCGTCGACCGCAGACCTGGCGACCCGCGCCGCGTCGCAGCGGGTGCTGCTCCTCGACCCGACCGCGCCCACCCGGTTGTCGCAGCTCGAGCCGGACGGACGGGACATCGTGCTCGTGGTCGGACCGGAGGGCGGCATCTCAGACGAAGAGCTCACGAAGCTCTCGGACGCCGGCGCCGAGCGCGTGCTGCTCGGGGATACCGTGCTGCGTACGTCGACGGCCGGTCCCGCCGCGATCGCGGTGCTGTCGGTCGCGCTCCGTCGCTGGTGATCGGACTACGGGCCCGGCAGCGCTGCGGTCAGTAGACTGAGAGCATGTCCGAGCCCTCGATCTTCACGCGCATCCTGACCGGTGACATCCCGGGGGAGATCCTGCTGGACACCGGACGGGTGTTCGCGATCCGTGACATCAACCCGCAGGCACCCCTGCACGCGCTCGTGATCCCCAAGACCGAGGACTACCGCGACGTCACGGAGCTCGCCGCGGGCGATCCCGGGCTCCTTGCGGAGATCGTCGCAGCAGCCAAGCAGCTCGCCTCCGAGCATGCGAACGGCGAATACCGCCTCATCTTCAACAACGGCGCGAGCGCCGCCCAGTCCGTCTTCCACGTGCACGCCCATGTGCTCGGCAACATCGAGGAGAGCAAGCTCGTTGGCTTCTGACGAAAACGACCGTTTCACCGCATCCGACACCGCCGTCGAGAAGATCTACGCCGACGGTGTCGCCATGGTGCAGCTGCTCGGTCCACAGGATCGACTGCTCCGGATGCTCGAGAAGGAGCACCGAGACGTACAGGTGCTGGTGCGCGGCAACGAGATCACGCTCACCGGCGCGCCCGAGGCCGTCGCTGAGGCGAAGACCCTCGTCGACGAGCTGATGACCATGACGAAGGCCGGTCATGACCTCGCTCCGAGCGACGTCACGAGTTCGGCGCGCCTGCTGCGCAACGATGGCGGCCCCCGCCCGAGCGAGGTGCTCGGCGAAGCCATCCTGTCGACCAGAGGCAAGGTCATCCGGCCCAAGACGCTGGGCCAGAAGGAGTACGTCGACGCGATCGAGGAGAACACGATCGTCTTCGGCATCGGTCTGGCCGGCACGGGCAAGACCTATCTCGCCATGGCCAAGGCCGTGCAGGCGCTGCAGCGCAAGGAAGTCACCCGCATCATCCTCACCCGTCCGGCGGTCGAGGCCGGCGAGCGGCTCGGCTTCCTGCCCGGCACGCTCACCGACAAGATCGACCCGTACCTGCGCCCGCTGTACGACGCGCTGAACGAGATGATGGACCCTGAGATCGTCCCTCGTCTGATGGCCACAGGGACGATCGAGGTCGCCCCTCTCGCCTACATGCGCGGCCGCACGCTGAACGACTCGTTCGTGGTGCTCGATGAAGCGCAGAACACGACCCCCGAGCAGATGAAGATGTTCCTAACTCGTCTCGGCTTCGGTTCGAAGATGGTCGTCACCGGCGACATCACTCAGGTCGACCTTCCGCAGGGGTCCTCGGGCCTCCGGCTCGTCACCCGCGTCCTCGACGGCATCGACGACATCCACTTCGCGCGGCTCACGAGCGACGACGTAGTGCGTCACTCTCTCGTCGGACGCATCGTCGACGCGTACAGCGAGTATGACGAGCGGCGCACCGCACAGCGCTACGAGCGCGAGCAGGCGGCGGAGTTCGCCAACCGTGCCGACCGACGCGGCGCGCAGCGACCAGGACCCCGAGACCGGATGCCGAAACGAGGCCTCTCCTGATGAAACGAGCACAGCCATGATCGAGATCAACAACGAGTCGGCCATCGACGTCGACGAGACCGTGCTGCAGCGCCTGACCGACTTCAACCTCGCCCAGATGCATGTGAGCCCGGACGCCGAGGTCGCGATCGTGCTCGTCGACGAGGGAGCCATGGAGGCTCTGCACGTGCAGTGGATGGATGAGCCCGGTCCGACGGACGTGCTCAGCTTCCCCATGGACGAGCTGCGCCCCGGCACCGAGGATCGGCCCACGGCCCCCGGGCTGCTCGGAGACATCGTGCTGTGCCCTCAGGTCGCCGAGGCGCAGGCGCAGGCCGCCGGTCACACCCTGATGGACGAGCTGATCCTGCTCACCACCCACGGGCTGCTGCACCTCCTCGGGTTCGACCACGCCGAGCCCGACGAGGAGCGCGAGATGTTCGGCCTGCAGAAGGAGCTCATCCAGGGCTTCGCCGCGGCTGAACGTCGACGATGACCGCGGCCCTTCTGCTCGCGGGCGCCGTCCTGCTCGTCGCGTTCGGCGGCCTCATGGCGGCGATCGACGCCGCCTTCGGCGTCACGTCCCGCTCGGACATCCAGGAGATGGGAGCCGAGGGGCGCAACGGCCCTCAGCTGGTGCGCATCGCCGCCGACCCGGACGCGCATGTCAACTCCGTCGCGTTCATCCGCGTACTCGCAGAGACTGCGGCCGCGGTGCTCGTCACGGTCGCGTTCAGCATCCTGTTCGACAACATCTGGTGGGCGATGCTCGCCGCCGCAGTGCTGATGACGGGCATCAGCTTCGTGCTCGTCGGAGCGAGCCCCCGTTCGTTCGGCCGCCACCACGCGGAGGGGATGCTCCGCGCGAACGCACGCATCGTCCGCGGGCTGCGCATCATCCTCGGGCCGCTGGCCCAGGGACTCGTGGTGCTCGGCAACCGGGTGACCCCCGGCCGTGGACGCAGCTCGTTCACCTCCGAGGAGCAACTGCTGAGCATGGTCGACGAGGCCGCTTCGAACGATCTGATCGAGGCTGACGACCGCGACCTCATCCATTCCGTCTTCGACTTCACCGACCAGTTCGTGCGTGCCGTGATGGTGCCCCGCACCGAGATGGTGACCGTCGATGCATCGGCGACGACGAGCGAGGCGATGACGCTCTTCCTGCAGCGCGGCGTCTCGCGGATGCCGGTGGTGGACGACGACGCCGACGACGTGGTCGGAGTTCTCTACCTGAAGGATCTGGTGCTGTTCGCCTTCCGCGATGAGAACGCCTGGCGAACCGCATCCATTCGTCCGATCTCCCGGCCTGCGACCTTCGTGCCGGAATCCATGCGCGCTGAGACGCTGTTGCAGCAGATGAAGCGGGATGCCGTGCACGTGTGTCTCGTGATCGACGAGCACGGCGGCATCTCGGGGCTCGTGACCCTGGAGGACCTCATCGAGGAACTCGTGGGCGAGATCTCCGACGAGTACGATCAGGTATCGGCAGAGGTCGTCGAACTCGGCGACGGACGCTATCGCGTGAGCTCCCGACTCTCGCTCGAGGACGTCGGCGATCTGTTCGGCCTCGAACTCGAAGACGAGGACGTCGATTCCATCGGCGGTCTGCTGGGCAAGGCCCTCGGTCAGGTCCCGCAGCCGGGATCCACCGCGACGGTCGAGGGATTGACTCTCACCGGCGGCGCGTCTCGAGGACGAGGACGCGGAATCGCGACCGTCTTCGTGGAACGAGCAGCAGACGAGGCGGGTCACGCCGCAGATGAGAGAGACGGAAACGATGACTGAGCAGACGCGGAGCGGGTTCGTGACCTTCGTGGGACGACCGAACGTCGGAAAGTCCACTCTCACGAATGCACTGGTGGGCGAGAAGATCGCGATCACGAGCGAGAAGCCGCAGACGACTCGGCGCGCGATCCGCGGAATCGTGAACCGTCCGCAGGGGCAGCTCGTCATCGTCGACACCCCCGGCATCCACAAGCCGCGCACGCTCCTGGGCGAGCGTCTGAACGACCTCGTCGAACAGGTGCTCGGCGACGTCGACGTGATCGGCTTCTGTGTGCCCGCGACGGAGAAGGTCGGGCCCGGCGATCGCCGCATCGCGACGTCGCTCGACGGCTACCGCCGCGCGAAGAAGATCGCCATCGTCACGAAGACGGACGCGGCCAGCCGTGACCAGATCACCGAGCGACTGATGGAGGTCGACGCGCTGCGGGAGGACTGGGACGCGGTGATCCCGATCTCCGCACTCACGAACGATCAGCTGGAGGTGCTCGCCGACGAGGTGCTCGCTCTGATGCCCGAGGGGCCGGCTCTGTACGGCGAGGGGGTCACGACCGATGAGTCGGAGGAGGATCGGATCGCTGAGATGATCCGCGAGGCCGCGCTCGACGGGGTCCGCGACGAGCTTCCCCACTCGATCGCGGTCGTGATCGACGACATCGCCCCGAGGGAGGGCACCGACCTGACCGATGTGCATGCGTCCATCGTCGTGGAACGCGACAGCCAGAAAGCGATCATCATCGGGCACAAGGGCAAGCGCCTGGCGGATGTCGGTCGCCGGGCCCGTGCCGGCATCGAAGAGCTTCTCGGCACAAGGGTGTTCCTGGGCCTTCACGTCAAGGTCGCCAAGGAATGGCAGCGCGATCCGAAGCAGCTCGGCCGCCTGGGCTTCTGACCCACGGCCGCACGACTCTCCCGCAGGGGTAGGGTCGCGATATGACACTCGCACAGCACTGGATCGCATCGTCGTGGGGAGAACCGGAGACCTGGGAGTTCGTCGAGCACGAGGTGCCGTCTCCGGGTCGCGGTGAGGTGACGATCCGCGTGGCGGCTGCAGGAGTCAATCCGGCGGATGCCAAGCACGTGGCGTCTGCGCGCGAGGGCGTGCAGCTGCCGGTGCCGATCGGCTATGAGGTCTCCGGCACGATCAGCGCGATCGGTCCCGACACACGGATCGGCTCGGGGCAGGCGAGAGTGGGCGACGAGGTCGTCGCCTTCCGCGTGCGCGGGGGATATGCGACCGAGTTGACCGTGCCCGCCGAGAAGGCCTTCGCGAAGCCGACCACACTCACGCACGCAGAGGCTGCGAACCTGCTGCTGGCCGGCACCACCGCCGCGGAGATGCTCTGGGTGACCGGTGCGGCACCGGGAGAGACGGTGCTTCTCCACGGAGCGTCCGGTGCGGTGGGAGTGAGCGTGCTGCAGCAGGCCGCGTTGCGGGGGATCCGAGTGATCGGCACGGCGGCACCCGAGCGGTTCGATGTCGTCAGTCGTTTCGGGGGAGTCCCCGTGCGGTACGGACCAGGTCTGGCGGCTCGGGTCCGGGATGCCGCGGGCGAGGCGGGCGTCTCGGCAGCCCTCGACGCAGTGGGCACGGACGAGGCCGTGGACGTGTCCCTCGAACTGGTCCCGGACCGCGCGCGGATCGTGACGATCGCGGCGATGCGGAGGGCGGCCTCCGACGGCATCCGGGTGATCGCGGGTTCGATGCCCGCGAGCGCGCGGTTCCGAGACGAGGTGCGCGGCGAACTCATCGCTCTCGCGCAGAACGGCGATCTCGTCGTTCCCGTGGCGCGGACCTTCGCGCTGCAGGACGCTCCGGCGGCGCTCGCGCTTCTCGCCGAGGGGCACCCTGGCGGAAAGCTCGCGCTGATCCCGTCGGCCTAGTCGATCTCGCGCAGCGCAGACGTCACGACCACGACGCCGTCGCCGTACGCCGCATCCATCGCGTTCTGCACCGAGCCGTCGTCCCAGACCACCTGCACCCAGACATACCCGCGCTCGGTCCACAGGGTGAGCACATCACGTCCCACCGAACTCGACAGCTCGTCGGACACCTGCGCCAGGTCCGCCTCTGAGCTCGTGCCTTCGCCACCGCCCGTA
The DNA here is from genome assembly GCA_037033305.1 of Actinomycetota bacterium. Taxonomy (GTDB): domain Bacteria; phylum Actinomycetota; class Actinomycetes; order Actinomycetales; family Microbacteriaceae; genus Microbacterium. The sequence goes on along the minus strand of JAZBLP010000030.1, from coordinate 541 downwards.
GGATCCTCCGGTCGGACGGGGTCGTACAGGGCGAGCATGATCGGAGGATCGGTGACCGTGTATCGCTCGCCGTCGAACGTCCCGTAGACGGCGTAGGTTCCCCACGTGGTGTCGCCGTCGGACTCGCTCCCGTCGACCCCGTCCCAGGTCCAGCCGTCGAGGGGGAGTCCCGAACACTGCGGCGGATACGACTCGGCGACGATGCCGAGGCAGAGTTGAGGCTCACCGCTCACATCGAGCACCATGCCGGTGCCGATCACCCGTCCTTCCGGTGGCGGGACGCTCGCGGCATGCCAGGTCGGTGAGGCAGAACTCGTCGGTGCGGGCGCCGCGCCGGAACCGGACGAGCACGCGGCGAGACCGCACACCCCGAGGAGGGTGACTGCAGCGAGGACCATGCGGCTGTGCGAAGTGCTCATGCCTGACAGTGTCTCGTGACGTGCGATCGTCTCACGGCAGGTCGGAGCGGATCGCCATCCCTGCTACCATGGCCGCATGCCTTTCGGCGGTCTGCTTCTTCTTAGCTGCCGCGACGAGTCCT